>JANPCJ010000187.1:0-3297 GCA_031430895.1 Chloracidobacterium sp. | reverse complement strand
CAGCATTGACGGGCCGACGGCGACGCCGGTTAGTAGGGTGCGGGCGCCGTTCATGATGACGCCGAGCTTTGTGCCTTTTTCTTCGGTGAAGGCTTTGACTACGATTTCGATGTTTTCTTCTGTAAATTGAAGGTTACGCCCTTGCTCACGCGTGGGCTTCTGCAATGCATCAACTTCTTCGTCCGGGAACTCTGCCTCGAAGCGATCCGCGAGTTCTGGGAGCCACGACTTTAGATCGGGGAATTTTGAGAGGTTTTTCTCGATTGCTGCCGGGTCGAAATCGTAGTCTTCGCTAAAATACGCGCGGCCCTGCATCGAGAAATCTTTGAGCGTGAAGAAGCGTTGGCGGATGAGGTTGATGGTTTGGACCAACCAATCGTACGAGCCGTGTTCGGGCGTGTCGATGGCTACTCCCGCGGGGCGCTCATCCGCGCCAGCGTCTGCGGTTGAGCTTATGGTTTCGGTCAGGGCGCGGCCTTCGGGTTCATATTCTTCACGCCAGAGCTTTGCCGATTTGAGTTCTGCCTTGACGAAAGGCAGCAGGTCAGCGACAGGCACCGTCCGGATGTATTCGGCGTTCATCCACTGGGCCTTGTCGTCGGTCCATTTGCGCGGGTCGTTTTCGGTGAAATTGAACACGGCGTTCGAGCGATGAATGCCATCGAGCGAGAATTTTTGGACGAGTTCGTCGAGTGAATAGATCTCTTTTTCCTCACCAGCGGACCAGCCGAGCAGAGCTAGAAAATTGCGAAACGCGGCGGCGAGAAAGCCGGCGTCGCGGTACGTCGTCATCGAGACAACTTCGCCGTGCTTGCGCTTAGACAGCTTGCCCTTGTTCGGAGCCATGATGAGCGGCAGATGGGCAAAGGTTGGCGGTGTGACGCCGAGGGCTTCGTATATCAGCACTTGCTTGTGCGTGTTAGTTATGTGATCCTGGCCGCGAATTACATGTGTGATCGCCATCTCGATGTCATCGCAGACGACCGCCAGGTTATAGAGCGGATGGCCGTCGGAGCGGAGCAGAACAAGATCCTCGGTTTCGGCATAATCGCGTTCCTGTATGCCGTAAACAGCATCTTCGAAGGAAGTTTTGCCAGTTTCAGCGACTTTCAGACGGATTGCAAAAGGCTCTCCGGCAGCGGCTCGCTCATCGCTTTCCGCGGCAGAAAGATCACGATAAAGGTTATCGCGCATGTTCTTTTCGCCCTGTGCGGCACGAGCACGGTCCTTGATCGCGTCTTTTACATTTGCGTCAGACGGAGCGGCCTTTGGCGTGAAATCACGATATGCCTTGCCCTCGGCGAGCAGCTTTTTCGCCGTCGCTCGATGTTTATCGGCGTTGTCGGACTGAAAAACGATCTCTTCGTCATGATCGAGTTCGAGCCATGCGAGACCATCGAGGATTGAGCGCGTCGATTCTTCGGTCGAGCGTGCGAGATCAGTATCCTCGATACGAAGCAGAAACTTGCCACCAGTGTGGCGTGCGTAAAGATAGTTAAAAAGCGCAGTTCGGGCGGAACCGATGTGCAGATAGCCTGTGGGAGACGGCCCAAAACGAACGCGTGTAATCATAAACTTTGATTTTCACGCAAACGCCCGTAGAACGCAAAAGCACATGTTAGTGGCTGCCTTAGCTGTCAACAGGTTCCCATAATTGAAACTTGTTGAGTCATTTGTGTTAGATCGCGTAGCGATCAATTGAATTTAGCCGTGGTGTTTCAACCCACGGTAAACGAATCACACATTGTTTGTTGCCGCGTCAGCGGCAATTGAACCACCGTTAATTCAATCGTCTCTACGCGACGAGGTTTTTAATCATCCTTTCCGTGAGTTGAAACCCACGGCTAAAATCAGGTTGCCCCTATGCGGCACAGGTGTTCAATCGTCGATCGGCTCTTTGTCCTTTATGAAGTCCTTCATTCGATATTCGTCATTCTTAGGCGGCTTTAGCCGTCTTTCCGCGTTTCGCGGCAGATAGCCACGCACCTTTAGGGCGTGGATAGATTCTGAATAAATCGGGAAGGGCGTCTTAAAGTTCTTATCGGCTTAGGCTTTAGCGACTAACGGCAAGGACGTTAAAACGCCCTATTATCGATTTGCGTTTCCCTACCACGTCCTAAAGGACGAGGCTATTTGCCCTTCCGGGAAGTATCGTGAACGAGGCTATTCGAAACCCAGTCGCTACCGCTCCCGGTTCTGACCCCGCTACATGACCGCCGGTTCCAGTTCGATCTTGTTGCCGTCGGGGTCCATGATCCAGGCGAATTTTCCGTTTTCTTCGGCGTCCGGGCCTTTTAGGATCTCGACGCCGTTTTGTTTTAGCTGGTCGAGGAGTTCGTCCAGGTTATCGACGCGGTAGTTGATCATGAAGGAAGACTCGCTCGGCGCGAACCATTTGGAGTCGGCGTTGGCCGTGCTCCATACCGTGAGGCCGCCGTCGACGACCTTATCGTCAGTCCATTTCAATATCGCTCCGCCCCAGCTTTCGAGGCCGATGCCGAGATTCTTCTCATACCACGCCGCCAACTCCGAGCCCTTGCCCGCACTCTTAAAAAATACCCCGCCGATACCTGTTACCTTTGCCATATGTTTTTCTCCTGTTGTGATAACAAAGTCGCTGTTTCGCCTAACGTCGATTGAATCGTTGGGCGGCGTGTTACCGACGTTCAAGCCGCTTTGACAGAATCACTTCTCAATATCACATCCGACAATATCGGCGGCAACGCGCCAAACGCCTTTCTGTTTGACCATCACGGTCGTGTGTCCGTTTTCCGCGCCGTCGCCACCCCACGGTTTTCCCATGTCAACTCCCGCCCCTGTCGAACGCATTGTCAAAATTGCCGTGTTGTTATAAAAACGAATTTTGATGTCGGTCATTTTCAGAGAGTTGATGCGTAGTCCGTTGCGTTTTTGTCGCTGCATTACGAAAGTTTTTCCGGCGGGAAGACCGTCAACGCCCATATAAAAATAGTCTTCGGTCAAAAGCCGCCCTCGAACCCGATCGCGCTCTGCTTGGCCAGCCTGCATAGCTTTGAGATATTCGTTGTAAACTTTCAAAACTGCTTGCTTTTCCGAGTCAGTGGCGACATTCGTCTTCGTGGTCTGCCCGAACGCCGCGAGTGAAAGCAGACCGATAATCAAAAATGATGTTAAAAATTGCCTCATAAATTTCCCTCCGAAGATTATTTATACCTCAAGCCGATTATTTAGCGAAGCTGTCCAACTACTTATTAACGCCGGTCGCCATTGATAATTCGCCTGATTGCTCACATTTTTACCGATCTGTTACGCGTCACG
>JANPCJ010000186.1:0-2108 GCA_031430895.1 Chloracidobacterium sp. | reverse complement strand
CGAGATGCAGAATCCGAACCTCGCGGCGAGATCGTTAGGCTGTCTTTCGCAGCCTCGCTGATCGCTTCGCGCAGGGACCTGAGAGCCGCGGACTGTAGTCTTAGGCTATGACCACCGATCTCTTCAACGGATGTCTGGACGCTGGCCTGGAAGGCGGAAACTTCTGATTCATCCTTAAACACTACTGTGATGGGAGGAATGGCCCCGTTCCTTGCAATGAACATGGCTCCGTATTCCTTCAACAATTTTCGTCCGACGTCGTCCTCCGGTGTTTTGAAGCCACCAGGCATATTGGCACTGAAGTCCCCGTTTTTTTGATCTGGATTTGAATTCTTATTGTCCTTCAATTTCGATGAATCCTTTTTTGTGTTTTGCGGGCCGTTGCCGTTATTTTTTGACTCGCTCGATGAGCACGAGACCAGATGCAAAGCAAGGCATAGAAAAGATATCAAAAATGAGTTTCCGGCTTTCATTTGCTTCTCCATGCCTAATAACTAATAAAAGGCGAAAAAACCCAACCGCTTTTTCCCGATTCGGTCTGAATATAAGCCCAGTTCGCCTGCTGTCCCTTCCAGTAGTCCGTGTTACCCGAATACTGTATTACAAAAACTCGCTGTCTTCGGCCCAATTTGCCGATTACTTGCGCGGTTAAGTCCGGTGAGCTTCGGATTCGCACGTCTGAGTTATTGCAATAGCCAACTCGTGCTCCGGACGGCACAATCACTTCGGGTCTCGGGGCGGGCGGCAAAGCGACCGTCGCCGCAGTCTTTTGCACCGAACTATTTCCTACTTGCTTTGGTTTTGTGGCAACCACGGTTTCCCTTGCCAGACTACCATTGTCCTTCTTTTCCGCGTTCTTTATCTCAAACGCCCAAAATTTATGCTTCCCTTCATCAAAGTATCCATCAAAACGCGCAAAGGCGTATTTTCCGATTGCAAGGCTTTCGGGAAACTTAATTCGCTTCATTGCCGGTTTGCCATCAACCGGGGAAGCCTGAAACTCGATATATTTCATCGTGCCGTCATTTTTCACCGAGTCCAGTTGAATAAGTTTTACGTCGGCGATGGGCACTTCCATGCCGTCTGCGTAAAGTATCAATTCAGGCCGTTCACCTACTACGGGAAGAGATTCATCGTTAAATAACTTATCTTTTGCGTCTAATATATTCTGCGAATCAATTTTTCTAAGTTCGGTGAGCTGATCTTTTTCTTTGTTCTGAGAGAACATGCCAAGATGTTCCGGGAGACGCTCGCCGGGCTGAACGCCGGGTTTGAGGAAGAAAAAAGCGCCGATAGCCACACCGCCGAGAATAAGAACGCCCAAAATGCCGAGAGCAACAAAGACAACGGTTTTGCCGCGTTTATTCTCGATTCGTGCGTTAAACTGCGGGGCCGTCGGGTCGAGCTCAGAGCCGGCTTGCTGGAAACCTGGTTCCGACCTGTTTACGTTTGGGTGTTGGACAAAGTGGGTAGGCACGGAAGGATATGAGTTGCCTTGGCCACCCACCGTGCCCGGGATTTGAGTGTTGGGCAATGTAAGAGTTGCGAGATCACGGTTTCTAACGATGGTCGAGCCACAGCTTACACAGAAAGTATTTTCATTATCGTTTAGTGTTCGACAGGTTGGGCACTGCATTCGGCTTACCTCCTCATTTCAATCAATCTTCGGCGTCCAAAATTCATGGCCGTTGATTTCCTCCCTTTTCAATCCACGTTTCGACAGTTCGGATCTATCCTTTATCCCGAGATAGGTGAAGTGCGGCAAATCGGATTTCACCGTCTGATACCAGCCGTTTGACGCGAGAATATCCCTTACATCCTTGCGATGAAACTGCTCAATATCGATTGCGAGCATGAAAAGATGCTGAGATGTCCCCGGTGCGGCAACAGAGTAAAGAATCGACTTCGAAAAATCGGTGCTAAAAAAAGCCTTCCTTTTTTCTTCCCATTCCAAAACTCTTGCGGTCTGTTCGACCGTGTTCAGCAGCTTTATTTCTGCTACTTCCTGCTGGGAAATTTTCTTTCCCGCCCAGTAATGCAAGCCCGAATAAAATCTAGAGTTCCAAAGCCGCTGTGTATCTGCAAAATTCCGTCGGGCAGCAATAGAA
>JANPCJ010000185.1:0-26438 GCA_031430895.1 Chloracidobacterium sp. | reverse complement strand
AATAGTGAAATAATCGACGCCCTGCTCGGCCTGTTCGATCAGCGTGTCGCGATAAATTTCCCAGGTCAGATCCTCCGCCTTGCCGTTCACCTTTTCAAGCGCCTGATAGATCGGCACCGTCCCGATCGGTACCGGCGAATTTCGCAATATCCATTCGCGCGTTGCATGAATATTCTTGCCAGTCGAGAGATCCATCACGGTGTCCGCGCCCCACAGCGTGGACCACCGCATCTTCTCGACCTCTTCCTCGATGCTTGAAGCAATCGCCGAATTGCCGATATTCGCATTGATCTTTACAAGGAAATTTCGCCCGATCGCCATGGGCTCGCTCTCGGGATGGTTAATGTTATTAGGGATAATTGCTCGTCCGCGCGCGACCTCTTCGCGGACAAACTCGGGGGTGACAAATTCGGGAATCGACGCGCCGAACGATTCGCCTTTGTGTTGATGATTTAAAGAACTGCGATCCGACTTTTCTGACTTGCGCACCATTGTGTCCGCGCCCCGCCCGAGATTTTCGCGGATCGCGACATACTCCATTTCCGGCGTTATAATGCCCTTTCGCGCGTAATGCATCTGCGTCACGCACAGGCCCGCTTTGGCGCGCAACGGAGCCCTCCGCAGACCGGGGAACCCGCCGAGACCGTTTTGAGTCCCACCTTTAGGCTGCCTCGCTTTAGCGAATTCTTCTGCCCCTATGGTCAAATAACCATTATCCTGCGGCAAGATCTCACGGCCTTCATACTCTTCAACATCACCGCGAGATACAATCCAATCCCGCCTCAGCGCCGGCAGACCTTCGCGAACGGCGCACCTCGCCTCCGGATCAGTCCAAACCCCGCTCGTGTCATAAACCCGAACCGGCGAATTCTCCTGCAATGTCCCGTCGAAATCCTTCGATGGCGACAACGCGATCTCGCGAAACGGAACTCTTAAATTGTGCCTGTTTTGATTAACGCTACTGCCGTTGGACTCAACGTAAATCTTCCGCGAAGCAGGAAGTTTGACCTCGTCACTACTCTTCTCTGCTGACTGCTGACTGCTGACTGCTAATCGCTGTTTCATCGTTTTTCTCCCTTCGTCGGTATTATCCGCATCAGGTTTTTAGGGTCTTGCTCGCGATTCGAACAACTCTCAGCTCTCGCTCCCCTGAAAACTCTTGCTTGCCTGAATTCTACTAATAGATCAAAAAAAATGCGACCCGACGGAACCGCCGACATTTGCAGTCCCGTCGCTTTGTTGCGCTATTTAAAAGCGATTATCAATTTTTAGCGATTGACGAAGGGATTATTTTATGACTATTAGAATGGAAGACCCAATTCGGGTTCAACAGGCTTTTGATTATTTGTAACGTCGCGTATTTCGACAAACTATTCTTTTGCCTTACAACCTTTCACTCTAAGCGCTATACTAAACATTGGTTGTTTATCAATGATAAACAGCTTAATGGATATGAAAGGTTGGGTTCTTGGAATAGTGGGCGTGTTTTGTCTGCAGCTCGGTTTTATTGCGTTTACCGCGATTGATCGACCGTTTGGGACGTTGATCGCGGTGAACGAGATCACGGTCGGCACGAATCCCGTGGCGAGTACGCTCGATATTCCGAACGACCCGGAGTTTTTAGATTCTCAGACTGATCAGGGTATCAGCGAAGTTTTGCGCGACGTGCACGCCGTTTCGAGCTCGCCAAGACGAAATAGGCGGACCGCCGGAATAGCTGGGCGTTCGAGCAAAAAGCTTGTAAAAACACCTATTTCGCGACCGGTAAATTTCGACTCCGTGATTATTGCGGTACGGAAACATCCGGAAATTAAATTCAAAACCGAGTATCCGCGGGCTGCCGCAACCGAGCGGGCGTTGAGAAATAACCAACCGTCGGCCCAAACAATACCGCCGCCATATCCGCAGCCGGAAAAGAAATCCTTCGCCTCAAAGTCGCTCTCGGTTCTCAAAAAGCCCTACGACTGGCTAAAGGCGCTTGGCTCCAGGCTCAAATAGTGCCGCGATCAGAATAAATCGTCAACCTGAATCGCAATCTCGGGAAATGCGACCAAAGTAAATGTTTCGCCTTTGTGCAGTGTTTGCTTTGAGCCATAGCCGTCTTTGTCCGGGCTTCGATAATCTTCAATTGTTTGGTCCTGGACGTTCAAGACGAGATATTGCCGAATGCCGGCTTTGGCGTAGGCTAAACCTTTGGCAAAGCGGTCGCGTCCTAAGGTCGAATCGGAGATTTCGACAATCAACAAAATATCGTCGGGTGTCGGGTGCCTTTCAAAATATATTTCGCGCGGCGGTTTTGCTAAAACGATGTCGGGTTCGGGTTCGGATAAATCGTCAAGCCGAATCGGATTTTGATTGCGGATAACAACGCCGTTTCCGAGTTCTTTTCTGAAAAGTTCCGCCAGCAAATCATTCAGTGCGGCGTGTTGTATTCCCTTGGGCATTTTGTTAATTATCACTCCGTTTAGCAGTTCTACTTTGTCTTCGGTTGTCAAAATTCCGTGCTCGATCATCCGGTCGTATTCCCGGACGCTGATAGGCCTCGCATTGAGAACTTGACCGTTTTGAAAGACCTCGGTGGTCGCCGCTCGTTTGGTAACTTCTAAGACCGCATTCATAATTTTTACCTCGAATTCGATTTTACACGAGATTAAACAATTAATTTAGAATCTTCGTCTCTCTTTGGACAACTCTTTTGCATTTCACGTTTCGCACTAATGCTGTACAAGGAAAACTCATTGGAAACAAAATCGCGATGTTCGCCGTCTAATATGTTACAAACAAATATCGAGGGGGCATATGAAAAAAAGTGGAATGTTAATTTTGACGTTGTTATTGTTCGCTTTCGGGGCGGCCTGCGCTCCGGCGGGCCTGGCCGGGAATGCCATAGTTTCAACTACGAGTGGTGATGTTCGATTCCGCGTGGAGACGGTCGCGGGCGGGCTCGCGGTGCCGTGGGGATTTGCCTGGCTGCCTAATAAAAATCTCCTTTTTACGGAGCGACCGGGGCGTGTGCGTATTATCGAGAACGGAACCCTCAGAGCTGAACCGGTCTATACCGTCCCCGATGTTGAGCCATCGAGCGAGAGCGGATTGATGGATATTTCGCTCCATCCCGAGTTTGCGAAAAATAGCTTTGTCTATCTTGCCTATTCTTACAATAAAGACGGCAAACGGGTTAAGGTCGTTCGTTACAAGTTTGCGAACAATGCTCTGACCGAGCCGACAGTAATTGTTCAGGACGTGCCGGGCGCGCCAAATCATGCCGGTATGCGGTGCAGATTTGGGCCGGACGGGAAATTGTATGTCACAACCGGCGATTCCACGGATTGGAATCTTGCGCAGAAACTCGATTCGCTTGCCGGGAAAACCTTGCGGCTAAATGACGACGGCTCGATACCAAAAGATAATCCTTTTGTTGCAACCGCCGGAGCGCGGCCAGAAATATGGTCTTATGGACATCGAAATGCGCAGGGATTGGCGTGGCAGCCCGGCTCTGGCCTGATGTTTCAAACCGAGCACGGGCCGAGCAGTTTTGAGGGGAAAGGTTCGGGTGGCGACGAGGCCAACATTGTCGAACGCGGTCAAAATCTCGGCTGGGCCGAGATTCATCATACCGAAAAGCGTCAAGGCATGATCTCGCCGCTGCTGGAATATTCGCCCGCCTGTGCTCCCGCCAGCGCGATGTTTTACAACGGCTCGCAGTTTCCGGCTTTTAAGGGAAATTTCTTTTTCGGCTGTCTTCGCAGCAAACTGATCGTCCGCGTCACACTCGACGGACGCCGCGTCACCGCCCAGGAGAATCTGCTCGACGGAGTCTATGGCCGCATCCGCGAGATAGCCGAGGGGCCTGACGGCTACATCTATTTCTCAACCTCAAACCGCGACGGCCGAGGCTCGCCGGCCAATGATGACGATCGGATAATGCGCCTTGTTCCAGAAAAATAGACTGAGCCACGAATTCACGAATAGAACTGATGTTCTTGCCGCGCGAAAACATTCGTGCATTCGTGGCAAAATTCTTGCCCCGTTTGAGAAACCGAATTTATCCAACTTCCACAAAATGCGAGACACACTGGACAGGTCGCCGCTTCATTTGCGACATTATATAAATCCCTGCTGAACATGTTTGGTTATAATTTAGCCGATGACGCTCAGAGTAACGATCGTTGACTATGGAACCGGAAATCTGAATTCCGTCAAACGGAGCCTGGATCTGCTGGGCGTTAGCTCCATCGTTTCATCCGATCCGAACGACATCTCGCGGGCCGAGAAGATCATCCTTCCCGGTGTGGGTCACTTCGGAAAGGCGATGTCTAATTTGAGGCGGCTGAATTTGCTCGATCCGTTAAATCAGGCGGTTTTGGTTGACCGAAAACCTATTCTGGGGATTTGTCTCGGAATGGAGTTGATGGCTGAAAAAAGTGAGGAAGGAAATGCAAACGGCCTGGGCTGGTTTCAGGCTGATATAATACAGTTTAATGTTTCGGACAAACGGCGATACAAGGTGCCTCATATGGGCTGGAATAAGATATTCATAAAAAAGAATAGCTTACTTATGCGGAATGTACCGGAATTTTCGGAATTTTACTTCGTTCACTCGTTTCATTTAAAGATCAGAAACCAATCGGACATATTAAACGAAACTGAATATGAGGTTAAATTTCCCTCGGCAATCGAGAAAGGTAATATATTCGGGGTACAATATCATCCCGAAAAGAGTCACGACGCCGGGCTTCAGTTGTTAAAGAATTTTATTGAAATGTAATGTTTCGACCCAGGATAATACCCGTTCTACTGTTGAAAAATCGGGTTTTAGTTAAATCGATCGGATTTAGAAACCATAAGTATATTGGCGATCCGATAAACGCCGTTAGAATTTTTAACGATCTGAAGGCCGACGAACTGGTGTTTCTCGACATCGAGGCCTCAAAGAAAAACCGGTTGATCTCGCTCGATTTTGTAAAGAATGTCGGGGAAGAGGCTCGTATGCCGTTCGCCGTTGGCGGTGGAATCAGATCGACGGAAGACATAAGGGCGATAATAAATGCGGGGGCCGAGAAAGTAGTGATAAACACATACGCGGGCCAAAACCCCGATTTTATCAAAGAGGCGTCGGAAACTTTTGGCTCGACGACTATTGTGGTATGTATCGATGTAAAGAATAAATTCTTGCGCGGGCAGCGAAGCTGGATACTGGGCGGCGGAAAATCAACGGCATTTACCCCAGTCGAGTTTGCCCGATTGATGGAGAAAAACGGCGCCGGCGAAATAATTATTCAGTCGATAGACAACGACGGAGCAATGGACGGGTATGATATTGAATTAATTAAATCGATATCGATGGCGGTGAATGTTCCGGTCGTGGCCCTTGGCGGAGCTGGAAAAATAGAAGACCTGGAAGATGCTTACCGGCGCGGACACGCAAATGGGTTGGCCGCCGGGAGTTTTTTTGTCTACCAAGGTAAGAGACGCGGAGTTCTAATCAATTATCCGGACACAAAAGTATTGAATCTTGGATGATTTACGATTTTCTTTGGGATCCTATTTGCTTCCCATTTCTCGATTTTGAGGCAGTGGAACACTATCTCTGCCTGATTACAAGTTTTATGTCGACAAGGAGCTATCAACAATGCAGCCGATGTGTAATGGACACAACCGATCTGCAGATAACTTTTGATAAAGACGGTCGCTGCAATCACTGCGTCGAATTCCTGAACAAAAGGGCGAAACATAAGTATCAGGGCCAAGAAAGCGATGAATCGCTGGATCGAATGGTGGACGCCATAAAACGTGCGGGAAAAGGCAGCGATTATGACTGCATAATCGGCGTGAGCGGTGGAACGGACAGCAGCTACCTGGCGAATATAGCGCTCGAACGAGGCATTCGCCCTTTGGCGGTGCATATGGACAACGGGTGGAATTCCGAGAAAGCCGTCCTGAATATCAAAAACATAACAAAGAAGCTCGGCATCGAGTACGAAAGCTATGTTTTGGATTGGGAGGGTTTCAAGGATTTACAGCTTTCATTCCTGCGGGCATCCGTTCCGGAAGCTGAAACACCTACCGACATGGCGATCCCCGCGGCGCTCCATCACTTTGCCGCTAAGTACAATATCAAGTACATAATCAGCGGGGGAAATCTGGCAACGGAAGGCATCCTTCCAAAAAGCTGGCATTATAACGCCAAGGATTTGAAGTATTTTAATCATATTCACAGTACCTTCGGCAGCGGAAGCACGAAGAATTTTCCGACGTTCGGTTACCGGAAAGAGATGTATTACAAGCTGATAAAGGGCATCAGGATGATCTACCCGCTTAACTTTGTGCCTTTTGTTAAAGAGGAGGCCAATCAACTTCTAAAAGAAAAATTCGATTGGAAAGCCTATGGAGGGAAACACTACGAATCGAGATACACTCGGTTTATTCAGTCCTATTACCTGTATGAGAAGTTTGGAATCGATTACCGACGGGCCGGTCTGGCAACGCAAATCTGCGCCGGTGAGATCAGTCGCGACAAAGCGATCGAGCAATTGACGACCAAACCGTACAACCTGCCGAAAATTGAAGAAGAAAAGCGGTATATTTCAAAAAAACTGAGCATTTCGACCGATGAATTGGAAAGCATTATCAATTTGCCGGCCAAATGGTATTGGGACTATCCGAACGATGATAAGAAGCTGGGCTTCATTTATGACGCTTATAGACGAATTTTCAAAAAGGAAAAATTAGGTTCGTTTTGATAAAATGAAAGTCGGCCAATTCAGCGGCCTCTCTCGTTGAAGACCCTCTTAACCCTGAGTGACGCGGAGACAAAGAAAACTATTTCTCGCTCTCAAGCATCCTCTTTGCTTCAACCAATTCCGCCTCATGCTCGGTCGTCACCACTGGATAATGCAGGTCGAGCGATTCGAGCTTTTTAACTATTATCTCTGAAACTGCAAGCCGCGTAAACCATTTCTTGTCGGCCGGGATTATGTACCAGGGCGATTTGTCGGTCGAGGTCGCTTCCATCATCTCCGTGTAGCATTTCATATAATCGTCCCAAAAACCGCGTTCCTTGACATCGCTCGACGAGAATTTCCAATTCTTTTCTTTCTCCTCAATGCGTGACAAAAACCGGGCCTTTTGTTCCGCTTTCGAAACATTGAGAAAAAACTTCATGACGTGCGTTCCGTTTTCGTTGAGATGGTCTTCCCAATCGCGGATATGCTTAAAACGCTTTTTCCAGACATCTTTGTCATTCTTAGTGTCAGGCGGAAGCTGCTGTGACTGCAATATCTGCGGATGTACGCGAACAACCAGCACCTCCTCGTAATGCGATCGATTAAAGATGCCGATTTTGCCGCGTTCGGGTAGATTTTTCTGGCACCGCCAGAGAAAATCGTGATCGAGTTCCTCGGTCGACGGCTGTTTGAAAGACACAACGTGGCAGCCCTGCGGATTAACGCCGCTCATCACATGTTCGATTGCCCCATCTTTTCCGGCGGCGTCCATCGCCTGAAAAATTATCAGCAGCGAATAAACGTCGTGAGCATAAAGCTTGTCCTGCAGGGCCGCGAGACGCTCAACATTCTTCTCAAGGTCTTTCACCGCCTGCTTTTTGTCGGTATAATCGGCGGTGAAACCGGTTGCGTGATCTTTGAGGTTTACCTTTGAACCCTCGGTAATAAGAAATTTCTCGGTTTTCATAAGCGTGTTTCGAAATAGCTGATAACTGAAAGCTGCTAATATTCTCAGCTATACGCTATCAGCTATCAGCTATTCCGGACAAAACGAATTATATGAAAAAGCTATTGTTACTGGCGATCATCCTGCTGCCAATCCCCGCGTTTTCGCAAGGGCGACTCGTGCCAAATAAGATCACGCTGAAGAACGGCAAGACATTTAGCCTCAATCTCCCGACCGAATTCGAGATCATCCCGGCTGCCGAAGGGTTAAAACGCGTCCGATTTTTTGCCAAATCTCCCGATGGCCGTATCTTCGTCACCGATATGTACAACCTGACCGACAACAAACGCGGGACTGTTTACATTCTCGACGGATGGAACGCGCAAACCGGCAAATTCGCGCGGGTTTTGCCATACATGACAAATCTGCGAAATCCGAACAGCGTCCAATTTTACCGAGACTCCGACGGCCAGGATTGGCTTTATCTGGCCGAGACGGACAAGCTGACGCGTCGAAAATTTACGCGCGGCGAGACCAAACCGACCGATACAAATCCGCAAACGCTCGCGACATTTCCCGACTACGGCCTGAGCTATAAATACGGCGGCTGGCACCTGACCCGCACCATCGCCTTTTCGCCCGGCGGCAAGCTGTATATCACGATCGGCTCGAGCTGCAATTCGTGCGTAGAAAAAGAAAAGGTGCGGGCAAGCGTCATCGAGATGAACCCTGACGGCATCGGTCAGCGTGAGTTTGCCAGAGGTTTGCGCAATGCTGTCGGTATCAGAGCGGTCGGCAGTTTTGTCTTCGCGACCAATCAGGGCTCGGACCATCTCGGTCTGCAAAAACCCGACGAAACATTCTACGCGCTAAAGGACGGCGCCGATTACGGCTGGCCGTATTGCCACTCGTCAAACGGCAAAATCTTCGGCGACCCGAAACTAAAGCGTTCCTGTGCTAATGTCGTCGCACCATACGCTTATTTCCCCTCGCGGTCATCGGCTCTCGGCTTTGATTATTTTGACGACGCCGATTCGCCCGACGCCATCAAGAATGCCTTTCTTGTTTCGCTCCATGGCTCAACCGACAAGGCGATGGGCCACGGTTACAAGATCGTCGTCATGCGAAAAGGCGAGAAATTACAAGACTTTGTCACCGGATTTCTTCAAGCCGGCAAGGTCCTCGGCCGACCGTGCGACGTAATGAAACTCGACGCCAATTCCTTCCTGTTCACTGACGACTACACCGGCATAGTCTATCTCGTCCGCAAGAAAGGCACAAGTGACTCAAATCTCCGAAACCAATGAAACGGGCGTGAAGACGACGGAGGAGGCCAACGCCGAGGCTGTCCCCAATGCTCCTAAAAGTTGCCTATCGGTCGTGCTCGAAGGTTTTCGATGAACTTGATCCGATTGAATTAGCTCCTCCGCTAATGGAATGGACACGCTCGCTCACAGCACCTGAAACAAAAGAGAAGTTCCTACTTGATTTCTTTCGCTCAGGTTTTGAATTGACCAAGGACACGTCGTCTTACGGGCTTTGCCCCTCGATGAGCGGCGTGTGCTCTGCCACGCCGGACGGTTCTTCCCCCTAGATTTCGCGGCTATGCCGCCCGCCGTCCTGGAGCATCGGAACGGCGGCATAGCCGCGCCGATTTGGGTTGGCTTACGGTGAGTCCGAGACTCACCGCTCATCGAGGGGCAGAGCCCGAAGAAATCCCGAGCATGTCTAAGAGTCCCTGAAAGGTCTAAATTTCCGGTGGGATAGAGTATTTTCTTGAAATCTCCACACATCTATGTTAAATTTCCGGTGATTTACGAATGACAAGCGGACATAACTTCGGAAGGTCGGTCTGCGGCGCGGGAATGCGAATGAACGGTGCAAATTACGAGTGAACGACCCGGAAATACGAGTGAGAGACGCAGATTACGGATTAAAGACGCGCAATTACATGTGAACGGTGCGGAAAACGGGCGGACGACGCGCAATTACAGGCGGACGACGCGGAATTACAGATGAAAGGTGTAGAAATACGAGTGAAAGATGCGGAAATACGGACGAACGACGCGGAAATACGAGTGAAAGATGCGGAAATACGCGTGAACGACGCGGAATTACAGGCGAACGACGCGGAATTACAACCGAACGGCCCGGAAAACACAATACCACCGCCATAGTGGAGATGCATCTTTATGAATTTTGATGACCGCCGCTTTATCAACCGAATGAGAATATATCGTTCGACCGACCCGGACCTGCCGCTCCACCAATGGAGGCAGGTGGCGGAGGTGAGCGTCTGGGCCCCGAAATGGATTGACGATCTTTCGAGTGAACCGAAGGTTAGACATTACTATTACGCGCGTTATGTTTACGTCGACGGACGCGTCGGAGCCGCGTCTGCCGTACAATCCGCTGTGCCCGTCGCGAATGTAAAAGCCGGAGATCAGAACCCGGATTCGAATTGACCTCAACCTGCGCTCTTTTGCCAATTCCGTAACTCGTAATTCTTAATTCGTAATTCGTAATTGTTTCTACCGGACACCGTGATACGATATTTATTTCGCTTATGAATATCGGTATCACGGTTTATCCAACATATGGCGGCAGCGGGATTGTCGGCTCCGAGCTTGGGCGGGATCTGGCGGAACGCGGGCATAATGTCCACTTTATCTCGTCGGTGCTGCCGACGCGGCTGACGGAGCTGAGCGAGCGGATACATTTTCACGAGGTGGAGATGATGTCATACGCGCTGTTTGAGCATCAGCCGTACGATCTCGCTTTAGCGACAAAGATGGCGACTGTCGCGCGGGCCGAGAAACTCGATCTGCTGCACGTCCACTACGCCATACCACACTCGATTAGCGCTATCCTGGCCCGTGAGTCGATCAAGCAAAAACGCTATGTGCCGGTTATTACGACGCTGCATGGCACTGACATTACACTTGTCGGCGCTGACCGCAGCTATTTACCGATTACGCGTTACGGCCTTCAGCAATCGGATGGCGTGACCGCCGTATCAAAGTTTTTGAAACAGGCGACGATCGAAACTTTTGATTTTGACGAGATCGAGGTGATTCCCAATTTCATTTGCCAGAATCATTACAAACGTCTTATCGATTCGCCATTGCGCGAGGAATTGGCGCCAAACGGCGAACGATTGCTCGTCCACGTATCGAATTTTAGATCGGTAAAGCGTCCGGCGGATTGTGTCGAGATACTCGCAAAGGTGCGTACCGCCGGTGAAAACGCGCGACTCGTGATGGTCGGCGACGGACCCGAACTGTCGGCGGTTCGCTATCGCGGCGAGCAGCTCGGAATGAATGGCAATATAGTTTATGTCGGCAAACAGGCAAATATCGCCGATTATCTGGGCATTGCAGATGTTTTTCTGTTGCCCTCGGAATTAGAGTCTTTCGGCCTCGCCGCCCTTGAGGCACAGGCCTGCGAGGTGCCGGTAATTGCCACACGCATCGGCGGCATTCCCGAGGTCATTAACGAAGGCGAATCCGGTTTTCTGAGTGACATCGGCGACATCGAAAAAATGAGCCGCGACACGCTCCGCCTTCTCGGCGATGAGGAACTGCGTCGAGCTTTTGGCGAAAAAGGCCGCGAACTGGCCGTTCAGCGATATTCAACTTCAAAGATCATTCCGCAATACATCGCATTTTACGAAAAGATCGTGCAGAAAGCGAAATCAGTTGCGGCCTAGCAGAATCGAGCACGCGACACGCACGGACAAGCCGTCCGTGCTCCAATTATGCTCAAACGCTACATGCACAATCGGGAACGGCATTTTGCGATGCTCGAGGACAACCGCATCGTCCGGCCGTTCGAATGGGGAACGGAGTATATTAACGATCACGCAAATGGCGACGATCCGCGAAAGCTGTTTGATGAGTATTCTAAAAAAACGGTAGCGAACAGCGAGGATTTTTTCTTTTCTCCAGAAATTTCAGATTTCAACTTTGAAATTTCAAAGCCGGAATCTCAAATCTCAAATTTGAAATCTCAAATTTCAGATTCAAATTGGCTAACCTGGACCAGCGGAATCGTAACACAGTCACCCGAGAACAATACCGCTTACGCCAAGTATTTCCCGAGTGACAATAACAAAAAATCCGCCGTTCTCGTCCTGCCGCATTGGAACGCAAAGGCCGGGACGTATTTCGATCTCTGCAAAATATTCAACAAGCTAGGCATGTCGGCTCTGCGTTTGACCTTGCCCTATCACGAAGAGCGTATGCCGTCCGAGCTCGACCGGGCCGATTATCTCGTCGCCCCAAACGTCGGCCGAACGCTCCAATCTCTCAGGCAATCGGTCGTCGACACGCGCTCCGCCGTCACTTGGCTAAAACAGCAAGGGTACGAAAAGATCGGCATCGTCGGCACCAGCATCGGCTCGTGCGTCGGGTTTTTTGCTTTTACGCACGACATGCGGATTGACGCAGCAGTATTTAATCATGTCTCCGGCTACCCGGCTGACATCGTCTGGCACGGCCTCTCGACCTATCATGTCAAAGAGAGTATCGGCGACAACATGACTCTCGATGAGCTCCGCGAATACTGGCTGCCGATCTCCCCTATGGCCTACATGGACCGTCTCTCAAAGCTCCCACCCCGGCCTCAGCGTTACATCTACACCCTCTACGACCTTAGCTTCCCCGTCGATCTTTCCAGAGATACTATCAACGCGCTTCGTCGGCACAAGATCAAACACAGCGAAGTAGCGATTCCGTGCGGCCACTACACCCTCGGCGAAAAGCCATGGGTTTACTACGACGGTTTTAAGATCGTGTCGTTTTTGAGGAAGCATTTGAAGTGATCTACGGCTGGGATTCTCTTTCCGAACTGCGTCGCCTATATTCGTTAACAACGCTGTCAGGCGGCATGCGAAAGGTGGTTTGTGCGAGCTTGTCCAGAATCTCGTCAAAATCAATCAAACGCCTGATCTCCGCAATTTCGAGAACGGCGAACGTAGTAAGTATGTTGAGATCTTCGGCCCTCTCGGATTGCCGCGCGATCATCCATCAGCACCGCGGCGGCGTTCTCTTCGATTGCAATTGCAATCGCGGCTATCTCACCCTTGCCGAGTCCGGCAACCGCAGGCGAGTACATTTGAGACGCTTTTCGGATTTTTACCCACGGCGGCGGCGAACCGATCCATTCTCGAACCTCCGTGGGAGCATTTGGATGCCGCATTTCATCCGCAACCGGCTCGGGAATTATGATCTCGCCAAAAATCCGGGGCAGTATGTTTTCTTGTCGAATCAGGATCAAATAATGAACCGGGCTGGTGTCCGAGACAGTTATCATCGATTTAAAAATATTTCGACGGCGCGCCGGTCGGCCGCAAGATCGTCCATATTGTAATTAAGGGGAACATTGTGCTCTTTGAGAAAGCCGTTGGCTTCATCAATCGAAAGATCAAGCAATTCCGAAAGCTGTCCGAGACTCATCTTCACCTGACGGTAGTTTTCGATCGCATAAGCCTCAAGCATTTGACGCGAGACATCGCCGTGGACTTCCGCAACGGGGACAAACCTATCTGGTATCGACACAGTGATTTCCATAACGGAATAATTTTATCACTTTACGGCTCGGTTTCGGCAACTCATTCCAGAACATCATCTTGACGCCACACGCTCGGCGAAAAGCCATGGGTTTACTACGACGGTTTTAAGATCGTGTCGTTTTTGAGGAAACATTTGAAGCTGGTTTAACGGTTAAAGTTGTAGACAATGTTTCCGATGACTTTTACCGGCTTTCTTCGTAAAAAGTAGGGCGCGAACTTCGCTCTCAAAGCCGCTTCCGCCGCCGCCGCCCGGAAGAGCGGGTGTCCCGATACGGCTACCGCCGATTCAACGCTTCCCTGTTCGTCAATACGAATAAATACGTCAACCTTACCAGACACTCGGATAAATCGAGCTGCTTCAGGATACTTAGGTTTCGGCAAATAGAGCGCCTTTTGATTGCAAACACCACAGCTGATTATCGTTGGCGCGGGTTTCGGTTTTGTTACCCGTCGATTCTGCCCCGCTACATCTTGAAATGAGCTGAAACAGATTAGCATGGATATAAAAATCATAGACTTTCGCATAATTTCTTTTATTCTAAGACAATAGACCCCAAACAACCCCAATTGTTCCAGCTTTCATCAAAACAGTGCTAAAATCATCTCACTTTTTTGAATGAGCGCCATCGCCGAGAAGCACAAAAATACGGTAGAAGAAGCGATAGAGCATCTGATCTCTCGCGCCGAAAATGCACGGGGCATCACGGGTTCTGACATCGCTCACCGTGTTGGTCGGGCGCTTGAGAAATATCTTCTTCGCGACAGCCCGAACGCCGCGCATGCTGAGATCGAAGAGTTTGTTCACGACATTCGAGCGGATGATCTGTGTTTGATCGTCGCTTGCGAAAAGGGCGATGAGCAGGCGTGGGAAGATCTGGTCGCAAATTTTGACTCGACCGTTAAGAGCGCCGCGCGAAAGATGTCTTCGAATAACGAGGACGCCGAGGACCTCGCGAGCTCGATCTGGGCCGAGCTTTACGGCCTGCGAACAGACGCCGACGGCAACAAAAAGAGCAAGCTCGCGTATTATTCCGGTCGAGGAAGTCTGGCCGGGTGGCTGAGGGCGGTCGTATCGCAGCTTGCGGTCGATCAGTTTCGCAAAACTTCGAAATTTGTCCAGATCGAGGAAGACCGTGAGTTTGAAAATCTCGCGAACGAGGCCGCAAACGGCGATAACCATTTTGGCTCGCGTACGGAAAATCCTGAAGAGCTATTCACCGAAGGCCAGACGGCGGCGGATGTGTCTGCGGCCTTGAGCACGACAATCGCCGAACTGGATGCGGAAGACCGGCTCATCCTCAAGCTATACTATTTTGACGATTTGAAATTAAAGGATATTGCCGCGACCTTTGGCTACCATGAGGCGACGGCAAGCCGAAAGCTGACGCGTGTGCAGACCGAGATCAGAAAAGGCGTCGAACGCGGCCTTCGCGAGCGGCACGGGTGGACGGATGCGGAAGTAAAACGCCATCTGAGCGAGACGGCCGCAAGCCTCGGCATTAACCTGGAAACGATGTTTGCCACCCTTCTTGTATTGGCGATGGTGCAAGATCTGTGGCTATGATGCGTTCTGTAGACGGTTACGAAAACCGTAGCCACAGTGAGAAAGGCGGAAACACGACCCGTAGGGAGTGTGCCCCTTAACGATTGAGACACTATACGTCGGCACCCTCGCTATCGCTTGGGTTTCCGCCTTTCTCTGTGGCTAATTAAAGATGGAACTGGAATTCGACAAAGAAATTGATGCGATCTTGCGGCGTGCGCGGCTCAATCGAGGTGTGCTTGTCGGCGACGATCCGGCAAAGAAACATCTGGACGCCGACACGATCTCCGCTTTTGCCGAAAACGCTCTGCCGGAGAAAGCAAAATTTGCAAGTATGGAGCATTTTGCCGACTGCGACCGTTGCCGGAAACAGCTATCGAACACGATCCTTATGAATGCCGAGGCTGGTGCGACGACGGGTTCCGATGCTTCGACGGCGTTCACGGAGACCATAATTCCGTGGTACACGCGCCTATTCAAGACGCAGAATCTGGCCCTCGCTATGGGAGCGCTTGTCCTCGCTTTTTCAGGCGTTCTTGGATATCTGGTATTGCAAAACAGCCGGAATTCACAGAACGCGACGGTTTCGCAAGTCACGACTGAGGAGGAAAAACGCGGCGACCCATTCTTTGGCGGTGAGGCGGCGACAAACTCAAATGTCATTCCGAGCGCGAGTCCCGTC
Organism: Chloracidobacterium sp.; assembly: GCA_031430895.1. Lineage (GTDB taxonomy): Bacteria > Acidobacteriota > Blastocatellia > Pyrinomonadales > Pyrinomonadaceae > OLB17. Next base: position 10,970 of record JANPCJ010000185.1, on the reverse strand, counting down.
AACCCGGCCGCGGCGCCCTATTTACCGCAGGCAAATACCACGGCGAATAGTTCGGGTATTGCTTCAACCACGGCACCAGAACCCGTCGGGCGCTTAGATGCCATTGAGTCAAAATCCGCTGTTGCGGATGACAAAAACCTTTCCCTACGCGAGGTTGACCGGCAGAGCGCGGACGCAAAACCGGAAGCCGGAACGCCGCCGCCGTCAGCGGCCCCGGTCACGACGGATAGCGTTTCCGGCGGGCGTGATGAGAAAAAGCTTGCTGCCGAAAGACCGAAAGAGCAACCTAAAGATGATCTCGAACCGGCAAAGCGCAAACAGGGCGAGGACCGGCGTTCCCGCGACCTTCCACCGGCGGCGTCAAAGGCCGGGCCGGCGCGCTCTGGGCCGCTGCAAAATCAGTCGAATCAGGTGCAAAACAAAGCTTTTGACATGCCGGTAACGCGAGTTGTGGGTGGAAAGACATTCAATAACCGCGACGGCGCCTGGTACGATTCCGCATATCGCGGCCAGGCGACCGCCAACTACCGCCGCGGCACCGACACCTACACAAAACTCGACCGCGGGCTTCGCAGTATCGCCGATAACCTTGGCGGAACGGTCGTCATCGTTTGGAAGGAAAGGGCCTACCGGATTCAGTAGCCTAAATTTGATTTCATTCGACTTGGCGGGGCGAACTGGCGGAAGCTAAAAGGCAATGCCTACGTAGAACTCATGGATGGAGATGATCCGTTACGCTGAATTGCATTGGTACGAGTGTCACGGCATTGGAAAACGAAAAATCAAGGTCAAACGACTGTTAGACTAGAAATGAATATCATCGGATTTGCGTTGTGCTTAGAAAATTCCGATTGCGACGATCTGGAACTTAACAAGGTCTATCCGGTTGTCGAATCTGAGGAAAACGATCCGCATAATTATCTGCGTGTTATCGACGAATCAGAAGAGGACCTCATACTTGCCTCACCCGGCAATTCTTCCATTCGAGTTGCGTTCACGTTAAGATGATCTCATGAAAGCTGCAGTTTTACTTTTGTGTATTTTGTGCATTTTTGCGGCAACTTCTTTTTCCCAGCCTGCCTGGCAGTCGAATCTGGATTCGAAAATTCGGTTTTATCAAACGACGGATTTCGGCATTGTTTTGACCGGAACCGAGAAGAGCCTATATGCAATCGACGGCCAAACCGGCGAGCGTATCTGGCGGCGCTCGACCGGAAAGATCGAGGAAACATCCGTCACGCCAGTGCCTGATACTGATCTTTTACTTTTTACGAGAGATGAAGGCAGCAAATCGCGGCTTGAGGCGGTCGATCTTTTGACGGGAGCGCGAATTTGGGAGAGCGAAAAGGTCAAGGGCGATGTGATGCAGCTTGCGGTCGATCCGGAAAACGATCTGATCGCCATCATCTTGGTAAGAGACCCGCGTGGAAAATCGGGCGATGAATTTAAGCGAAAGCCGGTCGTTCATGTTCTGAGGCTATCGACCGGCGACGAATTGTGGAAACGCGATTTTGACAACGAGATCGAGATGATGCCAACGCGGTTTGGTGAGAATCTCGGCGATGTCGATCACACGCTCGACAATTACCGCGCACCGCTGCTGCTCGACGGGCGGCTGTTTCTGTTCTACGAAGGCTCGACCTCGTACGACGCGCGAACTGGCAAAGAGAAGGAGCGCGAAAAATTCAAGATCAACGAAAACGGCCTCGCGTTGACCGAGGCTGACCCGATCTTTGACGAAACGTATGTCTATGTTTCGGGCCGCGGCCACATCCGCGCGATCAATCGGCGAACCGGGAAACTTGATTGGAAAGCCGACGATCTCGGCATCAGTGCCGAGATGGCGCAGATCGGCACCGTCCTATATGTTCGCACCGGCGGGCAGTTTACACGGTTAAAAGATGGTGAGCCGCAAGAGAAAGGGCCGTTCGGGGTTTCCGCGATAGACACAGCAAACGGTAAAACGCTCTGGCGATATAAAGGTGCCGATAAAGGGTTGACGAATTTTGTCTTTGCGGACGAAAGCACCATTCTCATTGCCGATAAAGACGATTTGATCACGCTCGATGCTCGCACTGGAAAACGTATAGCAAAGCGCGACCACAAGGTTGACAAAGCCCAATTTGTCCTGATAAACGAAAGCCGTCAGGCGGTCGTCGGCGGTCGAAATGAGATCGCCGCGTTTGAGACCGGCAATCCGAAGAGACCCGAGATATGGCGCGTCCGGCACACGGCACCTGCTCGCGGCGTGTTTCGCACCGTCGCCGGAATTGCTCTGCGGGCGGCCGCTCTTTACTTTAGATACGGCGGTTTGGCGACATCGGTGATTGGCCTGGCCCGCGGCGGAATAAGTCTCGCCAGCGCGGCAAATTCGTTTCGCTGGTCGGGTCTAAAAACACGGTTCGGTTCGGTCGATCTGACGACGCTCGCAAGCAATCAGGCGCGCAATTACGTGACAGGCCGTATCTATTCGTATGGCTCGCTCAGTCGAACGCCCAACCTCATAAACCGTTTCCGCGGGTTACAGATTTCAGTCCCGAACGCAACCGATCTGCGTGGTCGCGTAATCGGCGATGCGATCCGCCGCGCCACTCCTTCCAGCACCGACGTACAGGAAAGCATCTTCGACCGCATCGATCCGGTCAGGCAGATCGACAGGTTTTCCGATTACCTGCTCCGCCGCAAACGCCTCGCCGAACTGCGTGCAAACCATATGTATTTCTACACCGACCTGCCAAAGCCCTTTGACAAAAAAGGCCTCGTCGGCGTAAATGTTCATACCGGCAGGGATGCTAATTACGCTTTGATATCTGAGCCCGATCCACAGTTTGTGACCGACGACACCGCCGCCCTACTGTATTCGGCGAACGGCAGCCGCCTGGAAGCTTACCCTATTTCAAATCGATAGAGTTTGGCGCGAAATTATCCATGGATGGACACGGAGAAACCCGGATTCTTATTTCTTTTATCTGGGTGAATCCGTGTTAATCTGTGGTTAATTCTTTTTTTTCAAAAAACAATATGAAATCGAGAGTAATTATTCTGTCCGTTCTATGCCTCTGCGTCTCTGCGGTTCAAGTCTTTACCCAAAAATCAAAAGACAAGCCCGATCCCGAAATAGCCAAAATGGTTAAAGAAGTTTCGGCCAGGAATATCGAGGGGACGATTCGGAAGTTGGTGTCATTTGGCACGCGAAATACGTTGTCCGAGCAGGACAATCCGACTCGCGGCATCGGTGCGGCGCGGGATTGGCTCTTCGCCGAGTTTCAAAAGATCAGCGCGGATTGCGGCGGGTGTCTTGATGTGCAGAAACAGACGTTTCTTCAGGCTGCAAATCCGCCTCCGCGCGGACGAATTCCGGAACCGACAACGCTGACAAATGTTTTCGCCGTATTGAAAGGCACGACGGACCCGACTCGAGTTTATGTCGTTTCCGGGCATTACGATTCCATGTGTACGTCGCCGACGGATGCGAAATGCGATGCTCCCGGCGCTAATGACGACGCTTCGGGCACGGCGGTCTCGATTGAATTGGCGCGCGTGATGTCAAAAAGAAAATTTGATGCGACCATTGTATTTATGGCCGTTCCGGGCGAGGAGCAGGGTTTGCTCGGTGCGGCCTATTACGCCGAACAGGCAAAGCTCGCCAAGACCAATATCGAGGCAATGTTTACAAACGACATTGTCGGCGGCGTGACCTCGCACAAAAATTCGCAGTTTCGCAAGAAAGTGCGCGTCTTTAGCGAGGGCGTACCGTCAAGTGAGACCGAACAAGAGGCAACCACACGCCGAAGCGTTGGCGGCGAGAACGACTCGACATCGCGCCAACTCGCGCGTTACGTCAAAGGACAATCCGACCGCTATCTCAAAACTTTTGGCGTCTGGATGATCTACAGGCGCGACCGTTATGGACGCGGCGGCGATCATCAGCCGTTTCTTACAAACGGATTCCCGGCGGTGCGTTTTACCGAGTCCGATGAGGATTACACCCACCAGCATCAAAATGTGAGAACCGAAGGCGGTGTCTTTTATGGCGACACGCCGGAGTATGTCGATTTTGCTTACACGGCGGATGTCTGCCGCGTAAACCTGATCGCCCTGGCAAGTCTCGCCTCGGCACCTGGCAAACCAAAAGGCGTCGGCCTCGTCACCGGTGGTTTAAATAACGACAGCGTTCTCAAATGGGATGCAAACACCGACAGCGATATCGCCGGTTATGAAGTCGTTTGGCGCGATACTACGGCGGCCGAGTGGACAAATTCGCAATCGGTCGGAAATGTATTGACCTATACCGCAAAAGGCATGTCTAAAGACAATTTTTTCTTCGGCGTCCGAGCCGTGGACAAGGACGGCAACAAGAGTCAGGTGGTCTATCCGCGCCCATCGCCTCCGTCTCGGCCGGCGGGAAGAGCACCGTGAGGCCGTTAATACAGGCTAGAATCTAGGCTTCGCGTGGTGCGGGGCCTTTTTCTTTTGCTTACGGTGGTTTCATCATGGCAGAGAGCCCGGCCGTTAGAGTAGAAAGTTTCACCGTCAGGGCGGAAAGTTTCACCAGCAGGGCAGAAAATCCCACCAGCAGGGCAGAAAGTCCCACCAAGCAGGGCAGAAAGTCTCACCAGCAGGGCGGAAAGTTTCACCGGCAGGGCGGAAAGTCTGACCAGCAGGGTTGAAGGTCGCGGCGGATGGGAAAGCAGCGACGAATGCACGGGGCCCTTGCTCACGCGCCCGTGCAAGGAGAAGGGGCGATACACTATTGTGTGTCCAGCTTGATTCCGTCCAAATTCCGTACACACACCTAATTCGTTTTTGCATCAAACTATGGTAAAAAATAGCTTGCGCTGAATTGGATTTGGCGTTTTGAAGGGATTTTTAATGAAAAAGTTGTATCTGAGTCTCGCGGTTCTCGCCGCCGTTTTCTCGTGGTTTGCGTTTACTGAGACGAAGGCGACGGGCCGCAACCTCGTGTCGCCAAACATCGTCATCAGCCAGATCTACGGCGGCGGCGGCGTCGCGACGCCTTCGCAGTTTCGCAATGATTTCATCGAGATACTAAACCGCGGCGGCGCGCCGGTCAACTTGGGCGGGTGGTCTGTTCAATTTTCCTACGCCGGTGAGACGAACTGGCTGACAACGCCTCTTCCGAGCGTCACGCTTGCCCCGGGCCAGTATTTTTTGATTCAGCAGGCGAGTACAAATAACATTGGCGCGGCTCTGCCAACGCCGGATGCGACGGGCGCGATCAATATGCACCCGGTCAACGGAAAAGTGGCTGTTGTTAATAGCACCGTTTTACTTTCCGGTGCATGTCCCAACAGCAATCCGACCATCGTTGATTTCCTGGGCTACGGAAACGGCGGTTGTTTTGAGGGATCGACGCCGGTCGTCGGAATGGGTATCACAGTTTCGGCAAACCGCAATGGTGCGGGCTGCACGGACACGGACCAGAATTCGGCCGATTTTACGGTCTCAGCTCCGGCCCCGCGAAACACGGCGACGGCACCCGTGCAATGCGGCTTCATAACCCTGCCGCTTTCCGGCAGCGGCTCGGCTAACCCTAATGTTGTTACGCCAAGCGCACCGGTGCTGCTAACAGTTCGCGTCACGCCGGCGGACACGCCGCCAAGCACGGGTATCGCGGTTGCGGCCGATCTGTCAAATATCGGCGGCCCGGCCAGCCAGATGTTTTTTGATAACGCCACAAACGGAGACGTTACGCCGGGCGACAATATTTTTTCACTCGGTTATACGATTCCGGGCGGGATCACCGGCGGGACGCGTTCACTTGCCGTGACAATTACCGATGCCCAAACCCGCACGGCAAGCTCGGTAATCTTCCTAAACATCAATGCACCATTCGGAAATGAGGACCCGCTTCTTTTCGGTAATCCGTCAAATGCCACACCGGATGTCGCAAATGAAAACAATTATCTGATGTTCAAGCCGCAATATTCGCTTTCGTACAACCGCGGCCGGGCAACCGCCAATTGGGTCGCGTGGCGGCTCGACAGCAGTTGGGTCGGGAGCGCTCCGCGACAGGACGATTTCCGCCCGGATTCTGCGTTGCCCTCCGGCTGGTATCAGGTTCTGGACACAGATTACTCCGGTTCGGGATATGACCGCGGCCACATGACGCCTTCGGGAGATCGCACACGCTCGATTCCGGACAATTCCGCAACCTTTCTCATGACGAACATTGTTCCCCAGCTAGCGGCAAACAATCAGGGCGCCTGGGAAGATTTTGAATCGTACCTGCGTACGGTAGCCACGCAGGGAAACGAAATTTACATCACTTCGGGCACGGTTGGAAATATTGGCACGATTGCACAGGGGCGAATAGTGGTTCCGGCGTTCACCTGGAAAGTCGTATTGATTTTACCTAACGGTGATAATGACCTTCAACGCGTGTCGCGCTCGACGCGCGTATTTGGCGTTATAGTCACGAATCAGCCTCCGTTAAACATAAACGACGTTTGGCGCACCTACCGTGTCACAGTCGACGAGGTCGAGTACCTGACGGGTTACAATTTCTTCTCCGAGATTCCAAAAAACACACAGGAACTATTGGAAAGAAAACGCGATAAGCAGTAATGAAGATAAACCAGATGTGTTCCGCGCCCATTCGTTTCTTTGTTGGCATCGTAGTCGTTTTGGCGGGTGCCACTGCCACTTTTGCTCAAAAGGAATTTTCGATCGCGGCCATCCAGGGCGATAAGGCGGAATCAGCGTTTAACGGTCAGCGCGTCCGGGTCAGCGGTGTTGTCACCGCTCGTACGCGGACTGGATTTTTTATCCAAACGCCTGACGATAAGGTCGATGCCGACCCGAATACATCCGACGGCGTTTTCGTTTTTACGAGGACTGCACCCGATATAGAAGCCGCCATTGGCAGTCTGGTATCAGCCAGCGGATTTGTCGATGAGTACCGGCCCCGTACCGAGCCGTCAAGTCCGCCGATAACCGAGATATCGTTCAAAATCGGCAGTGACTCGATTCAGGTGCTTGAACGCGGCAAAATTCTTCCAAAACCCGTAATGCTTACGACGGCAGACTTCAAAGCGAATACACTTGATTCGTTGGAAAAATATGAGGGAATGCGTGTCGCCATTCCGGAGTTTGTTGTGGTCGGCCCGACCGGAGGCAGGATCGATCATAAGAATGAGACCGTAGTCTCGGACGGCGTTTTTTTTGGCGTCGTCAAAGGCGTCCCGCGTCCCTTTCGTGAGCCGGGCATGGACATTTCCAATTATTCCGCGTCGCCGGACAGGGACAAGTGGAAAAAGGAACTCCCGCGTTTGCCGATCTTCGACGCAAATCCCGAAACGATCCGCGTCGATACAAACGATCAGGTCGGCGGCGCACCTCTGAATGTTGCGGCAAAATCGGAGATAAAAGATCTTTCCGGCGTTCTGCATTATTCGTTTGGCAAATACACGATACTGACCGATGTCGGCGGGAAAATGACCGTGTCGAATACGATCAGGCCGCTCCCATTTCCCGCGACGACAGAAAGGCAGTTTTCCATTGCCGCGACCAACATCGAAACATTTGTCGATGACGTAGACGACCCGGATATCAAGGAAGATCTGCCGACGACCGTCGCTTTTCAAAAGCGGCTGGGCAAGATATCGGTGGCCGTCCGCGATTATCTGCACTTGCCCGATCTGCTCGCCGTTATCGAAGCCGAAAATCTGGATGTGCTCAAACGGTTGGCCGAAAAAATCAACACAGAGGCCGTCGCCGCCGGAAAGCCAAATCCGAAATACGAGGCTTATCTGTTTAACGGCAACGATGGCCGCGGCATCGACTGCGGTTTTCTCGTGAAAACCTCACGAGTTTCGGTGGTTTCGGCGAAGCAATTTGGCAAAGATGATAAGTACAAAAATCCCGTCACGGGCGGCGACGATTTTCTGAACGACCGGCCGCCGATCATGATCGAGGCAAAGATCAACGATCCAAAGACAAACCAGCCCTTTGCGATAACCGTCGTCGCAAACCACCTCAAATCGTATAGAGGCATCGACGATCCCAAAGATGGCCCGAACGTCCGACTCAAGAAAAAGCTTCAAGCCGAATTTTTGGCAAAATGGGTAAACGAGCGGCAAAAGTTGAATGCGGCCGAACGTATACTGCTTGTCGGTGATTTCAACGCCTTTCAGTTTAGTGACGGCCTGGTTGACGTTATCGGCACGATCAAAGGAACACCGGCGGCGAAGGATTCCGTATTGCTCGCATCGGACGTTCTAATCAACCCCGATCTGTTCAACCTGGTCGATATGATAAAGACCGACCAACAGTATTCGTACAGTTTCGACGGCAACGCGCAGGTGCTCGATCATTTCATCGCCAACGCTTCACTGAAGCGGCACGTCGCCGGATTTGGCTATCTGCGGGTGAATGCGGATTTCCCGGCGGTTTACCGTTCCGACGGCGCTCGGGTCGAGCGGTTTTCAGATCACGATGTCGCGGTTGGATATTTTACGTTCGACGAAAGCGCGAAACCGTAACGGTTTGAGTTCCGCGTTTTGAGTCGCGCCTTTAGGCGGCTTCTTCACTGGCGAGAGGCCGCCCAAAGGCGAGACTCAAAACGATTCCAAAATAACCTGAGCGACGGCGTGATCCGTCGTATGCGAGATCGAAAGATGAACGGCGGCGGCGCCGCGTGTTTGTAATATTCTATATGCTTCGCCGGTAATGTTTAGCGTGGGAACGCCGTCTTCTTCGACGACGACTTCGATTTCCTGCCAAGTAATTTTCCCTCGCCATCCGGTTTTCAACGCCTTTAGAAACGCCTCTTTTGCGGCAAATCGCCCGGCATACGACTCAGCTGCGGCCTTTCTTTTCCCATCGCAATATGCTCGCTCACCAGCCGTGTACACACGCTCGACAAAGCGCGGAGTTCTGGCGATGGTTTGCCGTATGCGATAAACTTCTACAATGTCGATGCCGATGGAAAGGATCATTAGTCAGTTGTCAGTCGCCGGTGGTCAGTTGCCAGCACCACCTGCCGTTACGGGTGGTTTAACTTCGAGAACCGAACAACAAATTCTAACCGATGCAGGTTTTCTTTGGCGAGAGCACGACGGCGTAAAAGTACTTGTCTGCCGGGCGCTCGATCAACGCGGGTTCGTAAACGGCTTTTCGACCCGGCTCGGCGGAGTATCTCCTTTCCCACGAGACGACCTCAATCTTGCCGGCTTTGACGAAGATTCGGCCGCTAACATCGAGGAAAACCGGCGTCGTTTTCTCACCGTTTTTGGTGGCGATCTTCGCCTTGCGACCGCATGGCAGGTTCATGGTGACGCGATCAAAACCGTCCATGCGATTTCGGACATCGGTAATTCTGAGGATCGGGCGGACGCTGTTCTTTCGAATCTTTCTGGCGTCTTTGCCGGAGTGAAGACGGCCGATTGCGTTCCTGTTTTGATTGGCGACCCGGCGACCGGCGCGTTTGCCGCGATTCACGCCGGTTGGCGCGGGACGATGCAGTCGATTGTCAAAAAAACGGTCGCGAAACTCGCCGCTGTCTATCATTCTGATCCAGCCAACCTGATCTGCGCCATCGGCCCCGCCGCAAGTGGCAGGAACTACGAGATCGGATCGGATGTGATCGACGCTTTTGGCGAGAGTTTTGAGGATAGCGGGAAATATTTCTCGCCAACGCGCGATGGGCACGCCTTGGTGGACCTTCACGCCGCTAACCGAGATCAGCTAATCTCGTCGGGCGCCAGAAAAGACAATATCTACCTCGCTCCATTCTGCACAATGGAACGGCCCGACCTTTTCTTCTCCTATCGTTTGGAAAAGAAAAAATACGGCAAAACCGGTCGTCTGCTCTCGGTGATCGGATGCCGCGCGGCTAATTGACGCGTGCGGTCAGCACCGTCGTTTTGCTTTTTGGCGGGTAGCAAACCTCGTTCGTGCAGGCTTGGTAGCGGACAGTTACATTTACTCTGACGGTCGAACCTCGAAAGCCGGCCGGCACGGTGACGGGGAAATTAAATGACGTTCTGCCTTCGTAAACATTTATCGAATTTTCGGAAAATTCGAATTTGCGATTGCGGCCCCGCGGATAGGTGACCGCACCGATTTTCACACCGCTTGCCGAAGCTCGGACTTCGGTCGGAATAGCGTATTCGGTGCCCGGCCGGCTGGAGTTGACGTGCAGACCGCCGGGGATGTTCAAAATAACCGTCGCCCGCGCGGCTGTGCCACGCGTAACGGTGCCGTTTGCGATGGAACCGCTGATCGACTGGGCACTGACACCCGCCAAACAACCAAAAACGGCCAACGCCGCCGACAAAACAATGATCTTGTAAAATTTCTTTATCATAAATTGCGTACCTATAATACTAATGCGTTCTAATCGGCGTTTATTCCGAATGGAGCCGACTACTTTAGCTCAAAACTATCGAGCATTGATTCGATGCTATGCATAAACTCTGCGGTTGTTTCGGTGAGAGCCGATATCCTGAACTCGTAAACTTTTGAATTGCACCCGGCGATCTTGTAAAAATCGCGAACCTCCACTCCTTTTTCGCTGCGTCCGGTTTCGATAACGCGATAGCGCGTCTCCGAGATTATTTCGGTGAGATCGCTGACGACCGTATCACCCGAGCCAATGATACGCTCCGCAATCTCATTTTCGGAGACGTTGTCATAAACACGCAATGTCGCCGTGGCCTTTCTAAAATCCTCGGAGCCTGCGCCGCCAAAGTCTTTGGAATATGCCTCAAACACAAATGCCGGATCGCCGCCGATCACGTTCAAAAATCCATCCGGCTTTTGGATGACGAACTCGTCCGTCTCAACCATCTCGGCCTCGTAAGCCCGGGCCGCCGATTTTTTTATGCGCGTCGAGGCATAGGCCATCAAGGCAACGAGGATAAAACCGGGGAATAATAGTTCCATAAAGAGAGCTTTGAGTCCCTGCTTTAGCACGCCTCTTAGCCGGCGAAGAAGCCAGCAAAAGC
>JANPCJ010000184.1:0-23035 GCA_031430895.1 Chloracidobacterium sp. | reverse complement strand
ACGAAGAGCGGAGGCGGAGCCTCGGTTTTGGTGGGTGGGTTGGGCGGAAAGGCATAGCCATTTCCGCTCATCAAGGGGCGTAGCCCGAACACATTTCAACCGTCGCTGACGCGGCGGGGATAATTCACACAAGACGACCGTGGGTTGAAACCGCACGGCTAAATTCAGGCTGCCGCTAACGCGGCAAAGAGCGGAAGCGGAGCCTCGGATTGGGTGGGTGGGCTGGACGGAAAGGTGGAGCCGTTTCCGCACATCGGGGGGCATAGCCCAAATCGGAGTGGTGAGTTGTGAGTTATAGGGTCGCGATTCGGTGTACGCAGGAAATTTTTGTTTCGACAAAAAGACCGGAGCTTTTTAGAGCCAGGCTATTTCGATCTCTTTTTCTAGTTGTTTGAACTCCGGGTCGCCGGTGACGAGAGTGGCTTTATTTTGTTTGGCGAGGGCGGCGGCGAAGCAGTCGGCGTAGGAGATGCCTCCTTTGGCCTTGAATCCGGCTGCGATTCTGGTTAGCTCAATATCTGCATTGATGTGTTCGATACCGATCTCGCTGATCCAGCGAAGGGCTTGGTTGGCATCGGCTGTCGAACGCCGCCGCGCCAATGAGTACCACACCTCGCCTATGTTAACGACGCTCATAAGCAGGCGATCGCCCTGTTCTCTGGCGTCTGCAATCATGTCGGCGATCTTTTCTGCAGCAGGCTCATCCTGAAGGTACGCCATGATTGCCCACGAATCGAGAACTATTGTCTTAGGCCTTTTCATATTTAGCTATCTTCTCTGCTTCCCGCTCACGATCACGAGCTCGCGAAGACTCAAGCTCTTCGAGTAGGCCCGAGCCGCGAAACTTACCACGAAGGCTGTGGATGTACTCACGTGTGATCGGTGTAAGAATGATCCGCGCGTTGCTTTCGTCAAGTTCAACCTGAATCCGCGTCCCTGTTTTTATACCAAGCCTTCTTCGAACCGACGACGGTATCACGACCTGACCCTTTGTTGTAGCTGTTGTTTCCATAAGTGCCACCGCGAAATAAAGTAGCACATATATAAAATGTAAGTCAAGAGTTGAATATCTTACTATATTTATTTCGAGCAGCGAGCCTAAAGCCCGGTCGCTATGGCTCGCGGTTCTGACAGGAGGCGAGCAGGGATGCTCGCGGCTCCAGTCGGGTTAGCCTTTTAGGTATCTTTCGTAGCTGCCGTTGATGATGCCTTGGACCAGGGCTTCACGGGCGGAGATGGTTCGGGCGCGTTTTAGGCGCTCTAGTTCGCGGCGTTCGGCGTCGCGGTATTCGGCTTCGTTGTCGCGGAGGTGGTCTTGTTCCGCCGACATTCCCAGATGACTAAATCCCAGGAAAGGAGTCGGCGGAAGTGACGGGTCAGTAGTTACAGGTGACGGGGATGCGGAGGAGAGTGATTGTTGACTGGAGACAAATGACAGGTTTGATGCGTTCACCTGTAACCTGTCACCGTTTTCTGGACTGCGTTCAGAGCTTACCTGTTTCCGCTTACGGTTTACCGTTCCCGCGAGGCCCGCGGTTCGTTCGATCTGGCAGACGAGTACATTGGATGCGTCGTGTTCAACCGGGGCGGAGATGGATTTCAGGTGCTTGACGTAGCGGATGTCGGGGGCGAAGGTGCTGCTGCCGATGGCGAAGACGCTGTCGGCGATCGCGGCGATCTGCGGGCTGAGGGCGATTCCGTTTAATCCGAGCGGGCAGGGCCGCCCGCGGTCCGGGCGACTCGGTTTGGCGTGGGTGATGACGAGGATGGACGAATCGGACATGACACAAGCCGGAATGTGCGAGCGGACACACATGATTTGCGAAAACGCATAGGCTCCCTATTTGTTAGAGAGTAATGAAATTATGTCGGTACCCAATAAAGACGAAGTGGAAGGTAAATGGGAACAGGCCAAGGGCAGGGTAAAAGACAAAGCGGTCGAAGTCGCTAACGATCCCGATCTCGAAGCCGAGGGCGAAGTCCAGCGCGCCGCCGGTAAGGGCGAGGAAACCTGGGGCAAGGTACAACTCGGAGTCGGCAACACAGTCGATGGCGTCGGCGACGCCATCAGCGATGCCGGGGATAGAATTAGCCGGTAGCAGCCAGCGACGTTTCAAAACTGATTTTCAATGCCTTGATCCGTGCTTCTCGGTGTGCTCCGTGCTAATTTCAGAAAATTAACCACGGATCACCGGAAAGAAGAGAAAGTGCTTGTACCGAGTGACCATATTGTCGCGAAACGCACGATACCGTTTATTCCGCTCGCGAAATCCTTTAATAACGCCCGTTCAATGCTTATGGAATGGCGATTGCAGACTTTCAAGGTATCAAGAACGCTTACGCTGTGGAAAAGGGGATTGATATGCGAAATTTTAATTCATGGACGAAACGGCTGATTGTCTCGGCACTTAGCCTGGCATTACTGATCTCGTGGCCGGCGGTCGCTTTTGGCCGCGATAAAAACGACCAGGGAAAGGGCAACGGAAAAGGACGGCAAAAACAGGAACGCGGCGACCGGGGCGGACAAAAAGAACAGGACCACGGGAAGCTAGAATCTCGCAGGGGAGAGGAGAGCGGCGACCGGGATTCGCGAAAGCAGCGGCAGCGTAGCGATAATGAATCGCGCCGCCAGCAGAGACAGAGCGATTCCGGCTCGCGTCGGCACCAGGAACGGAGCGACTGGAATTCTCAGATGCAGCAGCAGCGGAGCGATGCGGAATCGCGTCGGGAGCAAGATCGGAGCAACCGGGAATCTCACCGGCAACGGCAATCCAGCGATCGGCAATCGCCGCGAGAACGGGAAATTTGGAACGGCGAAATTTCCCGCCGCCAACAGGTCGGAAACGACCCGGGCATCCGACGCGGCGACGATGACGATCGACGCAGCCGAGGACGTGACAAGCGGAACAACCGGGACGGATTTATAAACCGCACACTCGGACGACCAGTTTGGAGAGGCATTTTTGGCGGTGGTCAGCCCATTTGGAATTATAGCCTGGACAACAGCAAGTTGGAGAAACGATTTTACAAAAACGAGCGAAAGGCCCAGCGGCGTTATGAAAAAGAACAGCGACGCTATGCCCGGAGCAACAACCGTTCGTTCGGCGGCGACTATTACGCCAATAATAACTATCATTCGAACGACTATGGTTACGACAACGGTCCTGACTGGCAGCAGCAAATACTGCGCGTCGTCATAGCCAATGTCATCGGCAACCGGCTTGGCGGCGATCAGTATTCAAGTGTCGGGCAATATGCTCCGGTTTATCGAAACCAGCTGTTTTATGACAACTACGACCAGCGCGGTTACGCGGCCGTTCCGCAATATGTCAGGAACTATTACCAGCCGTCCGGGTATCAGCCGGACTACGGGACCGGCGGCGACTTGTTCGACGGGAATCTGCTGTCGGGCGGGTTGTTAGACAGTCTGCCGATTGCGGAGTTGATCAACCAGTACACGGGCGGGGGCGGATTTGCCTCGGAGCTTATCGGTAATTTTTTGACTCAGGGATATGATCAAGGATTTCTCGCCGGTCAAAGCGCGCGTCAAAATGGCTATGACGACGAAAATTACGCTGATCCATACACCTACGATGGAGGCAGCCAGGACCCTTATTCGGCCAGCGTCGGTGAAAACCGCCGATACCTCAGCCAGGGTTACGAGATCGGTTACCAGGACGCTCTGAATGGCGGGTCGGGATACGATCCGCAATCTGATGGAAACACCGACCTCGTCAGCCTTCTGCTTAGCAATGTGTTGAGCGGTGTTTAGGATGAATCAGGAGCCCTTACGGCTGGTCCGGGCCAGCGGCGTGCTCCAATTAGAAAACCACATCCGGCGGCGCGCCCGGGAGCGGTTCCGGGAAAGGCGGGACGGGTTCGGGGTCGCGGACCGGTTCGGTGTCGGGTTCGAGCGGCGGGTCGGATACGGGATAGGGAGTTGGCCCATTCGGCACCGTTGGTGTCTGAGGCGAATCGGGATCCGGCGTGTCGGGCTCGTCCGGCGGGCCGGTTTGTAGATCGGAATTGTGTTTCAGATTTGTCTTCATCGACTATCATATCTGTCTGATCTTAGTAAGGAATGTACGTTCCACTACAATAGACAAGTTTTCGTCGCGCGCGGCAGCCATGCGGATTAAAATCGGACTTTAATTCCCGTCTGTAAAAGTCGTGGGCTGGATGGAAGACTTCCGCGAATGCGATCGACAATAAAGGTCCGGTCAAAAATATTCTTTGCCGTTATAAAAAAAGTCGTCCGCCATTTTTCGACGCGGTAATTCGCCGTTGCGTTCCAATAGGTTTGTGACCCGATAGCTCCCAGTTGAGCGTTTGGCGTCGGATTGACCGCATTCAGATCGTCGGCAAACTGACGGGCGATATAGACATTTTCGACAAATGCGTCGAAGCCGGAGGGATGCGAGTAGCCGACGCTCGATGTCAGAAGCGTTTTGGGTGTATAAGGCAGACGGTTTTCGGTGATCGAGCACGAAGTCGATGAAAGCCGCCGCGACGCAGGGCAGTAGGCATTCAGCGTCGAGGAACTTGTTATCGAGCTAAGACGCGGGCCGCGAAATTCAGCGACAGGCAAATACGTATAGGCTGAGCGGAAATAAAAATTGTGAGGGCTACGCAACATTGGGCCGGTGTCGATCTGTCCGGTAAACTCAAATCCCTGCTGCAGCGTTTCGCCGCCGTTTGTAAACGCCGCGCCGCTCGCGATCGAAGCCGCGACGATCTGATTTTCATAGTCGTTTCGAAAGAACGCGCTCGACAATTCGACGCCGCGAACTGGCCGCGAACGTACGCCGACCTCATAATTCCAGCTTAATTCCGAAGCGAGCTCGACCACGCCACCCGCGTTTGTCACCACGTCCTCGACGCGGGGCGGTGAAAAGCCGCGATGTACGCCGGCGAAGATCGTGGTTCTTTTCAAACCCGAATACGCCACGCCAAAACCCGGAATAACTTCGGTCACGGTCGTTTCACCCGTCGCACCGTTTCCGCTATTGGCCAACCGGTTTGTACGCCGAAACTCTATTCGCTCAAACCGAACGCCCGGTGTAATCGCCAAATCTTTCCAGATAAAACGGTTTTGGATAAAGCCGGATTGGGCTAATGCCTTTCGCTCATTATTCTCAGCCAGAACGCCATCTCGCGAATTTGGCAGATCGCCGTTTTTCTGAAGGCGTTCCTGATCTTCTCCGTGAATGCGGAAACCGATGTTTAGCTCGTTCCGGACCGGCCCGAGATCAAAGTTTGCGGTGAGCCGCGGCTCGAAGCCGAGGGTCAGATAATCGCGCAAACGCCCTTCGTTGCCGCAAGTCGTATTTAAGTCGGCCAAGCTGCGGCAATCGGGATCGACGTTTAGGCGATTAGGGCGCTGGCCGGAGTTCGAAGTTTGCCGCCACCAGTCGCGTGAAAAGTAATTCGAATAAAAGTTTGTCGTCAGGGATATTTTGGAGGTCAGAACGGCCGCGTGCTGGAGCGAGAATCCGAAACGTCGGCCGAAAAAGAAATCATTCTTAAAAATGTTCCCGCGCGGGTTCGCCGCAAACTCCGCCTCCGTCGCTCCCGTGTAAGTGAGATTTGAATCTTCGCGGAAAAAAGTAAATTTTGCGGTTACGACGCTACGCGCATTTATCTGAATCGCCGATTTGTTAGAGAGATCATAGAGCTTAAAATTCGTATTCTCTCTCGAACCGTCGCCTCGTTTATGATTAAAATTGAAGATCGTACCGAACTTGCCAAACGTGCCGCCAAAGCCAGCTCCGCCATTGAAAAAGCCGCGACTGCCGCCTTCCGCCTTGAAATTGAAAGTGGTTTTGGCAGGTGGATTCGGCGTCAAATAGTTGATAACGCCAGCGATCGTTTGCGGCCCATAGGCGATCTGACCTGAACCCTTTAAGACCTCAATCGACTCATACCGCTCGATCGGCGGATGGTAGTAAGACGCGTTGTCGCCATAGGGAGCATACGACAACGGCAGCCCGTCCTCGAGCAGCAAAACCTTTGTGGAGCGGGTCGGGTTTGTCCCGCGAATTCCGATGTTCGGCCGCAGGCCAAAACCTTCTTCGTCGCGAACGTTTACACCTGATATCTTTCTAAGCGCCTCAGAGAAATTAAACACGCGGCTGTTTTCGAGCGTTTGAGCATCGATCCGCTCTATAGAACCCGGAATCTCAGACAGACTTTCGGGCGTGCCCGCCAGATAGCTCGCGGTTATCGACACATCCACGGCGATCTGACCCGGTTTCACGGTCAGGAGAAGCTGACCATTCGACGGTATCTTTATTTCGCTTCGCGCGGTGGCGAAACCAGGCGCAACAGCCTTAACCTCGTAAACACCGGACGCCAAATTAATAAATGAATAACGTCCTTCGCCGTCCGTCGTCTCGTTCAGAACAAAACCCGCATCCCGTCGCGAGATCGTCAGGGTCGCACCGGCGACGCTATCGCCATTTGTGTCCACAACACGGCCCTTCAGTTCCCCCCTAGTCTGCGCAAACGCGTTAATCCCGATCACCGACACGGCCAAGCCGATCAAAACCAATCTCAGAGTAAGAGCCTTCATAAATTCTCCCGCAACCGCTATTTCGCCAACCGAAACCAGACTCGTTTGGCATCCTGCAAATTCTTATTGAAAATGATTGTCAATTTCAATTTACTAAATTACAAAAGATTGGCTAGCCTGTCAAATCCACGGAGACGTTATTTGTGGGTAGATTCGAGACTGGAGGGGCAAGCATCCCTGCTTGCCCGGACCAATGGCAAGCAGGATGCTTGCCCTCCAGTCAGTTTATTTCCCGGTAAACGCGGGAGGGCGTTTGTCGAAGAAGGCGGCGACGCCTTCGCGGAAATCGTCGGATTTACCCGATTCGATTTGGCATTCGTGTTCGAGGGCGAGTTGGGCGGTGAGATCGTTTGAGAACGTCGCGTTGAGCATTCGTTTAATTCGGCCGATTGAGCCGGTCGGGCCGGCGGCTACCTTTGCAGCCAGCTTCCCCGCTTCGGGGGCTAGGTCATGAGCGGGAACCACGCGGTTTACCATGCCGATCTGCAAGGCGCGTTCGGCCGTAACGGCGTCGCCGGTCATAAATAATTCGGCCGCGATCTTGTCGCCGACAGCGCGCGGAAGGAAGAAGGTACCGCCGCAATCGGGCGAGAGGCCGATGCGAACAAAGGCCTCGCGAAATATCGCGTCGTCGGCCGCGACGACCATATCGCACGCCAATGCGAAGTTGGTGCCCGCACCGGCACATACGCCGTTTACCGCGGCGATAAATGGTATCGGAGTTTCGCGGATCAGGCTGATAACGCCGTGAAGGGCCGCAAGCGGGTCTTCGAGAAAGGCCTCGATCCGACCTTCGCGTTCCCACATCGATTTCATTTCTCGCAGGTCGCCGCCCGAGCAAAACGCGCGTCCGCTACCCGTCAGAATCACGGCGCGAGCATTGTCCGCGATCGCCTGCCGGAACGCCGCTCCGAGATCGAGGGTAAGTTGAAGGGACAATGCGTTTAACGCGTCGGGGCGATTCATCTTCACCGTCGCGACGCCGTTTTTAAAAGTATAAATAACTGTTTCGAATTCCATATAAAAATTTTAGCCGCAAAACGGCGCAAAACGCGCAAAAAAAATCAGAACGATAAAAATTCTTCTTTTTGCGCATTTTTGCGCCTTTTTGCGGCAATTCTCTTACGCAAATCTCGCCCGCGAGCGGCTAGCTTCGTGACAATGCTTGCAGAGTACGGAGCGACCAACCTTCGGTTGAAACGGCACGGTATCGTGTTTGCCGCAGTGGTCGCAAACTATCTCGAACCTCGTCGGGGCGTCCACCCGCAGGGCCGCTTTTTTTGAGCGGCATTTGGGGCACTGCTGCGGCGCCATCATGTTCCGCTGATAAAAAATTTGCTGATCTTTTTCGCTAAAAACGAAAACATCTTTGCACTGAACACACGCGATATTGACATCCGGCATAGCGATTACCTCCCACAGGGCGCGTTAATTTTACGGCTATGGGAACATCTTAGCACACGCAAGCGTCAACGGCTTAGCTCGACGACGTGATCTTTAACGGTTTGCCCGAGAGTTTCGAGATTGTATCCGCCCTCGAGACACGAGACGATACGGCCGCCGCACGCGTCGCCGGCCCACTGTTTTACCGTCTGCGTCATCGAAACGAAATCGCGATCCTCGAGCCGAAGCTGCCCGAGCGGATCGGTCGCGTGAGCATCGAAACCGGCCGATACAATGATCAAATCCGGTTTGAATTTTTTCGAAATATCTTCGATCGCTCCCTCAAACATTCTGGTTTGCTCATTGGCGAGGGTATTCGCCTTGACCGGAATATTCATAGTCGAGCCGAGCCCGCGCCCGTGTCCCGTCTCGCCGCGGCTGCCGGTGCCCGGATACCACGGATATTGATGCATGGAAAAAAAATAAACGCTCGGATCGTCGTAAAAAATGCCCTGCGTTCCGTTGCCGTGGTGGACGTCCCAATCGATGACGGCAACGCGGTCAATCTCTTTATACTGATTCTGCGCGTGACGCGCCGCGACAGCGACATTATTAAAGATGCAAAAACCCATCGCATTTTCCGCCGTCGCGTGATGCCCAGGCGGGCGTACGACGACAAATGCGTTCTTCGCCCCGTCCTGCATCACCGCATCGACGCCGGCACACGCGCCGCCCGCCGCAAACAGTGATGCGTCAAACGACTGCATCGAAATCATCGTATCCGCGTCGAGCCGATCAAGCCCATTTTCAACCGCTCCTTCAACGCGTTTAAAATGCTGCGGCGTATGGGCCGCCTGCACCAAACCTTTCGACGCCTTCTCCGGCGTGATCTCATCCAGACTTTTCCATAGTTGCTCGTCGCCGCGCAACGCTTCCATCACCACCTCATAACGCATCGGCGTCTCAGGATGGCCCGGACCGGTATCGTGTTTTTGGTAGATGGGATGATGAACGAGCGCTGTTGTCATAAAATGAATTTACCGCAGAGACGCTGAGACGCAGAGTCAAGAAAGGAAAAAAATCACGCCTTCATCTAAATTTTCCCTGCTCTGCGACTCCGCGACTCCGCGATGAAAATCAGATAAAGGCGGTTTCGTGCAGCAACTTATCCATCGCAAAACGGTCAAGGCTCAGGCAGGAAACGTCGAGAAAGCTTGCCTTGCCGTCGAGGATGATCTCGGCCAAAGCCCTACCCGTCGCCGGCGAATGCATCACACCGTGTCCCGAAAAACCATTGGCGAAATACAAACCCTCAATCTCACAGCCGCCCAGTATCGCATGATGATCGGGTGTGTCCTCGTACAATCCAGCCCGGCATCTGTCGCGGACAATCGTTGTTTCCGCCAAAAAAGGAGCACGGTGGCGGGCCTTTTCATAAACCTTGCCAATAAAGGCATCGTCGAAATCGGTCGAGAATCCGGCTTTCTCGTCCTTGTCAGGATAAGCAAACAAAACATCACGACCAACGTCAGAACCACCTGTGGGAGCGGGTGGCCCGAGACCGAATTCACGTGCCGGTCGAAAATGAAATCCATCCGACAGGTCAATAACCATCGGCAGGTCGGGCGGCAAATCGGTCGCGCACCGCGCCCACACTATCTGACGCCGCAACGGCTCGACGGGTAGATCGATCCCGGCCGTCATCGCCAGAGCGCTCGCCCATGCACCTGCGCAGAGCACGACACTTTCACATTCGATAGTACCGCCCGACGTTTCGACGCCGATAATTCGTCCCTTTGAAACAACAATCGAGATGACTTCCAGACGGGTTTCAATGTGTGCTCCACTTGCAACCGCGCGAGACATAAATCCATTCAGCACCGCCAGTGGATCGATAAAACCATCTCGCGGTCCAAAACTGCCGCCGACAATGTCTTCGCAATTAATACCCGGCACCATTGCGGAAATCATATCGTTATCGACCATCCGAACATCCTTGTAACCGAGAACTCGCTGTCTCTCACCGGAAACTCTCAGAAACTCGAGATGATTCTCATCGGTCGCGAGAAACAAATATCCGCCAGGCTCATAAGCGCAGTTATGTTCCCAATCACGAAAAAAATCCAAAGAATAAAGCGAAAGCCTGATGTTAATGTCGGTCTCAAACTGCGCCCGAACACCGCCGGTCGCCTTACCCGTCGAGCCCAGGCCCAGCGAGCTTTCGCGTTCGAGGATCAGCACATCACGACAGCCACGCTCGGTCAGATGATAGGCGACCGAGGCCCCGACCACTCCGCCGCCGATGATGACGATCTCAGCTTTTTGCATGAATTTCATTATCAGCTTTCAGCTATCAGTTATCAGCTATTCCGAAATCACGTTTATTACTCGGAATAGCTGATAACTGATAGCTGAAAGCTGATAATCCTATTTTGCAAAAACGAGTGAAAAATCCTTAAAGCCCTTAAATTCCAATGCGTTGCCGCTCGGATCGAGAAAGAACATCGTTGCTTGTTCGCCAATCTCGCCAGCGAAGCGTATCTTGGGTTCGATGATAAATTCAACGCCTTTTGCGGTGAGTTTATCGGCCAGGGCGCGCCAGTCGTCGATCGGCAGGACCACGCCGAAATGGGGAACCGGGACATGATCGGCGTCGACATGGTTAGTCGCCCTGACGCCCGCCGATTCGGGAGCCAGATGCGTAACGATCTGATGGCCGTAGAGATCAAAATCTATCCAGCATTCGGAGCTGCGGCCCTCTTTGCATTCGAGTACCCCGCCGTAAAATGCGCGCGCCTGCTCGAGATCGTGAACCGGAAACGCGAGGTGAAATAGATTATTCATTTTTGTGCTAACCTTTTTTTTGAATGACAGAAAATGTTGATAAATTTCTGGACGCCTTTGCCGCGAGCCTTTCCGGCGGCACGTTTGTAAAAATGACTCTCGGCAATTATAAAGGCAGCGAGGAACATCTGCAAAAAATTCTCGTCCGTCTTGTGAAAACAAAAAAAGGAATGCGGCTGTTTTTTCTGTATCGCGGCGATACGCGCGATACGGCGAAGAATTTTGATTTTGACACCGGCGTTGCCTTGATTGCCGAGGCCCTGGACGGCCAGTTTTTTAGCGGGCATCTTTTTACGACTGCGAATGATTTTCAGCTCGACATTGGAAAAAGGGGCAAATCGCGGCAAAATGTTTCAAAACCGACCTTCCCCACCGCACAGGTGCTTGAACATGACCGCGAAAAGCGGCTGCAGGTGGACGTCGGCAGCTTTTACTTAAAGGCCCTGGGTATCACGGACGAAACGGGCCGCGTCCGCGACCGGCAGCAGGACAAGTGGCGGCAGATCAATAAATTTGTCGAAGTCCTGGCGAGCCTGGTCGATAAATCCGAGCTTAGAGAACGCCGCGAATTAAAGATCGTCGATATGGGGTCGGGCAAAGGTTATCTGACGTTTGCGGCTTACGATTATTTCAAAAATGTTCGCGATGTCGATGTCGTCATCACTGGTGTCGACACAAAACGCGAGCTTGTCGATCTGGGTAACGGCATCGCAGCCGCCTCAGGGTTTGACGGCCTAAATTTTGTCGTTGGCGGCATCGCGGATTATGCGGTCGGCGAGGTCGATATTCTCATCGCCCTGCACGCCTGCAATACCGCGACCGATGACGCGATTTACAAGGGCATTATTTCTAAGGCGGACCTGATCGTCGCCGCGCCGTGCTGTCACCAGGAAATCCGTCCACAGATCAAGCCGCCCGAAATGTTTCGCGACATTCTGAAACACGGCGTCATGCTCGAACGCGTTGCCGAAACATTGACTGACGGCCTTCGTTCGCTGCTGCTCGAACGAAGCGGCTACGCGACAAAGCTGTTCGAATTTATCTCGGTCGAACACACGCCGAAAAACAATATGCTCGTCGGCACGCGGCTGAAACAGCGCGCTGACCCGGACGAATTTGACCAGCAGATCAACCAAATAAAATTTCAATACAGAATTGAAAAGCACCATTTAGAAACGCTTCTAAGATCGAAAAGTGAAACCACAGATGAAAGCAGATGAACACATACCTAATTTGATCTATCCGTGCTTATCTGTGTTAATCTGTGGTTAATTTTTATCTATGCAATCAAAAGCAGAGTCACCCGAAGCTTACATCGAGGGCTTGCCTGAGGATCGGCAAGCGGTGATCACAGCCATGCGTGATACCGTCAAACGCAATATTCCGTCTGGATTTGAGGAGATAATGTCAAACGGCCATTTCGGTTGGGTCGTGCCGCACCACGTCTATCCACCGGGTTATCATTGCGACCCAAAGGCCCCGCTCCCGTTTCTAGGCATTGCGTCCCAAAAGAATCATATTGCTTTCTACCATATGGGCATTTACAGCGACCCGTTGCTGCTTGCCTGGTTTCAATCCGAATGGCCAAAGCATACAGACAGAAAGCTTGACATGGGCAAATCGTGTATTAGATACAAAAAACCCGAACACGTCACAGTCTCGCTGCTCGGCGAACTCGCTTCAAAGATGACCGCCGCCGAGTGGATCGATGTCTATGAGGCCTCCCTGAAACGGTAGTGTCCTAAATGTGTGTTGCCGGTGACTTCACATCTTTTGCCGCATACAGCAAGTCTCTGAGACTCCAAATCGTCTTTGTAAGATTCGCCGCCATCGCAGGTGTCGCTCCATTCAAGGTTTTGTGCGATCTGCAAAAGTTATGAGCAAAATGCAGAGCGATTGAATAATTAAGATTATCCCACTTTTTCGAGAAACCATTAGTCAATCGTGTCATTCTCCGCATTGACATTCTCATTGTTAGATTCTGACGTTCAACCATCGAAGTCGAGATATTCTTTTTGATCGGATTACCAAGCCGTCTAGTTTTCTTGCATCCGGTGCAAGCCGCAGGGCTGTAACGGGTTTCGTTTTGAACGGCGGCCTGAAGTCTTGATTACTTGTCCATAATGAGCCTGACGGCCTAACATCAGTGCAATTCATTTTATGTTCTCGACTTGCTTAATGTAGAATTATCATAATATTATGATATTCACTTGTCAAGCCGCCATGGTTGCGTTTATCATAAAATTATGATATTTTCGAAAATGAAAAGCGTCATCTACGAATTTGTTGATGGTCGCGGTCAGGGTGTAGTCAGTAATTGGCTCCAGGAATCGCAAGACCCTGATTTGACAGCGCGGGTAGACCAAAAGATTGACCTACTAGAAGGCAATGGCACAGATTTACCGCCCGGCCTTTTAGCCGGAACAAAACACAAGCACGTTGATAAATTACGGATATTTGGGAAGAAGACGGCTTGGCGAATAATGGTCAGTAAAGAGCGTTTAGAAAAGACTTTCGCATTTACTATGCTATTTGTTGCTCAAGAGAAAGACCGCAAACTCATTCCAAAGGATGCGTTTGATCGTGCCGAGAGCAACCGCCTTGAGTTACACGATAACCCGAATCGCAGACAAATATATGAACGAGACAACGACTAGATTGCTAACCAAGTTTCAGAACGAGGACTACCGTTATGCGTATGATGAAGAATTTTCATCTGCAAGGATGGCGATGCAAATTCAGGCTATACGTGAAAGTCAGGAAATGACTCAAAAGGACCTCGCCGAATTGGCGGAAATGCGGCAGTCTCGCATTAGTGAGTTGGAGAATGTTAACTATTCTATGTGGACGGTCAGCACACTCCGACGTATAGCTCGCTCGCTCGGCGTGAGATTCTCATTTAGATTTGAAAGTTGGAGTGAACTGCTGCCGGAAATTGAAAACAATAATCGGGAGCATTTGGTACGTCCGCGTTTCGAGAAAGACGAAACATTTACCACAGAGACGAAAGTTGACAAGATACCAGCGAAAGCATCGGGCCGGGTACTTACATCGCCAAAGTTTGCGACTGAACCTGTTATTCATGCAAGTCCGCACACTCATACATTACCCCTCTTGATAGGCGTTGAGAGTTCAACTGATGCAACAACAGTCCCACAGAAATTCCGAGATGCTCAATTGTGGAAAAAGGAAAGCGATTCGGAGTTTAGGCAAATACCGAACATGAGACCGACCGAAGCTGCAATCGCAGCGTGAGTTAACACTTTTGGAGAAAATATGCCTAGAAAGAAAGAAACTGAAAAGAATATAAGCGCCGCAGACAACGTAAACTACGTGACCCCGACAACTGATTTCCCGTTCGTTTACGCAAACAATGCTGTAATGAGTATTAGTGAGCTAGATGGTTCGATAGTTTTCGGTGAGGTGGTCGCAAAGAGCGACGACGGTAAGACGCTTGTAATTCCAAAGGTCAAAGTGGTAATGGCCATCCCATTCGTCCATAAATTACGGGACCTGTTGGCAACATTCCCAGGTTTGAACGATGGGGCGGATAATAAGGACTAGTGGCCAGGAACGGCTTCTGTTTCCTCAATAATCTCGTCAACGATGGACTTCGCGTCGGTGTTCTCGTCCTCGTCGTCCTGGCGTAGAATCTCGTCAGCTTGAAGCGGCACTTGTGGTTTGCCGGGATTTTCGAGGTCTAACCGTTCCGGCGTTAACCCTTTCGTTAGCGTTTCTTGGTTGCGTTCAATCTGCTCTTTAGTAAGTTCCATAGAACCATTTTATCACCAACCGCAAACCGTTCAAGATTTCTTTTATCCGAGCAACACACATTTAGGACACTAACCCCTGAAACGCTAAGCCGAAGTTTCCTTGACCTTTTGTCGGCTTGGTCGTATCATTAAAGATTGCGTTCTATCGCAAAAATCACATCGCTTATATACGGCGAGGGAAGTGAGAATTATGAAACCAGACATACACCCTAACTACCACGAGATATCCGTAATCTGTGCCTGCGGCAGCACTTTTGGGACGCGTTCGACGATGAAGGACGATCTGCATATCGAAATTTGCTCGGCCTGTCATCCGTTTTTTACCGGCAAGCAGAAACTTGTCGATACGGCCGGTCGTGTGGACCGCTTTAACAAACGTTACGCCCGCGGCGCCGCCGCCGTGGCCGTGGAATAATTGGAGCACGGCGGCTCGCCCGTTTTTCCCCGTGACAACGATCACCGACAAATATTAGCTAGTTAAAACTGACGCCGACCTAAAATCGCCGTTCGCTCGAAGTGTGTTCGATCATGCCAGCGATAGGTGAAAAAAGGCCGGCGTTAGTTCTTTTTACAGGATGGAGACGCTTTTCAAGATCGACTGGCAGTCGATGTTCGTGCCGACTCAATCCGTCCTCGAAATTATCCTTCGCGGAACGATCATGTACCTTGGGATGTTCGTTCTGCTCAGGGTTTTCCGCCGGCAGTCGGGATCGGTCAGCATGTCCGATTTGCTGATGAATAATTGCCGACGCCGCCCAGAATGGCATGGCGGGCGATTCGAAATCGGTCGTCGAGGCTCTGATCTTGATCGTCACGATAATT
The DNA here is from genome assembly GCA_031430895.1 of Chloracidobacterium sp. GTDB lineage: Bacteria > Acidobacteriota > Blastocatellia > Pyrinomonadales > Pyrinomonadaceae > OLB17. Next base: position 7,642 of record JANPCJ010000184.1, on the reverse strand, counting down.
AGCTGGGATTACGTTATCGACTGGCTCGGGTTCAAATCGGTTTTGATGGCCCGAATATTAGAGGCTCAGCCGGTGACTTTGATAAAGAACGGCCGGTTTGTGAGGAAGAATCTTGAGGCCGAGATGTTGACCGAGGACGAGGTGATGAGCCAGCTTCGCCAGCAAGGCATTGAAGATATTGCGGAGGTCAGACAGTCCTGTCTCGAGAGCAACGGCGAATTCAGCGTAATTAAGGTCGGAGAAAAGGCGAATGGTGGCAACAAAAAGACTAAAAGCAGCGTCAATTAAGCGTATGAAAAACAGAATGAGTCCGCGAACTTTGAAATACATCCATACGGTCTTTGCGATGGAGCGCGACCTGATCGTCGGCGGTCAGGCCGTGATGGAAGGCGTTATGATGCGCACGCCGTCGGCCTATGCCATCGCCTGCCGCCGTGCCGATGGCTCGATTGTGCATACGGCCGAGACGCTGCCGAAATGGAGCGATAAATACAAATGGCTCAACACGCCCGTTCTTCGCGGCGGCGCGACGCTGATTCAGTCAATGGCCCTTGGGGTGAAAGCGTTGAATTTTTCGGCCCGGATTTACGAGGAAGACCTAAAGGCCCAGGAAGAGCTTGAAAAAGCGAAAGCGGGCGAACCTCAGGCCGTATATGTTGACGGCACGGATGACGAAAACTTTCTGAAGGCGCCCGTGAAAGTCATCATGCCGGAAGATAGAAAGGAAAAGGCAAAAGGCATGAGTCAATCGGCCGGCGCGGTCGGTTCCATCATATTTGCTTTGTTATTTAATGTCCTTCTATTCATTGTCGCTCCGCTTGTTTTGACCAATATTTTGTTTATCGCGCTTGGCTGGGCCGAGGCTCCGGTCATCGCCGCCGACGCGGCGTGGTGGGAAACGATCAAGGCGTATGTCTGGAAGATCAAGCTCGATTCGTTTGGTTCATGGGTCTCGTTTAATTTGATCGACGGACTTATCCGAATGGCGTTTTTCATCTTCATGATCTTTTCGATGTCGTTTTTACGCGACATCCGCCGAGTATTTGAATATCACGGTGCCGAGCACAAAACCGTGTTCACGTGGGAAAAAGGGCTCGATCTTTCGGTTGAAAATGCGACCATTCAGAAGCGGCAGCACCCGCGTTGCGGCACGTCGTTCCTGATGGTCGTCATGCTGGTGGCGATCGTGCTGTTTTCCGTGATCAATTTTGAAGCGACCTGGTTGAATTTGCTTGTTCGCATCGCTCTAATGCCTCTTGTCGCCGGCCTTTCGTATGAAGTTATCCGATACGCCGCGAAAAAAGAATCGAGCGCGATATTCAAATTTATGACGCTGCCTGGCCTCTGGCTACAAAACATCACCACCCAGGAACCCGACGGCGAACAGCTCGAAGTCGCGATCAAGGCCCTCGATGAATCGCTAAAACTCGAACCGCAAACGGTTTAAGACATGGCCCCACAGAGTTACAGAGCGAACACCTAAAAGCATTCTTACCTCTGTGTTCTCTGTGGCTCTGTGGTGAATAATTCTTATGTTCGAAAAACTTGCACAAATCGAAAAAAGCTACGAAGATCTGACCGAGCAGATCTCGCAGCCGGAGTTTATGTCTGACATGACGGCGTATGCCCGGCTGATGAAGCAGCATCGCAGCTTGGGCGAAATTGTGAAAAAATATCGTGAGGTGCGCAAAATGACTGAGGATTTGCAGGGTGCAAAGGACCTCTCCGATATGACCGACGATGATGAAATGCGCGAGATGGCGGCGATGGAGATCGCCGAGATTGAGGAAAAGCTGCCGGCGGCCGAAGAAGAGTTAAAAATGCTGCTTCTGCCGAAAGAACCGAACGATGAGAAGAATGTAATACTCGAGATTCGGGCCGGAACCGGCGGCGACGAAGCAACGCTGTTCGCGGCCGAAATCCTGCGCATGTACGCCCGCTACGCCGAGCGCCAGGGCTGGAAGATGAATATTTTTGAAACCTCGGACACCGGCGTTGGCGGCATAAAAGACGCGACCGCGGTGATCGAGGGCGATAGTGTTTATTCCAAAATGCGTTTTGAATCGGGCGTTCATCGTGTTCAACGCGTACCGCAAACTGAGACGCAGGGCCGTATCCACACATCCGCGATCACCGTCGCCGTTCTGCCCGAGGCCGAAGAGGTTGATGTTCAGATCAATCAAAACGACCTGCGAATCGACACATTTTGCAGTAGCGGCCCCGGCGGCCAATCGGTAAACACGACGTATTCAGCCGTGCGAATTACGCATCTGCCGACCAATGTCGTCGTCTCGATGCAGGACGAAAAATCTCAGATCAAAAACCGTGAAAAGGCAATGCGAGTTTTGCGTTCCCGTCTTCAGGAGCTCGAGGAGCAGAAACAGCACGACCTTGAGGCCAGCGAACGCAAAAGTATGGTCGGCAGCGGCGACCGGTCAGAGAAAATTCGCACCTACAATTTCAAAGAAAACCGCGTCACCGACCACCGCATCGGCCTCACCATCCACCAACTCGAACTCGTTATGGAAGGCCAGATCGACGAATTTGTCGAAACGCTCCGCACCCATTACCAAACCGAAAAATTAAAGGCGGAGGCAGTCGGGGCATAGTTTTAATCATTGCAATTTATTTGTTTTGCGGTTAAATTTTCCGTATGAAGTCACGATACGACATTATTGCGGCACTAGAGCGGAATCGGGACGCCTTCCGTGAACTCGGGGTCAGGGAGATTGGGCTATTTGGATCGTTCGCACGCGAGGAGCAAACGGACAAGAGCGATATTGACATGCTCGTCGATCTTGAAAAACATACTTTTCGCTCTTACATGGCCGTCTTGAACTTCCTTGAGAATCTGTTCGGATTGAAAGTAGATCTCGTAATGAAAGGAACTATCAAGCCTGTAATTCGAAACAGAGTACTCGCGGAAACCATTTATGTCACGGGATTATAGTCTCTATCTACGGGATATCCTCGAATCTCGTGAAAAAATCCGAGAATACCTGGGCCACATTACGTTCGACGAGTTTCTTCTCGATCGGAAGACCGTCGACGCTGTGGTGCGAAATCTCGAAATCATCGGTGAGGCAGTCAAATGCGTGCCTGACGAACTGCTCGCCTTGCAGCCGCAGGTGGTGTGGAAGGACGTTGCTCGATTTCGCGATATTATCGCACACTACTATTTTAAGGTTGACTATGAAGTAGTCTGGAGTATAACTAAGGAAGACTTGGATCCGCTTTATCTAGCCGTGTCGGCAATCCTGGATGAAATCGGCGAGGATAAGTCTATCTAATGCCCCCAGCCACTCATCTATATCTTGTCCGCCACGGTCAATCCGCCGGGAATGCCGAGGGGCGTTTTGGCGGGCATGGGCCGACGCCGCTTTCCGATTTGGGGCGCGAGCAGGCTGAGAAAGCCGCGATAGTGCTTGCTAAAGAGGGGATTAGAGCGATTTATTCGAGTGATTTGCTCCGGGCGATCCAGACGGCGGAACCGTTGGCGGCACTGCTGAATCTGCCGATCCACAAATCTCCGGCCTTTCGCGAACGCCATGTCGGCGTGCTCGAAGGCTTGACGTTTGACGAATCGAAAGAACAATTTCCCCGCGATTACTATGCTCTGCTCAATCGCGATATCAACCACGTTATCACCGACGGGGAAAGCTACCGCCAATTGCTGCGGCGAACCACCGCCGAGCTGCAAAACATTCTGCGCCGGCATCAGCGCGAACGCATCGCGATCTTTTCTCACACCGGCGCGATCTGTTTTACAACGCTCCACCTGCTCGGCGCAATCCATCGCGGAACAAAAACAACCCCGTGGCTCATCACCTCAAACTGCGGCATAAATCGCTTCGAATTCCGCGGCCCCCAAAACGTCCGCATCCTCGCTCTAAACGATACACGTCACCTCGTCCAGATCACCGGCAATGATTCCTTTGCCGCTCGGTGAATCGTTCAAAGTTCAAGCTTTAGCTCGCCTTTTAGTATTAGGAAAGAAGGCAAACTAAAGTTTGAACTCTGAACAGATCAGAGTAGTATCTTTACCAGCCGCCGGAGATTTACATGAAATACTTTTCTATCGTCATCAGCATCGTCGTATTCAGTTTTGTCTTCTCAAACACAGCCACTGCCCAGGTCGACGAGGTGAGCTCGGCAACCGGCTTGCCCATTGCGATCGGGGCTCCAGTGATCTATGGCCAGGTCGCTATCGAGGGACTGCCAAGGAGCGAGAAGAGACCGATTGTCTTTGTCACTCTTCTAATTAGCGGAACTCAAATAGACCGCCGGCAGACGGATGATCGAGGCTACTTTTTCTTTCTGCAAAACCCGCGTCACGGGCACGCCCTGTTGTTTGAGGTGAACGGAGCGGAGGTCGGGCGTGCGTATCTGACAATCGGTACCGGCAATCGAATTCGGCAGGACGTTACATTGGATTGGAGAGCGCTTAGGGGAGCATCCTCGACAACCAAAACCGGTGTCGTCTCCGCCGGCGGGTACCCGCGTACCGCGGATGCGGAAAAGGCATTCGACAAAGCAATGGCCGCCGTGCGTGAGAACAAGAACGAAGCCGCGATAACGACGTTCAAGGAGATGGTTGAAAAGGACCCAAAGGATTATCTTGTCTGGACAATGCTTGGATCGATCTATTACTCCGAGAAGAAATATGCCGACGCCGCTCCGGCCTTCAAAAAAGCCTTGGAACTTAAACCCGACTTCACGCTCGCTCGAGTCAATCTTGGCAAAATGGAACTAAGTCAAAAGAATTACGACAAGGCGATTGAGATTCTATCCCGTGCGGTCGAATTGGAACCGACATCGGCGGACGCGAATCATTATTTGGGCGAGGCCTATCTGCAGTCAAAAAAAGGCTCGATGGCGGTCGGATTTCTAAACAAGGCGATCGAGCTTGCTCCTGTACAAAAGGCGGAGATTCATTTGCGGCTGGCCGCGCTCTACAACGGGGCCAATCTTAAGGATCGTGCGGTGGCCGAATACAGAGCTTTTCTTACAAAGGTTCCTAGTCACGCCGACAAGAATAAGTTCGAGCAGTATATAAGAGACAATTCGCCGAAATGATCGACGGCCTTGACGCATGTGCAAATAAAAAAAGGCCGCGGTCTCAAAGCCGCGGCCCAAGCTGTTTGCAAATCATTCGATCTAGAATGAGTAACGGATACCGAACTGCATTCTACGCGGGTTGCCCTGAATGCCGTTAAATATCTTGCCAAAGGACCCAATGGATGCGGGAACGGGCGTGGTATCCGCATCCTCCCCTAATCCATAGGCTGACGCGGCAAAGTTTCCGGCGTTGAAGTATTGGATGTTCATGACATTAAATACCTCCCAACGGAGCTGCAGCTTGTGGCTCTCGCTCCATGGCATGTTAAAGCCTTTGGACAAGCCCAGATCCAGTGTCTGATAACCCGGTAATCGAAAATTGTTGCGTTCGCCCGTTTCGCCCGGTCGGGCGTTGCGGAACGAGTTGAATGCGGCTCGCGGGTCGGCAAAGAAATTCTGGGTATCACGAAAGGCTCCAGTCACCACCGGTCTGATCCTTGTGCCGTTCGACTGAACATTCCAGTTAGTCGCCCATATGGCGGCGTCGTATGGATTTGACACTGGCTGGCCGCTGTTCCACCGATAGATACCTCGCAGCGACCATCCGCCTACGAATGCATCGGCAATCCGATTGATCCCCCCAAAGAATTTCTTGCCTCGTCCTATCGGAAAATCAAAGAGGAAATTGGCGTTGATCACATGTCTTGTGTCGAAGTCTGAGGCGGCATAGCTGTCCTGCGGGCGGAGCGGATTCAATAGGAACTGTCCACCATAAGAACCGTCCGTTTGGAGCCCGGAAACGTCATCCTCGGATTTTGACAAGGTATAATTGAAGTCATAACTCAAGGTAGACCCCAGCCTCTGCCGCAGCGAAAGCGAGAATCCGTGATAATTGGACTTTGCGAAAGTGCCAAACGCCGAAAACGCCGCATACTGCGGATGATAAAACATATTCGGAAAACGTCCCGGATTTCCCGAGAGCCCGAATTCTGTCGAATCGTCCAGGGCCAGTTGAAGAAAGGTATAGTCTCGGATTCCCAAGCCGACTTGGGCGACATTGGCGAAAAGACCGTAGACTGCCTGTGTATTGTTAAGAGCTCCGAAACCAAAATCAGCGTTAAAGATGGCCCTCGCATTCGGGAACAGGTTCTCGAAATACGGAATGGCGGCTAGACTCGTGATAGTCCGTCCGGCCCTTTGGGCGTCCACCAGCATTCCCGCCGCCGTATACCAGTCGAGTCCCGACCCGGGGTCAACCAGATTGTTGAGAGCCATAATATCGCGAGACCCAAGTAGATCTCTTGCGGCCCTTCCGATGTAGGAAGCTTCGAGATACATTCCCTTTGGCAGCTGCCTTCCGTAAGAAACGTTCCAACTGTAATGCGTCGGCGAAACGATTGTCGAGTCGAGTGAAGACTCGATACGCTGTAATTCGTCCGCCGGCGTCGAAAAACGCTGAACTGGGGCCGGTATACCGGGCAGGGCGCGAATATTCTGGCCATAGCCCGTAAACAATGGTCCGGGTCGATCCGTTACGTTGAACGTGTTGGCAGAGATACCCGTGCTGCTTGTAAATCCGATAGTGGATAACTGGTCGAAACTAACGGCCAGCTGTCCGCCAAAATAGTCGTTCGTGATTCCAAATCCACCCCGGATAACCGAATCTCCTTCTTTTCCAAAAAGGAACCGCCCAAGCGGGCCACCCATACTCGGCGTCCACGCCACCGCAACGCGCGGTTGAAAGTTGTTCTTGTCGAGCTTGTAAAAGCCGGGGCCATTGTTTGCGGGCCCGCCTTTCACAAACTGAATGAGATCGTTTAGCGGAATCCCTTGCGCCGCCGAAGCCTTTCGTCGCTCGAAAAACTCGCCAAGAGGCTCACTTGGAACAACCTGGAAGCCGTTCTTTTCATACACCGGACGGCTCAGCGAATATCTCAGGCCAAAGGTAAACGTCAGTGTCCGATGGGCTTTCCAAATATCTTGTCCGTAAGCATCATATTCTTCGGTCGCAAAAGTTCGGTTCGATGGCGAGCCAGCCGCCACAACGCTGCCGTCGAGACCGAATGTAAAGTTGCCGGCATATTGCGAGTAGCGCCCGATCAATGCCGTTGCAGCGTTTCTGACCGAGGTACCGCCGCCCGTGATCGTATATCCCGCCGCGGTTATTCGCTGATTAACAACCGCACCCGATGAAGCGTAAAACGACGGATTCGTGATTGCCGAGTCATATGCGGATGCAAACGTGCTCCTCTCATTCCGGATGATACGAACATTTCCGCCGAACTGGATCGTGTGATTACCCTTTATCAAAGTGAAATCATCGGTAATGTTTTGCACCGGCGTTACGCGGCTCACCGTCCGTTCGTACTGCACCGGCTGGAAAATAAAACGAAACTGAATATTGTTGCCGCTTGAGTCGCCCTGATTGCTAAACGCCTGACGCGTCAACCCATAGCGGAAATTGTTTATCTTGTCGCTCGCGATCGTCCAGTTATGACCGGCTACGAAGCCGAGCGGATGACTCCAGAGGGATCTCGCTGTTGTGTCGGGAAGCCATGAAGTGTCCGCCGTCTTATCCGACTGG
>JANPCJ010000183.1:0-7036 GCA_031430895.1 Chloracidobacterium sp. | reverse complement strand
ATTATCAACGACACCGTCGGTTTCATCCGCGATCTGCCCGAAGCTCTCGTTGGCTTCCCGGTTTAGAAGATCGGTTTTGTTTAAGACGATCAATTGCGGTATTTCGTTAAAGTGCAGATCGCCGATAATCTTTGTCACGGATGCGGCTTGCTGCAAGACTTGCGGGTGCGAAGCGTCAACGACATGGACGAGCAGATCGCTGTCGGCAATCTCTTCGAGCGTTGCGCGAAAGGCGGAAACGAGAGCTTCGGGCAGGTCGCGAATAAAACCGACGGTGTCGTTTATGATTACTTCCTGATCGTAAGGAAGGCGCAGACGCCGCGATGTCGGGTCGAGCGTCGCGAACATCTTCTTCTCGACATAAACCGTGCTTTGCGTGAGTGAATTCAGCAGCGTAGATTTACCCGCGTTGGTGTAGCCGACCAGAGAGATAATAGGCAGATGTTTTTGAACGCGGGTCTTGCGGCGTTCCTGGCGTTGATGGCCGAGATTATCGACCTGTTTTTCGAGGTTCGCGATCTTGTCGCGCACACGGCGGCGGTCTGTCTCAAGTTTTGTTTCACCCGGCCCGCGGCCGCCGATGCCGCCCGCAAGACGCGAGAATGCGGAATTCTGACCAATCACGAGCCTCGGCAAAAGATACTTTAGCTGCGCGAGCTCGACCTGCAGCTTTCCTTCCCTGCTTTGAGCTCGTTGGGCAAATATGTCGAGGATTAATTGCGGCCTGTCGATAACTTTTAACTCGGTCGCGTCGCTGAGCGAGCGGACCTGCGTAGGCGAAAGTTCGGTGTCAAAAACGATAATGTCGGCGCCCAGACGCATTGAACGGATCAGCAGGTCTTCCAGCTTGCCCTTTCCGAGAACTGTCTTCGGATCGATCTTTGCGCGGCGCTGGATAATCGTATCGAGAACGACAACATCGGCCGACGTCGCCAGTTCCCTAAGTTCCGCAAGCGATTCTTCGGCGTCGTCCGCGTCGCCCGTCGTGACGCTGACAAGAATCGCCCGTTCGCGTCCCGTGTGACGATTGCGAGCGGTAAGACGAATCCGCGCCATTTCGTCCTCGAGCGAATTGATAAGGGAGATAAAGTCCGTATCGAGCTGTGAGGGAATATTCGGCTCAAGGAATGCGAAAGGTTGTTCCTCCGATCCGCTCTTTTCGGTGCTTTCCGTGTTTTCCGTGGTTCGGCCTTTCTCAGAAAAATCAACCACGGAATGCACGGAACCCACGGACGCCGCCATTCCATCCGCGGGCAGCAAATGGGCAGAATGAACCATTCCCGGCAAACCGTTCGATTTATCGACCTGAATGATCGACATCAGATCGAGCCGAAGCAAGGCGAGATCGGTCAGATCGTCCTGCGTTAGTTTTTCGCCGAGCAAATGCGTGTGAACGCACCGCAGACCGCGAAATCTGTCCTCAGACACACGGGCGCGCCCAAAATCCGGCAGCTCGATCTGCTTCGCCGTACCGACCATGACGTATTCGATCTGTCCTTTGCGATTGATAAGCACACCGATCTGCCGATTGGTCTCGAGCGAGATCTCACTCATCTGACGGGCAAGCTCCGGTGAGACAATCGCGTCAGCCGGAACACGGCGTGTCGATAGTCGCTCGATACGCTTTAGTTGGTTTTGCTTAAGGCCGCGGGTAAATCCGTGAACAGTGTTGATAGAGATCTATTCCTCCGAATGCATCTCTGATAATAGCAAATTCCCCAGTGTGAGGGTCATATCGATTTACCCGACGTTGCCGTAATAGTCCGTTGAATTTAAGGGGACCGTTTCTTTTGTATTGTTGTGTTCGCCGAACCTCAAAGATTAAATAGCTTTCGCAACCGATTATCAATTTCCGTCTGTTGTGATCCAGTTAACTCGCCTAGCTCACGTTGGATGATTGATTTTGTTACCGTCATCAAACGATGAAGGCGAACAGTCGAAGAAACTTTTAGGCCGGTTGCGGCAAAGTCTGCGTCCGACTTGTCAATCACAAAATCGGTTGCCGACGAATTTGTAGAAATTCGACTCGTAATAAAAGCGAGAACAATATGACTATGCGGTTTGATTTCATCGGTCAAACAAACAGCCGGACGCACTTTGTTTGCCGTTAAATCGTCGAACGGGAACGGCACGAGAACAATTTTATATGGGCACCTCTAAGAATAGAAGATTTAAACACAAAGTTCACAAAGGGAAGACACCGAGAACACTAGAAATCATTTGATATCGAAACTTTGTGGTCTTTGTGTCTTCCCTTTGTGAACTTTGTGTTGAGGGTTTTGCTTTTTTTGGAAGTCCCCATATTTCATCGCTCGAGTGGTTTCCCGTCTGTCAAAGAATAAATATCTTCGTCCGAGTCGTTTAGAAAATCGAAGGCTCCGTTTTTTGAAGCCGATTGCAGCCATTCGCTTTCGCTTAAATCTTCGGCTTCGGGAAACAAAACAATGACTCGAACGGATGTCGGAGAATCTACCGAAAAAGTTTCATCAATGACGATTCTTCCGCTTTGCTCAATTGTTCCGGTTGTTTCAATCGCTGTCAGCATACTTATATCCCCTCGAAGTCCTCCGAATATGTCTCCGATTATAGCAGATTCATTTTTACGGTAACGCCAGATAGGACTTCATGGCATCTGACTCGAATGTGAATAACTCCCGAATACCGCCACAACAAGTCCTCTATTGTTTGAACTTTGCAATTTTGTGCGCGACAAATCGGTAAACGGAAAACGCACTAAAACTATTGTTCCGGCTGAAGGTATGACCACGCTTCGTCCTCCTCCGGTCTATTCCAATCTTCGGCTAAAGCGGCTTCACTCAAAAGCGCAGTTTCAGAAACGACAACGCTTGGCTTTTCCTCAAGAATCGTCACCAACGCCCGGCGGACTTGTGAAAGACGCACATTCTGTAAAAGCTGAACTTTGCCTTGCTCGTCAATAACAGCTTCGATAGTTTGAATCATAACTCTAACTTCCTCTGTCTAAATTTGCTTGGATTTGGCGAAAAGAGCAAGCCTTGAATAAACACTATCAAAGAATAAGTTTCGGTTTAACCAAGAAACGCCGAACGCTTGAGATGACGTGGGGCGAAACCGCCATGTCAATCAGAATTTTCATGCGGCGACAAGCGGAACTTCGATTTCTTCCACGCGCCACGCCGCATATGCGAGAGCTTCACGCAAATCTTCTTCTTCAAGATACGGATAGGCTTTCAGAATGTCAGCAAACGAATGTCCAGCGGCAATCAGCCCGACGATTGCGCCGACAGTAACCCGCAAACCGCGAATACAAGGTTTGCCACCCATAACTTTCTGATTGAATGTGATTCTTTTTAGTTGGTTCATAGTTCAATCATAACCCACGATAATAAGTGTCAAGAAAAAGCCTGTCCGATTTCACGCGAAGCCGTCGAACGTCTGAGTTCAGGTGGCGCGGGCGGTGACACGCAACCTGCGCCGGACAGCTTGTCGAGAGAGGCGCTATCCCGCGCTCACCTGCAACGATTTGTTAGCCGGCCGTTCCGGGTCGCACACTCCTCACGCCACTACGACACTTGGCGAAACGCCATCCGCGTCGGGACACAGTGAATCTATTGAGCAGGCACTTTGAGATTTTGATGGGGCGTAATCATCGAAGAGACCATGCCATTGTTATAGCCGTACCCCTCAACCTCTTCGATCTTCGTAAGAAACCACTGATTGTCAATATCCTTTTGAAACACAAACTTGAAAGCTAGACTGCCGTCCGCACACTTCAAGAGGACGACGGAAGTAGCCTCGGTGTCTGAGAATTGACTTAACGGTTCAATTCTGGCAATTGACTGAACGTTGAAAGAACAGTCTGTACCGCGTATTGGACTTACGCTATGTGTTGAAGCGAAGGCTTTGATTGCTTTCTCCGCGTTGTCCTGACTCAACTTCTTGTTTGAGCCACAAGCTCCGGCGAACAAGAGTGAAATCATACCCATGTAGCAGAAGATTTTCATATACTCCTCCTTATTACTGACCAGCCCTGCGACTTTTGGTTTCGGGAACCTGTTTTCTTGACGACCTGAAAGCTAAGCATCTCGACGTTCCCTAGGCCGGCTAACGGTTGAGATGACGTGGGGCGAAACCGCCACCACGCAAGTTGAGGGAAACAAGACAACTCGATAAGAAAGTCGCTGTTTCGCCCTCACGTCCATTCAATTGTTAGCCGCCGCCGATATGGATAAAGTCGCCTTCTGTTATTTTGCTTAACGCTTCTCTGACTTCCGGCATCAAAGGTAGTAATGTCTTCAACCGATTGTTTCGCGCTATCAAAAGAATGATACCGATGCTGAAATTCTTCAAATTCTGCTGATATTTTAGATTCTGGTCAACGGTCAAAAAAACATCAAACTCCGGCGCGGCTAGCGCCAAAAGATTTCCGTTCTTTATCCCTGACCATCCGCGCTTCGTAACTGTCAGAACTTCGTAGTCTGCCAACTCCCGCCCAAACTTGCGCGGCACACATTCGTCAAGCAACACTTTCATATTCTTGCGCCAATACCGCCTCTTTCATTTTTTCAAGAACTTTAACCGCGTGTTCTTTGCTGACGGCAGGAAAGTCATCAAGAAATTCATCAAGACTGTCGCCTTCTTCAAGATAATCAAATAAGGTTTGAACAGGCACACGAGTTCCGGTAAATACAGGTGTGCCGCCAAGAATATCTTCAGAGCGTTGAATTAAAGATGGTTTCTGCATAGCTTGTTACCTCAACTCGATTATCATACCAAAATCTGCAAGGCTGCGAACAGAAAGGCGGCTAACTAGTTATTAACACCGATCACCGTTGATGACACACGCAAATTCGCGCATTATCAACGGCTTGAAAAATCTGCAAAGCCGCGCTAATCGCCCCACTACGGCGTTGGCGGCGGCGGGGATTGGTTTGCTCGTCTGACGTGTCTCGCCGTTCGCCAGGCGGCTAGTTTTACGGGGTTGTCGCGATAGACGTTGTTCATTACGGCGTCGAGGATAATTGCCGACTTCATTCCGGCGTCGGTTCGGTCGTCGATGCCGGCGGTGGCGCCGACGGTGTTTTGCTGGCCTTCGGCCTTGGCGGTCATGGGGCGTCGAAGGCGTCGAGGTCGGCGGTCAGGGCGGCGGCATCGCCGGGCTGTTTGCCGAGCTCTACAAATTTAAGAGCGTTTTCATTGGCTTCCTCGACAAATTCACGGCCCTTTGCGAGCAGCACGTTGTCATTGTCGTTATCCGGCAACTTGAACAGCTCGCTAAAGCCGGGCGTGTCGAGCGCTATGGCCCGTGCGGTTTTTGCATACGCGACCATCTTTCTACGAATCGCGGCCCGCAAAACGCTCATTTGCTCAACCGCGGCGGACGCCTCGCCCGATGTCTGCTCGGCCGAAAATTCGTCAAGTGCTTCCTTCGCCGTCAGAATGATCGTAAAATTGATAGTCGCGGCTATTATCGCAGCATAATCAAGCGCATTCTCCGCGTTAAAAGCCAGCACCCGCACAAACATGTCGTAAACATTCTGCTCTCTAATCGTCATAAAAGTTTCTCCTTAATCTAGAAATGGCAATCCGGTCAATCAAGCGATGCGACCATCTTACGCCCGAATCCCCGCGTTTACAAGCGATTTTGTCGCCGCGCCTGTCGGTAACCGTCCAAAACACCTCGGTAATCCACCTGAACACCTCGGCGACTGTCCTGAAAACGTCGGTGACCGATCGGAATGCTTCGGTAACTCGTCTGCACACGTCGGTAAGCTTCCAAAACACGTCGGTAACGCCCCTGCACAGGTCGGTAAGCTCCCAAAACATGTCGGTAACGGCGCTGCGCATCCCGGTAAATGCCCTAACGCACGTCGGTAATGGCTCGGCCGATAAAAGTGAAGGCAATTTGACACAAGCGCCACGGCGGAGCACGAGAACAGATCGAGAGCAGAACGCCTTTACCACCGCCTTCTTCGAAACTCTTTTGCACAAGCCCGCGCGTGAGCAAGGGCGAAACTCGCAACTTGAGTGTATCGCCCTTGCTTACGCGCGGGCTTGTGCATTCGCTCTCCGAGTTTCACCATGGTATCTGCCCATCGCAGACGGGCTGAGATGCTTTGTGGTAGAATTCTACTCGATATGACTACAACAACTGCAGAAATAGTCTCCGCGGCCGAAACTCTTCCGATTGAAATGCGGCTCGAGATCGTTGATCGACTCCTCGAAGGGATCGGCCCGACGAGCAAAGAGATTGACGACCTGTGGCTCGCGGAAGTCGAACGGCGAAGGGAGAATGTTAGAACCGGCAAATCGAAGATGATTCCCGGTGAGGAAGTATTCGCGAAGGTCGAAAAGCGGTTTGGCCGATGAGTTTACGCCCCCACTTTCTATGACCAAACCTACACCCAACGCGAGTTACAGCCTTACTCTTCGCGTCCGAATCCATAACCAGCCGGGAAAACTCGGTGAGATAACGACGGCCATCGGCATGGCGGGCGGGGATATTGAGGGGATCGATATTGTCAGCGTCGGCAAGGACTTTTTGATCCGCGACATCACGGTCAATGCGGCGAGCGAATCGCACGATCAGGAGATCGTCGCTTGCCTAAGCGATATCGACGGCGTCGAGGTTGTGAACGTCTCGGACCGCACCTTTCTGATGCATCTCGGCGGCAAGATCGAGGTCACGTCGAAGATGCAGCTTAAGACGCGATCCGATCTTTCGATGGCATATACGCCGGGCGTCGCCCGCGTTTGCGAAGCCATCGCCCGCGATCCCGAGAAAGTCTTTAATCTGACGATCAAGAAAAACACCGTCGCCGTCGTCACGGACGGAACGGCCGTTCTCGGTCTCGGCGACATCGGCCCGGCGGCGGCGATGCCGGTGATGGAAGGCAAGTGTCAGCTATTTAAGGAGTTCGGCGGCGTCGATGCGTTCCCGATCTGTCTGAATACCAAAGACCCGCATGAGATCGTCCAAACGATCAAAAACATCTCGGTCGTATTCGGCGGCGTAAACCTCGAAGACATCTCCGCTCCGAGATGCTTTGAGATCGAA
>JANPCJ010000182.1:0-12487 GCA_031430895.1 Chloracidobacterium sp. | reverse complement strand
GGAAGGCGGGCTTGCCCCCGCTCTTACTGAAGTAAGAGGCAAATGCAATAGGACCAGGGAGGTCTCTAATAAAGGGCTATTGACTGGCCGACAAAGAGCGGGGGCAAGCCCGCCTTCCTGACTGTCTTTTGTCAACTTTCTCAGTTACGGCTCGGCAGGTTCTATCCATTGCAGCGTTAGGAGCAACCCAAAGGGCCAATTCCTTGAACTTTCCTATCCCACCACCTACACTAAAGTGCGGTGAACCTTCCTAATTACATAACACTCGGCCGGATAGTCGTCGTTCCGCTGCTGGTCGTCGTGCTTTTGACGCCGGTGGCGGAGCAATGGTTTGGCATGAGCGGCTACGCTCTGGCGATCATTATTTTCGTCATCGCCGCCCTCTCCGACATCGTCGACGGCCAGCTCGCCCGCCGCCGCGAACAGGTCTCAACCCTCGGCAAGTTCCTCGACCCCATAGCCGACAAACTCCTCATCTCCGCCGCCCTCATCGTCCTTGTCGAAAAACACCTCGCCCCGTCATGGGCGGTCGTCGTCATCCTGGGGCGCGAATTCATCATCACAGGCCTCCGCTCCGTCGCCGCCAGCGAAGGCATCGTAATCCAGGCGCAATCGATGGGCAAACTAAAAATGTGGGCCCAATGCATCGCCGTCGTCGCCCTACTCGTCGCGGCCGCCAACGGTACGCCCCCAGTCTCAAACTTCGGCCTCGACTACCCCGCCGCCTTCTGGCAAGTCCCCGAAGTCAAAACCGCATTTAAAAACCTGACAACCCTCGCGATCACCCCAAACGACTGGAAAGTCTTCGGCTACCTCGTAGGCCGCGCCGCCCTCTGGGTCGCCGTCATCACCGCGATTTGGTCGATGTACGGATACTTCTCGTTTTTCAGGGTCGAGCGAAAAAGGATCGGACGCGGCATACGCGAAGCAGATGCTTTAAAGAAAAAGGAGTGAACCAAGCTAATTCAGCCCGGTTCACCCTTAAGGATTCTCGAATTTCTTCTTTATTTAATTTCTACCCAATCCCCCGTGTGAATCTCCTGGGCGGTGCGGGTGATGACGATGGTAGCGGTACGTTCCTTAACATTTAGGACCACGGCCTCGCCTACTACTTTTCTTAGGAATGGGCGGCCCTCTTTTGCGCGAGCGGTGGTTTGTTCCTCGCCGTCGGCTTTTTCGCCGGCCTTTCTGCTGGATTGGTTTGAGAATTTGCCGCCTTTGTAGACGTTGCTTGGGAAGCCGTAGTCGCGCGACGTGGTGGCTTCCCGGTCGGGCATGTTGAACAGATTGCCTTTTTCAATCGGGCGAAATATTGTCAAGCGGTCGCCGACGCTCAACTGGTCGTCGGCGCCGAGATCGACATATGCGATCTGGTCGCGGGTAAGCATTTCCTGATTGTCGCGCCCCATCAGAACGCGTCCCGTGGCTTTGCCCGTTGCATTCGCGAACCGGTCAAACGGCGGCTGCTGAACGGACATCGGGCTGGTGCGCTGCGGGACGAGCTGAACCAGGTCACCGAGCAGAAACGAATCGCACGACGTTTTTACGCGGGCGACCGAGACTTCCGGTTTGACATCGACTACCTCGAGAGCTCCGACCTCCTGGACAAAAAACCCAAGGTCGCTTTTGCGCGACCAATGGCTCTTGACCTCACCGCGCGGGCGGACAACGGCAAAGATGTCGCCGACGCTCACGCCCTTATTGTTGCCCATGTTGATATACAAAAAGTTATTTTGCGAGTAGTTATACTGGTCGGCCTCGCCTTGCGCGCCGATGACTTTATTCTCGGTGCTGATCCCGCTGGTTTGAATAAAACCGGCACAATACAAATTGTTCCAACCCGCGACGGACATAGTTTTCGTCGCCATGCCGGAAACCATCGTCGGCGTCGGCTCGGTCCTCTGTGCATTTGCGACAAACGGAATGGCCAGGGTCAGAAGGCTCAATAAAGCGACTCGGACTTTGAATGTTGTTTGAAAACTCACGATTTTCTCCTTCGTTCTTAGATATTTTAGCCGCGCGAAGTAGCTGGGAAAGGTCATAGCGACTTAAGGGTCGGCGCCCGTGACTATCGGGCCTATCTAATTGTAAGATTTCCGAGCGGCATTGGTCAACATATTTTTACATACTTAAACATTAAGATTGAATTTGCGTGGTGAAAGGCTCTTTTGCTAGTATTACGGTTCGCGTGCCGGTGTAGCTCAGTTGGTAGAGCAGTTGATTTGTAATCATCAGGTCGTAAGTTCGAGTCTTATCACCGGCTCCAAGTTAAACGTCAACCAAAGCAATCGTTTACAAGAAACAGAAAAGACAGCCGATAGCTGTCTTTTTGCTTGTTGGACTAAATGTTGGACTATCCGGAATTAGTTTCGGGATAATTAGTTGGGTTTTGGAAAACTTCCGCGCCAGCTCAAATTTCTATTTAGTAAGCGGCAATTACGTTTCAAATTCCAGATCCCGGCCTATTTGTACTACGACTTTCGTTGGCCTAGCCGTTCCATTCTTCATAGCTGACAATGAAGCTTGTTAGGTCATCGCGCCAGGAACGCCATTGCGGAAGGTGTTTATCTAATAATGCCAAATACTTCTCGTTATGGTGCCGGACTTTGAAATGAAGCAATTCGTGGACAATTATGTACTCTAAACAATTAGTCGGTTTCTTCATCAACTCAAGATTTAGCCAGATACGGCCAGTTGAAGACTTGCAACTTCCCCATTTGGTCTTCATTTGCCTAATCTGCCAATCTGCAATCTCTACGCCGATTTTCTTTTGCCATTTTTCGATAAGCGGTTCGACGCGCCTCTTTAGGTTGTCCCGATACCAGCCTGTCATTACACGCTTTCGTTGCTCAAACGTGCTATCCGGTCGAACGGTCAAATCAATATGCGTCTTGTTTCTTATTTCGACGCTCGGAGTCCGGTCGGCGTACATTACATTGAGCAAATAGCGGTTTCCTTCGAAGTAATGGCTTTCGCCGGTAATATATTCGCGCGCCGATTGCCTTTCTTGTAATTCAAAACTCTTTTGGTGTTTCTTTATCCAGTGAAGCTTAGAGACGGCGAACAACCTGACGGCTTCATCATCGACGGTTAGAGGTGAAGCAATGCGAACACGTCCAGTCGGCGGATATACCGCTAGATGAAGGTTCTTGATGTCCTTTCGAACAATATCAATCTGAATGTTTCCGACTGTTATTTGTTCCATGTCAATATTCTTCTTGCTCTGAGACAATTTTGAAAACCTTATCGATTTCGTCAGAGTCAGAAATCCCAAACTCGCTAAGCGCCGATTTAATCGCGATTCTCAACTTCCGTTCTTTCAGTACATCACCTCTGAAGCCGTCCTCAGCATTTAGCTGAATCTGCTTGTGTAATCGCTCAACAAGTTCAACATTCTTACCGAGATTGTGAAAAAGTGAGACCTTCGCGGCTGATTCTTTGATTGACGCTGGTAAAGCTTCACTCTCTGGATTGCTGACTTTCTTTGTGAGTTCGACAAAACGAGCCAGATACGTCTCATATTCGGAAATGGCTTCCTTACGAAACTTGATTAGCTCGTCCAGAAGCTCGGACATGTCCTTGTAATATTTCGGGTCGATACCTTGCTTGCTTACAATCAACCGGCGCAAGTTGTTCTCGATGGTTTCGGCAACTGCTTCCTGATTCTTCCGTATCCCTTTCGGAAGCGACTCAATCGCATCCTTACCACGTTCGACAATTAGCTCAACCAACGACATATCGTCAAAGGTCGAAATCTTCTCCGATTCGTCGGCGCTGATATACGTATCTATCAGTTGCCTCATTGCTGGCTCATAGGCTTTGAGGTCAATGTAATCGCCGCTGGCAAGCTTTATCTCTTCTCGGACATTCTTAAAATGCTCAACGTCCTTCTTGATACGGGCAATCTCTTCATTGGTGTAACCGGCTTCTGGCATTTCACCAATCACGTTTGAATAAGCTCGAATCATCGAAGCCGTAATCTTGTATAGCTCCGTCCGGCGCGGTTCGGTTTGTTTCAGCTCGCCTTCAACGTCTGAGCTACCACAGAAGAATTTAACGTAGGCATCTTGAGACTTAGCATCAACCGGCTCGCATAGTGCTCTTATAGCCTCAAGTCTGGCATCTAGCGTTTCTTTAGCTTTCTTTAGCCTGTTTGTCAGCAAGCCTTGAACGTCTTCCGCGTCGTAACCATCAAAGGCTTCGGACGTATAGTCATCAACGGCGTTTTGCAGCGATTTGAAGAGGTCTTTGTAATCAATGATGTAACCATATTCCTTGTCTTCATCATCCAGCCGGTTGACGCGGCAAATAGCCTGAAAAAGACCGTGGTCGCGCATCGACTTGTCGATATAAAGAAAGGTTGCTGAAGGTGCATCGAATCCGGTTAGCAATTTATCAACGACGATAAGCAGCTTCATCTGCGCCGGATGGTCAACAAACAAGTCCTTAACCTCTTTTTCGAAGGTCTCAACGTCCTTGCCATTCAGCATCTTTTCATAGACTTCGAGCTTCTTGAGATTGTCAGTCGGCGCGTCTTCGCCGGTGGCTTCGTCCTTAGCCTTATCGATGGTCGGATTGTACGAAGTGACAATCGCGCATTTCTTGAATCCTTTGCTTTGAAATATCTCGTAATACTTGCACGCCTCGTAGATGCTTCCGGCAACGAGCATCGCATTGCCTCTTCCGTTTTGAAGACGCTCTTTCGTCAACATGTCGAAAGTAATGTCCTTCGCAATCTCTTCGAGCTGGTCATGCGAACTCAGAACGTTTTGCATCGTTCCCCATTTTTGCTTTAGTTCGTTCTTTGCGTGGTCGGTGAGTTCTCTTGTATTCGCTTCAAACCAAATGTCTATCTTCTCTTGCGAAGTAAGATTTTGTTCGACCTTTCGAGCCTCATATCTAAGGTCAAGGACAACTTCATCCTTAACCGCTTGGTCATACCGGTATTGATGAATGTAGGTGCCAAAGGTTTCCATGCTGGTAGCCTTGTCCTGTTTCAAAAGAGGTGTTCCGGTGAATCCGATAAATAGAGCGTTCGGCAAGATGGTTTTCATTGCCTTATGCAGCTTGCCTGATTGCGTTCTGTGGCATTCGTCTATGAAGACGTAGATGTCACCTTTAGCTTCATAGCCGTCCGGCAAGCTGTTTATGACGTTCTCGATAAAGGTCTGATAGTCCTTATCAGAAGCTTCGTCATCATCGACGCGCCGTCCAAACTTGTGAACCAGCGAACCGAGAAGCCACTTGTCCTTAGCGTTGAGGTTCTGGACTAAATCCTCGCCGCTCGAAGTTCGGTAAATGTCTTCTTCGACACCCTTAAAGACCTTCTCGATTTGGTCGTCCAGTTCCGTTCGGTCGGTGATAATCAGGACGCGAGAATCATCAATATTTTCGCGAATCCATTTTGCAAGCCAAACCATTGTCAGGCTCTTGCCGCTTCCTTGCGTGTGCCAGATGATGCCGCCTTCACGCTTGCGGATACGCAATTGAGCCGCCTTCAGCCCGAAATATTGGTTAGGTCGGCAAACCTTCTTGATGCCTCTGTCAAAAACGATGAAGTCATGGATGATTTCGAGAAACCGTTCCTTACGGCAAACTTGCGATATTTGTCGGTCAAGTAGCTCGGATGTCACTTCGTCCGGTTCGGCTTCGCCCTCTTCTTTCCATTTTAGGTAATATTTTTCTTTTGTTTCGATGGTGCCGTAACGTAGCCCTTGCGTGTCGTTGCCAGCCATGACGAGCTGCATAGTAGCAAAGAACGGCTTAATGAAGCGGTTTGTCTGGTTGTCCAGATTTTGCCTAATACCCTCAGAGACTGAGACAATGCTTCGCTTTAGTTCAATTACACAAAGAGCGATTCCGTTGACATAGAGAACGATGTCCGGTCGCTTCTTGTTTTCGCCTTTGATGCTGACTTCTTCGGCAACACAAAAGTTGTTATTGAGCGGATTCTTCCAGTCGATAAACCAAACCGTTTCTTTGTTTTGTCCAACATCCGGCGTGATTTGCGCACCATACCTTAGAAGCGTATAGACCTCTTTATTAACCGTGTATAAGCCTTGTGCTTGGTTACCGGCTGCGGAAGTAAGTTCGAAGATAGCTCGGTCGATTAGCGTCTTGTCATACTGTTCTTGGCTGACAAGAAAGGCTCGAAGATGTTCTTCTTCGATATTACGGTTGTTATCGCGGTCTTCCCAGTTGCCAAGATACTCGTAACCCAAAACATCACATAGAAGCCGGACAATGCGGTTCTGTGTTCGACGTTCTAATTGTCCAACATCCGTCATAGCAGCCTCGTTTTTCCTGTAAGAAGTTCCTGCATCATTCCTTGCTTGAGTCCAAAATACTTCACCCGGTGACGTTCGAGCGATTCAAGTTCCGCATCCATGTCACTTAGAAGAGACGCAATCGCTTCCTGTTCCGGCGCCGGCGGAAGCGGAATCCTAATCGCCTTGACGGTTTTGGGACTTATTTCCAAAAACGTACTTCCGCTTGCATTTTGGACTAGTAAGCTTTTTAACGTAGAAATCAAATAGTAAAGGAACTCATTATTACTGTTCTCATTTGCAATCAATGATTGGAATCCTTGATTCGTACAACTTTCATTTACCAATATAGCGACATCGCCAATTCCGGCTCGCGTTGTAAGAAGTACTGTCCCACTTGGCAACATTCTCGCGGAACAACTATCTAGTCCTTCTTTGGTGATTTTCCGTTCACTCTCGTAAACATATTTGTATCTTCCAACCTCAGTCGGCGTAAACCAGTTGATGTTTCCGTCCCATGACTTTTTGTTGAACGTACTCGGAGTTCCGCCGCCAACGACTTCAGCAACGTCACCCAAAGCTCTTGTTTCCCAATCGCCGGTAAACCCAGCCAAGCGTTTTTTGCCAGTAAGCAAAAGCTGCATTGAGCCTTGTTTGATATTCCGCTTTTTCTCAATGAGTTCATCCAGCGAAGTAATCAATGCGTCAATATCACTCAAGACCTCAGCAATCGCTTGCTGTTCCGGCAACGGCGGAATCGGAATCTTAATCGCTTTGACGTGTTTTGGACTTATTTCCAAAAACGTACTTCCGCTTGCATTTTGAAGCAGAACGCTTTTTAACGTGGAAATCAAATAATAAAGGAACTCGTTATTACTATTGTCATTTGCAAGCAATGACTGGAATCCTTGATTCGTACAACTTTCATTCACCAAAATTGCGACATCACCTATACCGGCACGCGAAGTCAGAAGTACTGTGCCGGTTGGCAATAGTCTCGCGGAACAATTATCTAGTCCTTCTTTTGTGATTTTTCGTTCACTTTCGTATGCGTATTTGTGTTTTCCAATCTCAGTAGGTGTAAACCAATTGATGTTACCGTCCCAAAAGCTTTTTGTGAAAGTACTCGGAGTTCCGCCTCCAACGACTTCCGCAACATCACCTAAACACTCTAAGTTCCAGTCGTTTGGAATTACGCCGATTTCGGTTTGTTTGAATCCTTCTTTCAGTTCCATTCTTTGAAGTCTTTACGGTGAAGCTCTTACTCAGTTTGCTCGTAACGTTTTCTTCGTTTCGAAGCCCATTCGAGTCAGATGAAGGCTTACCTTCTCTGATAAATCCGTTGCGATGCCCTCAAGATTTTCTTGCGTCCTTGCGTATCTATCCTGCAATTCCGCAATCCTAGTTCTGAGATTATGCGAAGTTCTTTCGAGTTCAGAATTAACCGATGTATCTAGCGTGGCAATCCATTTATCATCGACAACCAACACTTTTATTTCGCCTTCAGTTAGCCTTTTGTATTTTTCCAGTACCTTACGATTTAGCGCATCCTTTGCCGTCTTAACAGCATCCTTTGCATCTTTTTCGTCGGCAAGAATAACAAGATAGTCATAGAGAATATCCAGTTCCGCAAAGTCTTCTGAAGCGCCTTTCTGCCAAGCGACTTTCGCGAAATCCTTCTTAATTGTTCCGGTAAGACGCTTCTCTTCAGCGGTCGAAATCGCGCTTTCTAATACCTCATTCTTGAGTTCCATAACTCTTGTCTGAACGATTCCCTTCGAAAGCTTGCCTTCGTCTCTTAAAGCATCCAGAATGCCGTCTTCGCCGGAATGTTCCTCTTCGAGTTCTTCCTTTTTGCGAGTAACCTCATCACGTTCCGCTTCCAATTTCTCGATATTCGTTTTTTCCGCCTGAAAATACCGGTTAATAACCAGCTCGCGCGGAATCAGGTCTTCGGTCGCAGTCCAGCCGTCAACAGCAATAAGATAAACATCGTCCTGCATTGTTTCCGTCCAGTAGGACATAAGGCTCTGATAAACATCGTATTTATCAATCAGAGAAACGTCCGAGAAAGAAGCAAGTATGTCTTCGGAAATCTCGAAAATTAGAGCTTTTGGTTTCGCTCCAACTTCTAACCCTTTCAAGACCGGCGTTTGTTTGTCTCGCCATAGGTTGAAGACATCTTGAACCTTGCCGGTGAAAGCTTGAAATTCGGTATTGTCGAATATCGTCTTCTTAACCGCTTCCTTGTTTACTTTCAACTGTGAGTATTTCGGTCGGTCGTAATCTGCGAAGAGTTCGGTTCTGAGTGTCGGAAACACTTGCCAGTACGTCTGAAGCGCATCAAGGTCGAAGTTCGGTATTCCGCCTAAAAGATGAGCCTCTATGTCCTGAATGTCTTCCGGTTCCTGAGTGTCGATATATCGCGGAAGATTGAGATTAAATTCATTACCCGCAATCTCTGCATGTGTAACCATCCGAGAGTATTTTTCAATCTCAAGCCGCTTGGTAAAGACATCGACAATTTTATGAAGGTCTTGATGCCGCAAGCGGTTCTTGTTGCCGTCCTTTTCAAATCCCTTGCTCGCGTCAATCATAAAAATACCGCGACGAGCGTCGGCATTTTCTTTGTCTATGACAATAATGCAAGCCGGTATGCCGGTGCCGTAAAAGAGATTCGGCGGAAGTCCGATAATGCCCTTGATGAAGCCTTTATTGACAAGCTTTTCTCTGATTTCGGCTTCGATGTTACCGCGAAAGAGAACACCATGAGGCAAGATGATTGCACCCTTGCCGTTACTCTTGAGCGAACGAATCAGGTGAAGAAGATACGCATAATCACCCTTCGTTTTCGGCGGAACACCGTATGCGAATCGACTGTAAAAGTCGTGTTTCGGGTCGAATCCATTGCTCCATGCCTTATCGGAGAAAGGCGGATTGGCAACGATGAAGTCGAACACCTTCAGGTTGTCGTTCTCGTCCTTGAAATGAGGTGAAGAAAGAGTGTTGCCTTGCTCCATTATGGCAGTCGAGAAGCCATGAAGAATCATGTTCATCTTGGCTAGAGCGCGAGTAGCATTATCCTTTTCCTGTCCGTAAATCGTCACGCCATGAGGCGCTTCGTCGGCTGCGCGTATGAGCAATGAGCCACTTCCGCATGTTGGGTCGTAGATATTCTTCTTAATGAGAACAGAGTCACCAATACCAATAACCTTCGCCATGATTCGAGAGACTTCAGCCGGTGTATAAAACTGACCTTTGCTCTTGCCGGACTCTGTTGCGAAGTTACGCATTAGATACTCGTAAGCGTCTCCAAGTATGTCGTCACCTTCAGCGCGGTTCTGCGAGAAATCCAGTTCAGGTCGTTCGAAAATCGCTATCAGATTAGAGAGCCGGTCACGCATTTCCTGACCTCTGCCAAGCTTGTCAGGATTATTAAAATCGGCTGCATCAATGATGCCCCTTAGATTGTTGGCTTCCGCTAATGGTGCAAGGATTTTCTTGTTGATGTCATCGCCAATGCTGTCCTTTCCCTTGAGCGCAACCATGTCATCAAAGCTGCTACCATCCGGCACCTCAATTAGTGCGTTCGGGTCGCTCTTAGCCTTGTCCGAAACGTATTTAACGAACAACAGGACGAGAATATAGTCTTTATATTGGGAAGCATCCATGCCACCACGCAATTGGTCGCACGATTCCCAAAGGGAAGAGTAGAGTTCGCTTTTTTTGATAGCCATTGGAAGTTCTGGCTAATTTTACAGGAACTTACCCGGTTCCGGCTACTTCAGAACCCATCGCAGTGTGCAGTCGATCAAAGATGGGGATTCTAGGGCCGGTTGAGGAACTGCCGAATCACGCTTGGATTAAAGCTGTCTTCTTTGGCGAGTATCCGGCGGTATCGCCTTGTGAGGTTGCCATTGTAGCTCGTTCGAGCATGGCGCCTGCCTAGAAAGTCACGCCGAAGATCGAGACATCTGAACGTTTTTAGCATTTCGCGCGAATGCTTACTTTCGGTTTGAGCGCTGTACATTCCCGAAGGATACGCGAAGCGTGAAAGGAACATCTCGCCTATTCCGTAAAGCGTCCGGCATCGTTTTCTCGTGGCCGGACAAATGAAATACCACTCGCAGCCGCCAAAATGTTTCGGAATGCTTTCGAGTTGAACACGATAGCTAATCGGTTTATCGCCGTAGTTATAATCAAGCTGAACGTACCGATCCGGAAGGCTAACAGTTACGCTTATTGAACCGGAAGGACTCCCGCACCGTGTCCATCGGATAGACCCGCGGACCATCGAACCAGAGCGAATATAGCCCATGCGTTTGAGGTGGGTAATTGTTATCTGCTTGACCTCATCGAAGCAATCGGGCCATGTCGGATATTTTGGCATTTGTAAGAAAAAATGAAACCTAAATAGGTTGGGAATGTTCGAAAGAAATCTGTGATGAGTCGATGATGATCTGTCGCGACGAAATTCTCACACACTACAATATGCTGGAGTGGGACAATCGAGATTATTGGTCCGAACCGTTCAATGAGCCAGAAGAACCGAAGCCGGATGCATCGTCGGGGTTTTCAACAGTTGATGCTCAATCAGAGATTGAAACTTTTCAAAGAGGGAAAAGGTATCCAAACGAGCCAATCCCGCACGATTTTCTTAATTGGAATTTTGAAGCGATCCGCAAACAGCTGTCGGAAGGGAGAAAATGTCCTAACGGTCAGTGCACTCACAAGCATCTTTGGAGTGCTACACAAAAGGTTGCGTACTTACGCGAGGCTGTAATTCAGGCGACAATCACGCGCACAATGGCACCACCTGACGACCCATTTGTTGGGTTATGCAATCTGGAGATAGAACGGCTGCAACCGGAAGCGGAACGTGAAGCGTGGGATCGGGAAAGTTTGAAAAGGCGACTCGACGGACGTAAAGCAAACAGGTTTCCAAAATCCGGCGGCCGACCTGGTTATTACACAATGGAGCAATGGGCAGAACTTGATTTCGTCCGCATGAAGTCTGAGTTGAGCGTAGCGCAGGCGGTCCCAGAGGAGGCTGACCGTCCAAATCAGTTCACCCGCAAACAGGCGATTTATCTGTTGCAAGAACTCATACCGGAATTTAAGACCGCCGATAATACAAGGAAGGCGGAGTTTATCACGAAGTTGACCGGATACATCTCAACAAAAAATATTGCCGATGAGTTTTCGAATATTCGGAATTTCGCTGATACAAAACTCCTCGACGAATGGAAGGAAAGGCTCAAAACTTCTGGTAGAGGAAGGAAGAAAAAAAATCCCTAGCTGGGGAAATTCGTAAGGAAATTCAAAGGTCGTGTTCTATAGACGCTGTGCAGGGATTTGCACGGCGTTTTGTGCTTTTACGCTGAACGTCAAGACTAAGCAAATGGCTGGTTTTGAATTATATGAAATTAACGGAATTTATACGCGAAAAGGATGTTTTGGAGCAATGGCCGATGTCAAAGGCTACGTTGATACGGGCGCGTAAAAAGGGCTTGCCTTTTGTCCGGTTGGGCGCCTTCGTATGCTACAGGCCCGCCGACTTGGAAGCTCATTTCTGTAAACCGCGATCCTGGACAGGATCGAATGAAACCAACGGCAAAAGGAGTTAATACCGATGGACCAGAATAAGAAATCGGAACGCCCGTGTCCATGGGGGTTGTTTTATGCATCCGTGACGTTGGTATCCATCCATGAGGTTGGTGTCTATCCATGAGGTTGGCATTCATCCATGAGGTTGCTATGCATCCATGGGGGTTGGTATGCATCCATGGGGGGGCGTCGATGGCGATTACGCGGCTTCGGTCGCGTAAATACACTCGTCGTGAGTCCCTGACGGATAACCTTATGTCCCTTAAACTTTTCAGCGTCTTCCAGCCCATTCCTTTTCCTTGCCATTTAGAACCTCTCTGTTAGCTCCAATCTCTGATAGATGGGATCAACCGTCAGCGCCGTCAGAGAATCGGCGTTGTCCGCTTCGGTAGCTAATTCCGAAGCGTAAGACGGTTGAAGTTTGATTATTCGATAGTATCAGGCCAAAGATTAAGCCGGGCATCATTGGCCGCGTTTATCCTTGCGGTCGCGTCCCGGATCACAGCCGCGTTATCGGTTGACGTGTAATGCTTCTGCGTCGTTTCGAGCCGCGAATGTCCGGCCAACTCCGCCGCGATTCCGATTGATACTCCGCCGGTTTGGAGCCGTGTCAC
>JANPCJ010000181.1:0-10165 GCA_031430895.1 Chloracidobacterium sp. | reverse complement strand
AGGGCTCGGTGGCCGTCGAGGCCCTTACTTACGTGCGGGCTACTGACACGCGCGGGCTTCCGCAATGATTTAGAGAATAAAGATGCGGGCGGCGGTGTCGTCAAGGCGCGATTGGAAAAGCGTGCCGCCTATGGAGATCGTTACGATGACAGGTTGGTCTCCGGCACCCTCCAGGTCGGCCGGTAAATTGAAGTCGAAGGTATTGACGCCGGGCTCGAAAGTTACTGGATTTGTCGCCGCACCGGGGATGGTAACCCCGCCAATCCTAATCGAAATTTCAGAGGCGGTTCTAGTTTCGACGCCGGTTCCGGTTAGAAAGACGCGGATAACGCTGGGAACGAGGCGGCCCCCGCGTCGGCGGACGGTCCTGACGCTAAACGGTTCGGTGGTGAAAACTGTATTCGTCACATTAAGCAACCTCGCCCGGCCACCCGGACCGGCAAACATCGCGGTGTTAAATATATCGGGACGAGCGGGGACGAGGGTAATCATCGTCTTTAACACGAGGCCGTTATTATTGATGACCAACGGCAGCATCGACCCAGCGGACACGGGGTTAAACCCTGGCGGAACCACGAACTCTATTCGTCTTTGACCGACGGTTTTGAGGCCGCAGGCAACGCCGTTAATTGTCATCGTCACGCCGCTCAGCTCAATCGGCAGTGTGAAGCGCCTTAACAGGGAACCAGCCGCGGTTCGCGCGACCACCGGCCGGTCGCTTCCGGACTGATAATCGAGAATCGCCAGCATACCCGGAGCAACGCCAAAAACCGCTGCCGGCGTAACCGGAGTTGGGGTCGGCACGGGCGTGGGCGTCGGCGTCGGCGATCCGGTCGGAGTCGGCGAAGGTGTTGGCGTCGGCGTCGGCGTCGGTGTCGGAGTTGGCGTGGCGGTAGGGCTGGGCGTCGGCGTTGCCGTCGGGGTGGGAAGAGCCGTTTGCGAAACCGGAATTCGGCTGGCACCCGTTGCCACACTGATGGTAACCGGTGTCTGGGCGGCAGCCGTCGGTCTGATGTAGTAAAAAACCTCGGATTGCTGATCGAAATTCCCGGTTCCAAGTTCCGTCAGGGCAAGATTAAACGCCATTCGCTGCTGCGAATTACTAGGCAGCAACTGTGTCGAGGCGAGGAAGGAATTTGGCGAAGGAAAATTAGCCAACCGCGTAAACGTCGCCGCCGCCGCCGGCATATCCAGCGGATAGGAATATATCTGAGCGGGCCGAACATCGGTTGGATTGAGACCGTCTGACGCGGTCGTCGGAATGGTGCCGTCCGCCCTGATATTCAAACGAGTTTCGAGAACCAGGGTCGATGGCGTTCCATTTGCGTTGTAATCGGTAAAGCCCGGATAACGCGCAATGTCGCCTCCCTGGGCCGCCGTGTCGGCGTTGCTTCGCGGGCCTATCTGCCTAAAAGTGTTATTCGTCGCGTCATAAAGAAAAAGAGCAAAAGCCGTGGAATTGGCTCCGGCCGGCGTCGTTCCAAGATCGGCAAACGAGTCAAACGCGATGTAACGGCCGTCGCGGCTCATCCTGCGTCCCAGATCAAGAATATTGACGGGATCGCCGGCATTTGTCGGCGTGGTGGTCGTCACCTGCCGTCTTGTTCCCGTCGCCGCACCCGAGGTGGTGAGATCAGAGAAAAATATTTCCTCGTTCCGGCTCGTCGATGGATTTACGCCGCCGGTCATGCCGACAATCGGGTTGTCACCGGTGCTCGCGAACGCCACGCGCAGTCCATTCCCCGAAATCGTCGGGTTCTTGTTGTAAATCGGATTGGAGATCAACCCGCGTGGCGTTTTCGTTACCTGGCCCAACACGGCCCCGGTGCGAACGTATGTAAAAATCTCATCGTTGTCCTCGTTGGCCAGAAAAGAATTGCCAACCTCCGGCACGAGATCGCGGGTCGAAACAAAAGCGATAGCGCCGCCATTGTCGCTGATGCTTGCATCGTGGTTGTCATCGGCTACAAACGGCCCGGTGTCGGAGGTGCCCGCGCGCGGAGTTTGACTCGCCGCCGTGTTAGTCACCCTTGTAAAGGCGCCGCCCGCGAGATTTGTCAGCGGAATCTCGTCACCGGCCGAGAGATCAGCTACCGAGGCATTCGTAGGAATTAGGTAGAGCCACATCTCGAGATTGCCGTCAGATGTCAGAGGATTTGGGGCTGGTGTTGGAGTCGCGGTCGGTGTTGGCGACGCCGTCGGAGTGGGTGTTGGTGACGGCGTTGGCGTCGGTGATGTGAATGCGTTACCGTCGAACAAGCCTGGATTCGTGTTGTCAGGCAGTGCGGGCGTCGAAGCCGTTGCGTTTGAGCTAAAGGCTATCCAGCGTCCGTCGTTACTAATTACAGGACGTGTGTTTACGATCTCGACCCGGATATTATTGAAGGTCGTCGCCGCGCCAGGGTTAAAAAGGACGCTCTTTGTATCCGTGATCTGAAATATGCGCCGCTGGGCATAATCGAACAGAAATATCTCGACATTATTGTCGGAGTTGCGCGGATTTTCCGTCGCGATGTCGCCTCGCGATTCAAAAACGATAAAGCGTCCATTTCCGCTAATTCCGCCGGCAAACGATTCTGCGGCAGAATTCGACAGTTGGCCGATCACCGAATCGATCTGCCCGAGCGCAGTGGAAGTAACGAGAAATATAACAAGTGCTATAAAAAGAAATGAAAGGCGAAAGGTCACAGAGACTCCTCCAAATTTTCGTAAAACCGGTATTAAAAAAGCAAACCGCAAAGTAAGCGGACAAGCCCAAAACACTCAATTCTATGTGCTAAACGAGCGTTCCGCAACCATACGCGAGACAATTACGGACGATGCTAATTCAAAATCAAGTTCTTTGATGCACAGGGGCGGGAAACGGGTTGTCATTTTACAAATCGGATATATCATTTATCATTAGCCATTTACGAGTAAAATGAAGAAAACACGCAGGATGATGATCGTCGCGGGCGAGGCCTCCGGCGACGCTCACGCAGCCAAGGTCATTGCCGCGCTCCGGGATGCAGAGCCGGAAACGGATTTTGAATTCTTCGGGGCGGCAGGGCCAAAGATGCGGTCGGTCGGCGTTGAAGCGGTCGTCCAATCAGACGAGCTTTCAATCGTCGGCCTGGCTGAGATCGGACGCGCGTTGCCTATGTTTCTGCATGCCTCAGCGGCACTTAAACGGTCAGCGAAGGAGCGGAAACCCGACGCCGTCATTCTGGTTGATTTTCCCGAATTCAATCTCAAACTCGCCAAATCGCTGAAAAAACAAGGCCTGACGATTATCTACTACATTTCGCCCCAACTCTGGGCGTGGCGCAAATACCGCATCTCGACGGTCAAGAAGTATATCGACCTTATGATAACGATACTCCCATTTGAAAAGGCTTGGTACGAGCGGCGAGGCGTGACGAATGTAGAATATGCCGGCAGCCCATTAGCTCGCGAGGTTCGCGCCAGGCGTTCGAAAGATGAATTTTGCCGCGACCACGGTGTAAATGCGTCGCGAAAGATAATATCGTTGCTACCCGGCAGCCGGCATAAAGAAATCGTCCGCATCCTGCCGGTAATGCTCGATTCCGCAGTCTGTTTGAAGAAGCAGTTGCCGGATGTCCAATTTGTTATCGCGGTATCAACGGTTGAGAATCTATCGGACGTTGAGCAAATTTTGAAAAACACCCGCAAGATTAATAATAGTCTTCCGGATGCGATCACGATTGTCGACAATGAAACTTATGACGCGTTGAATGCATCCGACGCAGCGGCGGTTGCGAGCGGCACCGCGACGCTTGAAACGGCGATTATCGGAACGCCGATGGTTGTCGTTTACAAAACATCACCGCTGAATTATGCTTTATTCGAGCCCTTCATCGACGTGCCGCATTACGGTCTCGTCAATCTGATTGCCGAGGAACGGGTGGCAAAAGAATTGATTCAAGCCGAATTCACACCCGAGACGCTCTCGATGGAACTTGCTTCATTGCTGGCACCTCAGCAGAATACCGCGATGCGTACAAAATTAAAATCTGTCTCCGATAAACTTGGCCGCGGCGGAGCGTCAAAACGCACCGCCGAAGCCATTCTGCGGATCATAGAGAGTCATGTCGGTGACTAGTTTTCCTTGCTCGCGGCTATCAGAGCTTCCAATTCGTAGTTGAGCCGACGGCATTGAGGTATCGATCGAGCGAGGTTTGGTTTTGGGCATTTACGGCCGTCGCGCAAAGAAATGCGAATGTAAGCATTGAAATTATTTTCATTGTTTTTCCCCGACAGGGAAGGGTCGGGAGCGGAAGAAATTGCTACTTTTTCAAGAGTTTTTTGAGCTCCTTCACATCGTTTTTTAGTCGTTCCAAACCCCTGACATGGGCGTTTTGACGTTTGTATTCGGCCAGCGGCTGGACGGGCGTACCCCACCAGACACCCGGTCGGACTATTTTGCCCGGCAAGATACCGGCTTGAGAACCGATAATTGCCCCGCTCATCACGCGGGCATGGTCACCCATTCCGACTTGGCCGCCGATCACGCAATCGTCTTCGATAACGGTGCTGCCCGAGATGCCCGTTTGAGCGGCGATGATAACGCGTTTTCCTATCTGCACATTGTGGGCGATCTGCACCAGGTTGTCGATCTTCGTGCCTTCGCCGATGCGGGTTTCACCAAGCGCTCCGCGGTCGATGCAGGAATTTGCGCCGATCTCGACATTGTCTTCGATCACCACGGTGCCAATTTGTGGAAACTTTACATATCGATCAGTTTCGCGGACATATCCAAAGCCGTCGGCCCCGATCACTGTACCCGCGTGGAGGATGACATTGTCGCCGATTGTGCAGCCGTCTTCGATAAAGACGTTTGGATGAATAAGGCAATTCTTGCCGATTGTTATATCATCGCCGATCTTGGCGCCCGATCGAAGCTGTGTGCCGTCGCCGATATTGGAATTTTCTCCAACGCAGGTGAACGCTCCAATGAAAACCCCGTTGCCTATCGAGGCCGTTTCCGCGATGATTGCGGAAGTATGGATTTCGGGGGTGCGTTGTTTTGGTGGATGAAGTTCGGCGGCGATCAGGGCAAACGCGGTTTTGGGAGCTGCTGTTTTGATCAGAGTAATGGCGGTATTTCTATCGAACGAAAGCGGGACTATGAGGCAATCCGCCTTCGTTGTGATGTCTGCCTCTAATTTTTCGAGAAAGGCGATCTGACCACTTTTTGCATCGTCAATGTCCGCCACGCCAGTAATCTCGACATCCGCGTCGCCTTCCAGCGAGGCACCAAGAAAGTCAGCTATCTCCTGCGTTTTCATTGGTTCCAATGTAAATGGTTTCTGGGAAAAAGTCGCGCCCGGCAATTCGCATATCGTGAAACAAGAACGATCCGGAATAACTGATAGCTGATAACTGATAGCTGATAATTCAATCGCTCATTGATTATCAGCTTTCAGCTATCAGTTATCAGCTATTCCGAAAAAAAAATAACCCCATTGTAATCAGATATTCGAGTCTATATTAGGAACGCTCGGCCATATCGACCGCAGATTGGAGAAAAATCTCAACACCCTCGATCTCAAACTCTTCTCGATCTTCGATTCGTTTAAGCACTGAAGCCGCTTCGCTGTCGAGAAAATCGAGATCGGCGAGGTCGATAACTACACTGTTGCCGGTTTTCGCATGAATTCCCGCCGCGAGCTTTTCGATCAGAAGGGCGTCATCTCGCAGCATATCGCCTTCGACGCGCAGAATGGTTCGGCGCCGGTCGTCAAGATCGATTTGTGTGATCTGAGTCGCCATTTTTCTTGATTAGAGACGTAAGTTACGCAAAATGCAAGTTCTAGGCTTCAGCGGGCACGAATTTTCGGGAAACAAGGAAAACACCGGCGAAGATCAAAAACGCCGCCAGGATAAACGTGAAATCTATCTGCTCGCCCAGAAATACGACCGCAAGAAGAAAGCCGATAAGCGGCTGCAGGTAGATAAAAACCGCCACGGTAGAGGGATTGACTCTCGCGATTGCCCACGCGTTTAACAGATACGGCGCGGCTGTAGCAACGAGTGCGATATGTACTACCAGTAGCCAGACAAGCGGTTCAATCGCCGTCGCGTCAACCCCTGAAAACGACCACGCGCCGAACGGAACGCAAACAACCGCCGCGAACACAAACACCCACATCATCGAGCGAAACGCCCCGTTGCGTGTTATCACCGCCTTTGACGTGGCGACGTAAATTCCAAATGACAGCGAATTACAGATGATCAGAACATCGCCAAGCGTAGTTTCCGGCGAAAACGACGCGTTTTGCGGATTGATAATAATAATCACGCCGATCGCGGCCAGAGCGATTCCAATGACCTTTATTCGTCGCAGTTTTTCCGCGCCGATAACCGATCCCACGGTCAGAGCAAAGATCGGTATCGTGACCGCGAGCAGAGAAGTATTCGACGCTTTCGTCAGCGAGAGACCGGTGATAAAAAGAAGCTGATTAAACGTGACTCCAAAAAGGCTCAAAACCGCCAGCCGCCAATAGTCGCCTTTATCTTCAAGCCAAACGCGGCTGCGAATGACCTGAAACACAACCAGAACTAGGGCAGTGATGCCCACGCGGAACCCGACGAGCGAAACGGCAGGGATGACGTTGAGAACGACTTTTGCGATAACGGGAAGCGAGCCGAAAAAAGCTTGAACAGCTAATAACGACAAATGCGGTGCATTCGGTGAGTTTACCTTCATTGTCCTTTTTGGAAACGAGAAGCAGGAGCTAAAAAATAATCATACATTAGGGGAGTGAAAAACATTCATCCTATTCAGTCAAACAATGTGCTAAGCTTCTCCCATTCAAATTTGATGGGAGGCCAAGTCTATGTTTAATTTCTTGTCGTGTCTCAAGAGTGTTCTATCTGTGTGCATTGCTCTCACGGTGAACGGGGTGTTTGTGATTAGTGCGGCGCAATCCACTCCGCAGAATGACTGCGTTGCTCAAATGAAGGTTGCGGTAAATGCGATCAATGCAAATCCGAAAGACGCGAGTGCGTTTTACAAACGCGGCCTTGCGTATGGTTGTCTTACCTCTCAGGAAGTGCTGACTGCGGTCGGCAAATCCCGTGATTCCGTCAAAACAAAAACGCCTGCTGGCCAAGATGTTTCGGCTGTCGAAATTCTTAGACAACTTAAATCTGAAGGCGTGTCAGCAGAAAAGGCAATCGTGGACTTTAGCCACGCGATAAAACTCAATCCTAAATACAAAGAGGCTTACTTGGCAAGGGCCCTTAGTTATTTGACGAAAGGGATCGGGATCGATATGGAGTCGCCCGAGTTCGACCAGACCAACAAGAAGGCGCTGGCAGATCTCAATAGAGTGATTCTGCTCGACTCCAACAACTCACAAGCATATAAGGAACGGGCGCTTATTCGCTTGCACTTTGAAGAGTTTGATCTATCTATCGCCGATTACACGAAAGCAATTATGTTGAGTCCGAACCAATACAAACTGTATGAAGCAAGGGGAAGTGCATACTATTGGAAGGGAATGGAGTCTTTCGAAAAACAAGACTTTCAACGGTCAGTGAAGGATATTACAAAGGCGATCGGCCTCGCGACAGATCCCCGCGTTCTTTCCAGCCTTCATGATCAGCGAGCCGATTCGTACGCACTAATGGAGGATAAGGTAAACGAAGCTACAGATCGAAAGAAAGCCAAGGAGCTTGAAAAGGCCAAAAAACCGTAACACCAAGCCGCCTGAAGGCGGAACTCCAAACTTACAAAAGCATCATTGCCGGGCTTTCGAGCATTTGCCTGAAGGTTTGCAGGAACTTGGCCCCCGTCGCGCCGTCGATCACGCGGTGATCGCAGGACATTGTGACATTCATGATGTTTCGAATGACGATCTCGCCGTCACGAACAACGGGTGTCGGGGTGGCCCCGCCGACGGCGAAAATTCCGGCTTCGGGCGGGTTGATAATGGCTGTAAACTCTTTTATTCCGAACATTCCGAGATTTGAGATCGAGAATGTCGCCCCGGTGTATTCTTCGGGTTGAAGTTTTTTGGCTTTTGCTTTTGCGGCAAGATCCTTTATCTCGGCGGAGATTTCAAGAAAGCCTTTTAGGTTCGCCCCGCGAATAACGGGTGTGATCAAACCTTCGTCGATAGCGACCGCGACGCCGATGTCGGCCTGTTGGTAAAAGCGGATCGTCTTGTCCTGGTATGACGCGTTCGCGAACGGATGCTTGACCAGCGACATCGCGGCGGCTTTTACGACAATGTCGTTGACGCTGATCTTTTGGTCTTCACCTACGGATGAGTTGACTTGCTTGCGAAGCGCCAGCGTGTTGTCCATTTCGATCTCGACGGTCAGGTAGAACGTCGGGATCGGGCCGATGGATTCGGCAAGACGACTTGCGATGATCTGCCGCATCTTCGAGGTGTTCTCATCGGTGTAGGCCGATGCTCCGACAACCGTCGATGGCGTAAATTCTCTTGGCTGACCGCTTATAGCTGACGGCTTACGGCTGCCTTCTATCGCAGCCTCGATATCGCGCTTGATTATTCGGCCGTTAGGGCCCGTGCCGCTAACGGTTTTTAGATCGACGCCGTTTTCGGCCGCCATTCGAGCGGCTATTGGCGAAACTATCAGGCGGCCATCATTGGAAGCAGGCTTTTCAGGTTCCCGCTCCGTGGCTCGAGATGTCGTAGGGGCTGTCGCCGGAGCTTCCTTCGTTGTTTCGGCGGGGTTTGTCGCCTCGGTCGTGCCACCCGCTGACGCAGGTGGTTCTGACTCCGGCGGCTTGCCGTTTGCCGCTGTTTCCGCCAGCAGGGATGAGATATCTTCGCCGGCCTTGCCGATGATCGCTATCGCCTCGCCAAGCGCTGCGGTCTCGCCACCGGCTTTAAGAATTTTGAGAAGCGTACCGGCCGAAAGCGCGGTCATTTCCATGGTCGCTTTGTCGGTATCGACCTCGGCGAGGGTTTCGTTTGCTTCGTATGAATCACCCTCGTTTTTGACCCAGCGCGAAATTTGCCCTTCTTCCATCGTGGGCGAGAGTTTCGGCATCAAGAATTTTTCCGCCATAATTTCCTTAAAAAGCTCCCCTCCTTACGAAGGAGGGGTGTCAGCCGTTTTGGCTGACGGGGGTGGTTCATTCTTCCTTGCACGAATAGGTGCAAGCTACCCGGTCGCTACCGCTCCCGGTTCTGACGGTTCGCTACGATCATTTTCAATCGCTCTTCGCGAGTCTTCTTTCGTTCGTTGTAACCTTTGTCGCCGTAAGGTTCAAGCTTTTCGAGCCAGAGATCTTCCAAAACTTCGAGATCGCCGGGGTAATCGTAATTGGGATCGTCACGCGGCTCGACCGGTTCTAGCGTTTCAAATTCAAAAGCATCCTCGCCTAATTCGTTCCAATCTGCTTGTAGAGCTTTGCACTGATGAAGACCTGCATTAAGAGCAAATCTATGCCGGTTGATCTTGCCGGGAATATTCACGCTCGAATCAACGAAAACTTTAACTTCCTTCGTGTTCCTTATCTGAAACACACCCATAGGGCGATGCGACAATTTATATTCGAGTTTAGCGGCAGCTTTATCCATTATAAATAGCAAACTTCCTTTACCGCCGCAACGATTCTCGCCACATCCGGCAGAGCCAGTTCCTCAAGGTTCTTCGCGTAAGGCATCGGGGCTTCGGCACACGAAATACGTTTGACCGGAGCGTCGAGGTAGTCGAAAGCGTGTTCCATCACCGTGTGCGATATCTCGGCGCCGACGGAGGCGAAATAGTGTGATTCCTCGGCGATAACGAGCCGGTTTGTTTTCTTGACGGAATTAATGATCGTATCGACGTCCAGCGGCTTGATCGTTCGCGGGTCGATGACCTCGACCGAGACATCAAACTCGGATTGAATTTGCTCTGCGGCCTTCAAGGCGAGCGGAACCGTCATAGATCGGGCAACAATAGTGCAGTCCGCTCCTTCACGTTTTACGTCCGCGACGCCCAGCGGGATCGTGAAATCATCGTCCTCGGGCACTTCGCTCTTGAGGCCGTACATACGCTCCTGTTCAAGAAACATGACCGGATTATCATCGCGGATGGCTGATTTCAAAAGCCCTTTTGCATCTGCGGCTGTTGAAGGCATCACAACTTTCAGGCCGGGGAAATTAGCGTAAAAAGCTTCGAGCGCCTGCGAATGCTGCGA
>JANPCJ010000180.1:0-2442 GCA_031430895.1 Chloracidobacterium sp. | reverse complement strand
GTAATGACGGCGACGCCAATTCCCCGTTCTCTTGCAATGACGGTCTACGGCGATCTTGATGTTTCGATCATCGACGAACTGCCCCCGGGCCGCACACCGATCAAGACCGTGGTGCTCGGCGAAGATCAACGCTCCGGCGTTTACAAGGGCATAGACCGCGAGGTAAAGCTCGGCCGTCAGATCTATGTCGTTTATCCGCTGATCGAAGAATCGGCAAAGATAGATCTCAAAGCCGCGACGATTATGTATGAGGATTTACGAACACGAATTTTCCCGCAATATACCGTCGGGCTGCTTCACGGCAAGATGAAGACGGCTGATAAAGAGGCTATCATGCAGGAATTTGTGGCCGGCCGCCTCGATATTATGGTATCGACGACCGTAATCGAGGTCGGCGTCGATGTTCCAAACGCATCGCTGATGGTCATCGAGCACGCCGAACGATTCGGCCTTTCACAGCTTCACCAACTGCGCGGACGCGTCGGACGCGGCGCCGAACAAAGCTTTTGTGTGCTGCTTACCGATTTCAAAAAAACGACGGTCGCCAAACAGCGGCTTGGAATCATGGAAGAAACATCCGATGGTTTCAAGATCGCCGAAAAAGACCTCGAAATTCGCGGTCAGGGCGAAATCCTTGGCACACGGCAATCCGGCATTCAAAATTTCCGTCTGGGAAATATCGTCCGCGACCTTGATATTCTGATGGCGGGGCGCAAAGAGGCCGAAGACTATCTAACAAAACATCGGCTGTCACAGGAAACTTCCGCGATGGTTAGAGTCGCCCGCTCTGACAAAAAAGTACGCCTTTAGGCGGCCTCGTCTCGCGAGCAGGAAGCCGCCTAAAGGCGGGACTCAAAACGCGGGACTCAAAACCGTGGCCTTTGCCGACCGTCAGTGCTTTCACTTACACTGAATGAATGCGAGTGATCTCTGGCCTATATCGCGGCCGTCTGCTCAAAAGCCCGCCGGACAATAAAACACGGCCGACATCGGATCGCCTGCGCGAGACTCTATTCAACGTCCTCGCCCCGCGAATCGACGATGAAACGCGGTTTTTAGACCTCTGCGCGGGAACCGGAGCGATCGGCATCGAAGCTCTTTCGCGTGGGGCGGCCTTCGTGACATTCGTCGATAAGTCGAAGAGATCATGCGCGCTGATTGAGGAAAATCTCGACAAACTCGACGTTCCCGAATCGAACACTGAACTCCTCGGTCTCGACGCCGACAATTTTACCGGTCGGGAGCATAGGTTAACTTGGGACATCGCTTATTTCGACCCGCCGTACGATGCGGATTATTCGTTGGTGCTGCACGAGTTCGGGTTTAACAAAACCTTGCTCGACGACGACGGCATTCTGATAGTTGAACATCACGCCAAGAAACAGGTGCCGGACGAGATCGGCTCTCTTCGGCGTTGGCGTATTCTGAAGCAAGGTGAGACCAGTCTCAGCTTCTATGAACACTCCTGAATTCCATTTGGAGCCCGGACGGCTCGTCCGGGTTTCCACGCACGGACGAGCCGTCCGTGCCCCAATTTCGTGAAGATTATTGTCTGGCTAATACTTTGTCTGGTTTGGGGTACGACGTGGATCTTTATCAAGATCGGTCTCGAAGACCTGCCGCCAATCACATTCGCGGTCGCGCGGTTTCTGTTGGCCGTCATTATTTTATTCTTCGTTATCCGGATTCAGAAAATCCCGTTACCTAAAACCGCAAAAGAATGGAAGCTGATCGCTCTCACCGGTGTACTGCAGTTTTCCATAAATTACAGCATGGTGTTTTGGGCCGAGCAATACATCACATCGGGACTCGCGGCGGTCTTGCAGGCGATGATCACGGTCTTTGGGCTGATACTGGCGTGGTTTTTCCTGCCGAATGAACGAATTACCAAGCTAAAGATCTTCGCCGTCAGCATGGGCATCGTAGGTGTCGCGATTATCTTTATCGACCAGCTAAAGGTGCAAAGCCTGCTTGCGTTTCTCGGCTGCGTTGGGGTAGTGATCGGATCATACGCGGCAGCCCAGGCGTCGATTCTTATCAAAGCAAAGGGCGGATCATTACATCCCGCCGCCCTGGTCTATTGCCAGATGATCTGCGGCCTGCCCGCGATCGTCATCTACAGCCTCGTCGCCGAGGGCAATCCGCTAACATTCAATTGGACGTGGCGGGCGATCATCTGTGTCCTATATCTCACGATCTTCGGCACGATCGCGGCATTTTGGCTTTATTATTGGCTTTTAAGTAGAATCGAATCGACCAAAGCGATGATGATCTCGCTCGTAACGCCGCTGCTTGCGGTAGTAATCGGCGCGATAGTCTTAGGCGAAACGCTGCCGCCGCAAACGTTCTTCGGCGGACTGCTTATAATCGCGAGCATCGGGCTGATCGTGTCCAGACGAAAGAGGTCAGTACCGCCTGCGGTAGCGGGTGGGGATATCCATC
>JANPCJ010000179.1:0-22659 GCA_031430895.1 Chloracidobacterium sp. | reverse complement strand
CGTCAAGGTCAATCTCGTTTTGCTTAGCACTTTCCGTGGTCATCTTTTCAAGATAATTAAACCGCAGAGACGCTGAGACGCTGAGAAATCAAGAAATATGCCATGTTGTTTAACATGAGTTCCAAAAAATCTCCGCGTCTCTGCGTCTCTGCGGTGAAAATTCAAACGTAGCGTTTGCCTTCGGGTTTATCGGTCGCGTAACCGCGCATGTCATAGTGTTGATTTCTT
The DNA here is from genome assembly GCA_031430895.1 of Chloracidobacterium sp. GTDB lineage: Bacteria > Acidobacteriota > Blastocatellia > Pyrinomonadales > Pyrinomonadaceae > OLB17. Next base: position 22,431 of record JANPCJ010000179.1, on the reverse strand, counting down.
CCCCGGCCCTCTATGCGGCCAAGGCGGAATCCTTCTTCATTTGACGGACGATTGACGATAAACGAAAGCGCCGTTGTTTCGCGACCGCGTGACGCGTCAAATGCGTTTAGCTTTATGTAGTAATCAGCGAACGCTTTGCGGCATTCTTTTAATTCGAGCATTACCGCCGCCGCGTCCTTGATGTCGAACATCGGCAGATCCCACATTTCCCAGAATATGTTCCGCGGATGCGGATCGTCGGAGTATTCAATGTTGATCGACCATTCCTTGTCGAGACAATACTCGATCTGTTTGACAATCTCCCCGTCCGTCAAATCCGGCAAAAATGAAAACGCCCCTTGTGTTATTCTCATAGTTTTCTCCGTGTCCGACAAACTTCAGTTTGTCGCGCCTTTAACAAACTGAAGTTTGTTGGACTTTCATGCCGACGTCGGCACGGCAATAAAATCGGCCGTATCGGTGGATGTGTAATCGAATGTAACGTCTTTCCAGGTTTCCAATGCAGCCCGCAGCGGTGAGCACCAGCGGGCCTCTTTTTCGAGGATCTCCGGCCCCTCGTTCATGTAATCACGGCCTTCGTTTCGAGCCTTGACGATGGCTTCGAGGGCAACGCGGTTTGCGGTTGCCCCGGCTTGTATCCCGTGCGGATGCCCGATTGTCCCGCCGCCAAACTGCAGCACCGTATCTTCGCCGAGATAATGCAAAAGTTGATGCATCTGCCCGGCGTGAATTCCCCCTGATGCGACCGGCATCACCGCACCGAGCGATGTCCAATCCTGTTCAAAGAAAAGCCCGTTTTCGAGCGAAACCGGTGTATTTCGCTCACGCAACGTGTCGTAATAGCCTTTTATCATCGCCGGGTCGCCTTCGAGTTTGCCGACAACCGTTCCGGCATGCAGATGGTCAACTCCGGCCAGCCGCATCCATTTGCATATAACCCGAAAACTAATACCGTGAGTTTTCTGCCGCGTGTATGTCCCGTGTCCGGCACGATGCAGGTGAAGGATCATGTCGTTCCTGCGAGCCCATTTTGAAATGCTCTGAATCGCCGTGTACCCGATCACGAGGTCAATCATGATGATGACGCTACCTAAATCTCTCGCGAATTCGGCGCGTTCGTACATATCTTCCATCGTGGCAGCGGTGACATTTAAGTAGTGTCCCTTTATTTCGCCGGTCGCCGCCTGAGCTTTGTTGACCGCTTCCATCGAATTCAGAAAGCGGTCGCGCCAGTGCATAAAAGGCTGCGAATTTATGTTTTCATCGTCTTTTGTAAAATCGAGACCACCTTTCAGCGCTTCATAAACAACCCGTCCGTAATTTTTACCCGATAAACCGAGTTTTGGCTTTACGGTTGCCCCAAGCAGCGGCCGCCCGAACTTATCAAGCCTTTCGCGTTCGACAACAATGCCGGTCGGCGGCCCCTGAAAAGTTTTGATATACGCCGCCGGGAAACGCATGTCTTCGAGACGCAGAGCACTCAAAGGCTTAAAGCCGAAAACATTTCCGATGATAGAAGCCGTGAGATTGGCAATCGAACCGCCCTCGAAAAGATCCAGATCGTAAGCGATGTAAGCGAAAAACTGGCCTTCGGAACCCGGCACCGGGTCAACGCGATACGCTTTAGCGCGATAAACATCAGAAGCCGTCAAACGATCCGTCCAAACGACCGTCCACGTCGCGGTCGAAGATTCGCCCGCAACCGCCGCCGCCGCTTCAACCGGATCAACGCCCACCTGTGGGGTCAGGCGAAAAACCGCGATGACATCCGTTGCCTTCGGTTCATAGTCCGGCTCCCAATAACCCATCTGGGCGTATGGCAAAACCCCGGCTGTATAACGCTGCTTCGCACTCAGTTTTGCGGCCATTTTGAACCTCCTAGACAGTGTTTTTATTCTCGTTTCGTGTCTTTGCGTGCGTTGCGTGGTTGATCAGAAAAACCAACCACGAATTACACGGAACGCACGAAAAAACCGGAAATACACTGTTTTCACAACCCAGTTTTCGGACAGACCCGACACTGTCAATAATTCGGCATGCCCAGCACACTGTTCAGAACGGTCAGGTGACGGACCTCGTCCGTCAGCACCTGGGCGCCGTAGTTGAGCACGTCCTTGTTTTTAATGTTTGCGGCCAGCGTTGCATAGGCGTCCACCGCTCCTTTCTCAAGTTCGCGTGCCAGGCGGAGGATGTCTTTTTCGCTTTTCAGGCTGCCAAAACTATATTTCGTCTCGGCATCTAGTGGCTCGCCGCCAAGCTGCTTGATGGTCGCGATCAGACCGTCACGGTGAAATTTGTGATCGCGTTGAAACGCGACCGCCACTTTTAAAACACCGTCCGAAAGCAGCTTGCTTTCCGCTCCGGCCTGATAGGCGGCTATCGCTTCGTGCTCGAGATAAAGCGCCGCTGCCATAATGCCTAAATCTCCGTCGACCGCTTGTCCGTGAACGGCAGTCAGTTTCCCGCTGAATAAATAACCGATCACGCCAACGCTTGCCGTGGCGGCCAGGCGGCTAAGCATTTCGCGACGCGTTTGTCTGTCGTCATCCAGGAAACTCAGAATGTCCGTTGTGTTGCGCAATTGTTCTATGCTCATGTTATTTCCCTCACTTTCTGTTTAGACCTTAAGCCTTTCCGTGACCGGCAATCCGAGTAGCTGGGCAAACACCGTGGTATGCCGCACTTCATCGACCAGAATCGGGACGGCGGCGCTCAAAATCTCGTTGCTTTCGAGCTTGTAGGCATTCGCCAGGTAAGCCAAAGCCGCGCCTTTTTCCAGACCGTGGGCCAGCTTGACGATGTCGGTTGCCGATGTGATGGCGCCAAAATCGTAGCTGCTCTTTGGCTGTACGGGCGTACCCTTATATCGCCGAATAAATTTAATCAGCACATCGCGGTGACGAATGTGATCATTGAGCAGACTGACCGCTAACTTAAGCTGGTCCGCCGTGAGTAATTTGCTTCCGGCCCCGGCGTTATAGGCAGCGATGGCCTCGTGTTCAAGTCCGAGCGCCACGTTAAGGATCGCCAAATCGCCCTCGAATTTCCGTCCCGCTCCAGACTGCGATGGCGTCCCCACCGGTTTCGATTTTCCCCGTTGGAACATCTCCCGACGGGAGATCGTCTCTTTCTTGTTTCGTTTTTTCGTAGCCATATTTCACCCCTTCCGCGACGGCTTATCCGCCGCGGCTGTTTATCAAGCGAGATGTAAACCGCGACACGCCGGCTTAGAAATGGAAACCCTGCTTGAAAGCCAGAGTCGAATACGTCGAGTTGCGCCCTTCGATCTTATTAACCCGATAATCAACGCCAAACGACGTTCGCCGTGTTACCCGAAATTCGACGCCGCCGCCAATATTTAGACCGAAACGAACGTCTCCCTGCCCTTGCCCGATGCCGCGTGCCCTAAGCTCCGGGGCTGCGGGTGCCAACCCGCCAATGAGCGGTCCTTGCAGTAGCGTGTTCAGAAGGTTCGCGACAGAAGGTATGGCAACGAATCGATTAGCATTGAATTGCGTCAGGTTTTGCGTGCTGAGCGACACGTAGGTCCCCAAACCTGCCACGATGTAGGGTCGAAATCGATAGCGGTCGAGTTTGGTAAGCGTATATTTAAAAGTCACCGGAACGACCGTCAAGACAGTCGAACGCTCTACCGCCGGATTGGTGATCGGCAACGGTCCGAATAGATTATTGACACTCGCGGGGGTGCCCAACGCACTGTTGAGGGCGCTGTTCACAAGGGCAAATACTGGAGAGGTGACCTGAATGTCCGTTTTCGACCGCTGCAGCGTGACCATTATCTCGTAGGAAAGCTTTCCGCCCGGAAGTTTTAGCAGGGGCAGATTTATCGAACCACCGCCGAAAAATCCGGCATTCGATTTATAAGGATTCTGTGCTCCGCCAACTAACAAGTTGACTTCAGCACCGATTTGACCAATGCTTGGCAACAATTCGCGGGGTGTATCGGCTGCAACTGATTTGCCCCGTATCCGCTCGTATCCGTATGAGTCCGCCTCAAGCGGGTCGGCCGGCACGGGCCTTTCCGCCCTCGGTTTATTTCCGGCATAGGCCGTCAGCATTGCCTCCAGTTTCAGCACACGTTCCTTCATGGCATCGAGTTCGTCCTGCTGCTTTTTGAGTTGAGACTCCAATCTCTCAGTGGGACTCGTATCGCCGCCAGGCTTGCCGGTGCTCCGGCCGTTGGCGTTCTTAGAGAAGACGGCAACTGCGACGTCACCGTTTGTTGCGCTCTGGGGCGGTTGCGTCTCCGTACTCGCCTGCGCGGATGCGACGTGAGAAGTGAGCGCAATTACAATAAACACTACGAGCAAAATCCATATCGATTTTCTTGTCATAATCTTTCCTCCAAAACTAAAACCTTTTATAGCTCCCCAAAAATACGGGCCCCGGGAGTATCTTTTGATACCATACTCCCGTGCCGCGCCGGAAGGCGGCGTTCTTTGCCACAAGTCACGTCTCAAGAACCTTGTTCAAGCAACCAGCCCGGGAAACATTCCTGGCCATAAATGCTTGGGCTTCTTTATCCTGGACTTGGCTTCTTCCATTTGCTCTAAATGGATAACTTTTGAAAATAACGAGTACAACTTTCGTGCCAGTTAGAAATTATGGTGTGGTTTGGCACTTAAACTGTTGTATATGCATGGGTTGGGGTGAATTTCACCGGACAGGTAGAATTCGGATTGAAAGTAAATCTGAGACATTTATGGCACACTTGCGAGACAACTATGTCCCTTGTGTAGGAACGCGGGCTGCCAGCCTGCGTCCGAACGCATACACGCAGGCTGGCAATCCCGCGTTCCGGCGCGTCCGCGTCTTATCGGCGTTGCGGAAGATTGTCTTTTGTAATTTCGTGTTTTCCCATTAAACGGTGGAACGTTCGCCGCGGTATGCCCGCCAGGTTCGCCGCTTTTGAAATATTCCCTTGTGATTCCACCAGATAACGCTTTAGAGCCTGTCGTTCGAATTTTTCGACCGCCTTTGCTTTTGCGTCCATAAAATTCAGATCTTGAGAAATCTGATTTAGACTGTTATCTATCGGCAGCGAAATATTTTCAGGCTCGATCACGGTGGAAGACGCCATAATTACGGCACTCTCGATCACATTCTGCATCTCGCGCAGGTTTCCCGTCCAATGGTATTGGCCGAGCAGCGACATCGCGGACGGGGAAATTCGTCCAACATTTTTATTAATTCTTGCGCAGGCTCGTTTTAGGAAATATTCCGCCAGCTGCGGCAAATCTTCGGTTCTTTCCCGCAGCGGCGGCAAGTTGATCGTAAAAGTATTTATGCGATAAAAAAGGTCTTCACGAAAACGCCTTTCGCGAATTAACTTCACCAGTTCGCGGTTGGTCGCGGCGATAATACGAACGTCGACATGTTTACTATTGTGATCACCGACGGCACGAATCTCGCCCGTCTGGAGAGTTCTCAGAAGCTTGGCCTGAGTTTCGAGCGACATGTCGCCGATTTCGTCGAGAAACATCGTGCTTCCGTGGGCTCGTTCAAAAAGTCCCTGCGTATCTTTATGCGCACCGGTAAATGAGCCTTTTTTGTATCCGAAAAGCTCGCTTTCAAGCAAGGTGGAAGGCAACGCCGTGCAATTCAGCGTAACGAGCGGCAAATTGACGCGAGAACTTTGGCGATGAATCGAACGCGCGACAAGTTCCTTGCCCGTACCGCTTTCGCCGGTAATCAAGACGGTTGTGGGCGTCGGAGCGACCTTTTGGATCAGATCACGGACGACCAGCATTTGGGGATTGCTGCCAATGATAAATTCGTCGTCCGTGCCCGATCCCACAGCACGCATCGCAAGCTGGTATTGGACCTCCGAGAACCGCGATTGCTTCCTCGTCTCAATCACTTCCTTGATAAATCTGGCCGCCGCACCGCCAATCAGTTCTGTATCTTGTCTTTTTAACTGTACTATTCGATGAAATACTTCTTTGTCGCCGGTTACGTCAATTATCAGATCGATCCGTGGAAGTTTGACCAGCTCGGTAAAATCCTGAGTTGTGGGAACTCCATTCTTGCGGGCGATCGAGATGCCGGGGGCTTTCGCATCGCAGTCAGCGACGCCGAGAAGTTCAACCGCAGAGTCGCGCTGAAAAAGCTCGATCAGCGATTTCCCGCCCTGGCCCGCTCCGATAATAACTAGGCGAATTGATGTCATCTAAGTTGTGTGGCGTCCAATGGCGGTGGAGTTCATTATAAGAGATAATTTGCTATAAGAGTTATATGAGACGGTCATTAGTTTTTCCGCATATTTCATAATAATGGAACATAAATCGCGGGAAAGTTCTAATTTCCAATGCATTTATCTCAAGTCTGGCTCTTCGCCACAGTCCGTTTCAAAAGATACATGTCAGGGCTTGAGCATCGAGTCAGAACCAACTGCGATAGCGGGTGGTTGAAGATAATGACAATTCAACAGCCGCGTTCAACCACCCGCTACCGCAGGTGGTTCTGACACGCCTCGAGAGTAGGCAGTCACGAATCCCTCGGAAACTCGGAAATGCAAGACAATAATGGCGATTAACCTCAAACTTATTTCCCGGCTTTTCAGCCTCCGCGACCTGCGAAACGCGACGCTTGGCGTTGTCGTGATCTTTGGCGGCTTAGGGCTGTCGGGTTTGACGCTTTACGCACATCAGGTCGGCGATATCAGACTGGCGGGAATTGCGGCCGGCGTCTCGCTGGTTTTTGTCTTGTTAATCCTGATCTTTGTCGTGCCGCCGCTGGCGAGGAACGCGGGCCGCGAAGCTTCGCAGATGAATTTACCGTTCGAATTTACTACCGGCGGGGCGATAATGTTGGGACTAATATTGATCGTTGGTTTTTCGGCTTGGAATACGGGCAATAATCTGCTTTTTCTCGTGTTGTCATTCTTGATCGCGGTGATGGCAGTCGGCTTTTTTGCCGGGAGCATTAGTTTGAAAAAACTCGATGTTACGATGCGTTTTCCCGAAACAATATTCGCCGGCGAGCCGACGCCGATACTGGTCAGCATGAATAACCGAAAACGCATATTTCCCGCGTTTTCAACCGTTGTCGAGGTGCGCGGCAAAGAGCGTGAGCGGTCGATCGCGGCGGCCGATCTTGATGCGATATTGCCAAAATGGGCGGCCTCGCGGCTCGGACGGGCGCCCGTCGTGCGTCGAACGCTCAACCATTTTGTCTATTTGGCGGCCAGGGATATCGCGGAAGTCAGAACGCAGCATACTTTTCCAAATCGCGGACGGCTGTTAATAAAGGATTTCGAACTTTCGACCAAATTCCCGTTCGGCTTCTTTCGCCACCGGCGCCGTTTGCCGGCACGCGAAGCCGAACTCATCGTTTTCCCGAAGATCGTAGATGTAGTTCCCGAGACCGACCAGCTTCCGTTGGATTTTGGCAAACGCACATCAAACAAACGCGGTGTCGGGCAGGATCTGCTTAGCCTCCGTGACTATCAGCCTCAGGACGATCCGCGCCGGATCGACTGGAAGGCTACCGCGCGGACACAGCAATTGACCGTGCGGGAATTTGCCGCCGAGGACGAAAAGCGTGTAACCGTCATTTTCGATACGCGTCTCTCGCAAAGTGACGACAAAAAGATTTCCCTGCGTGAAAAGCTCGCCGCAGAGCAAAGCGGAAAGCCTGTTGTCGCTTCGGAACAGTTCGAGTCGGGAGCGGCCGTCGCAGCATCACTGCTCACTCGTTTTTCGCAGGATGACGCCGAGATCCGGCTCATCATGAATGGCGAGGCGAGCGAACTGGCAGCGGGGCGCACGCATCTTTACGAAACATTAAAGCTCCTTTCTCTCGCCGAGCCGTCAATTGCCCACTCGACAGAACTTGCGTCCAACCTTGAACGTATCCTCAATGATTCGAACGACAGCCATTTGTTTTTGGTGACCGCGAACGGAACAGCCGGTTTGCCGCCCGAAATCGTTCAGAGATTGAAAATTATTGGGTTTTAAGGTTAAATTCTTGTCATAATCCGGCCATTCGCGGTGTATCTATTCCGGTTAGAGCATTTTTCATGTGCTGAAAATGAACGAGAGTACCGACATTCTTGTGGACATAATGTCCGAACAAACAGCGACGGCGTCAGCGAGAGAAAAGATCGAGTTCGAAGAGGCTTTTACGCTTCATCACCGGACTGTCTTTCGTGCGGCGAGATCGGTCGTGCAGGATGCCGCTTTGGCTGAAGATATTACGCAGGAAACTTTTCTGCGTTTGTACAAGCATCAGGATTCGATCACAGACAGTGAAATGCTCCGTCCGTGGCTTATTCGCGTCGCGATAAATGTTGCAAAGAATACCGTTCGCGCCAAATTCAGAGCGAACACGCGGGATGAAAATTACGTCAAAGAATCAGGCGATATGACGGCACAGTCGGTTGAGATCGACTACGAGGAATATGCGGGCGTCAACGAGATTTACAAGGCTTTGAGCAAGATAAAAGAGCCGCTGAGAAGTTGCCTGATATTGAAACAGCAGGGCCTATCTTACAAGGAGATCGCGGGCAGCCTCGACCTCAACGAAGCGAGCATAGGAACATTTATCGCTCGCGCGCGACAAGAGTTTTCCCGGTTTTATGGGAAGATTGGGAAGTAAAGGTTATGAAGGAAAATTGTTTAGACATCGGAATTATCCAGTCCTTTTTGGATGGTGAAGTTTCTCACACTGAATCGGCTCGAGTCTCCGGCCACACCGCTCAATGCGATGACTGCGCTGTGATGCTCGCCGAAGCGGAAGATCAATCGGCCGTCGTATTTTCCGCGCTCGAACGCGAATTTAACACGCTCGTCCCGACGCAGCGTCTGTGGAACAAGATCAATGACTCGATAGCGACGGAACGGGCGAACCGCCCGTTCTGGCAAAAGGCGTTTGCATTTTTGACGGTCTCGCTTGCAAAGCCGTCGTTTGCGGCGACGGCAAGTTTGTTGGTGGTTGTAGGTATTTTTGCGGCGGTTTGGATGAACCGGGCGCCTGTTCCTGCGGATATCGCTGTGAACGGATCGCAATCGCAGCAAACCACAGCGGCAGTTGTTCCGCCGACATTGATCTCACGCCCTGCTCCGGTAGAACCGGAGATCGACACGACGTCAGCTCCGACCTACAGAGTTGAACGAGCTTCGTACCGTCGGGAAAAACGGCGCGTCAATTCGGCTCCGACCACCATAAACGCTTCCGCGAATTTTTCTACCGTCTATATGCCCGGCGAGGAGAGCTATGTCAAGACAATCTCGAGCCTCGCAAAAACCGTCGAGGAACAGAAAGACGGCGGTGTCATGCGCCCATCCGAGCGCATTGCGTACGAACGCGACATGGCGGTCGTGAATGACGCCATCGCCAAGATGAAAAAAGAAGTAAAACGCAATCCCAGAAACGAATCGGCCAAGCAGGTCTTGTATTCGTCCTATCAGAATAAGATCGATCTCCTGAATTCGGTCTCGCAGAAAGAGGAGCTGCTGGTCAGCCTGAAATAGGCCGCGATTAACCGTATTTGATGAAACAGATCATTGATAATTTAATGCTGAGTGCCGCCATGGCCGCCATTCTGGCGGGTTTGCCGGTGCTTGCTTTCTCACAGTTTCGTTTGCCCGCGCCGCCGGAAAAACCGGAGAGGATCGAGCGAGTGGAAAAACACGATCCGCCCGCGATGCCGATGATTTGGGGCGGCGACACATCGGAAAAGTCCATCAAGGTCGACAGCTCGATAAACCTTTCGCTTTGCATCACCCAAGGCACGGTAAAGGTAAACGGCTGGAACAGGAACGAAGTGCGTGTTTACGTGCAGGACGGGAGCAAGTTTGGATTTAATGTTCGCGAGAAGAGCTCGCGGACCGGCGACCCGATCTGGATCAAGGTCATGGGTGTCGCTATCAAGGGTAAATATGGTGCTCCACAAGAGTGTATATCGGGGAACGAGATAGAGATCGATGTTCCGGTAAACGCGACCATTGGAATCAGGGGCAATGAAACGACAACTACTATCGACACGGTCAGAAAAGTAGAGGTCAAAACTGTTGAAGGTGACATAACGCTGCGAAATATTTCCGGCGGCATTTTTGCGTATGCGGGCCAGGGCGATGTCTCCGTGGAGGCGTCGACGGGGGCGATGATGCTTGAAACGACCACGGGAAACATTTTGGTTTTTGAAGCAAGCCCGAGCGAGATAGGCGACAGTTTCAAGGCGAAAACTAACGGCGGTACTATCTCACTTCAAGACCTGCGTCATCGCCAGGTTGAGGTCGGTTCGATCTCTGGCTCTGTTTTGTATAGCGGTGTTATCCGCAACGGAGGCTCGTATAACCTCAGCACTAGTAAAGGTTCTATTCGCATGTTGATTCCCGCTGACTCGGCCTGCCAGCTTCAAGCGACTTTCGGAGCGGGGAACTTTAGCTCCGATCCCGAGCTAGGTATAAAACTATTGACAGAGAACGTCAGCGAGGGCCCGATCAAGAGTATCGTCGGGAAACTCGGCACCGGCGGCGACGCCGCGGTAAAGCTCACGACAAATAATGGGAGCATCAGTATCCGTAAGCAGTGAACGGGGCTTCGTCCGTGTTTTCGGTGTGTTCCGTGGTTGATTTCGCCTAAGTTTAGTCGACAAGATAAGAAAACCACGGAACACGGATCAAGAATTCCTGTTGGGCAGAATTTTTCAGATTCCTGTAAAGGCTTTAAGCCGGCAGATGACAGTCTCAAAATCTCCTCACTGATCGGATAGGCATCTTCCCGTACGAGTCTCAAATTGATCAGCCATCGATGCAAAACTGACCGCTGCCTCGTCCCGCGTGATCCGCTCGACCCGCCACATCGGAAAAAAATTATCGCTCATTTGCAGATGCTCTTCGCCTGAAGCGATTGACTTGCACCAATCATCGAAATAACCGAGATCGATGGAGCGCAGCGTTATGCCCGCGGAGCTAATCTCGCCCAAAATTCCAAGCAGTTTCTCACGTGGCGAGTGAAGAACTGCAAACACCGTGTCCCCGGGTTCAATTTTCATATTCAAAATTTACCATAGGACAGTAAGGAAGGCGCTCTTGCCCCCGCTCTTACTCGACAACTAAGCGCGATTTAAGAGCGGAGGTAAACCGCCTTCCTGACTATTCTTTTGTTTCTCGCCTTTTACCGTTCCGGCTTACTCTAATAACAGAGTTTTTCGAAAGCCTTTTTCTTTCCCGGAAAATATCCTAAACTTGAATGCGAAATCTGAAATTTCAAATTTGAAATTACCCCATGCACATCTCCAGGATCGAGCTTGAAAATATCAAGTCTCACGCCAGTTCAACATTCGAATTTACGCGTGGAACGACTGCCATCACGGGTGAGAACGGCGCGGGTAAAACGACGATAATAGAGGCGATCGCATGGGTGCTATTTGACCTGCTCGAGTATAAAAAAGAGGATTTCGTCCGGCGGGGAGCAAAGAAAGGCGCGGTAACCGTCACACTCGAAAGCGGTCTCGATGAGCGTGAATACGTGATCTATCGCGACAGCGGCGCCGGGTATCATGTCACCGATCCGCGTTTGCAGACGCGCATTGCCGACAAAAAAGAAGAGGTCTTTCGCTTTCTCTGGCAGCATCTTGGCCTTGAGCCGGGCACCGATCTCAAATCACTTTTCCGTCAGGCCATCGGCGTACCGCAAGGCACCTTTACGGCAATCTTTCTCGAAGGAGCGACCGAGAGAAAGGTCGCGTTCGACCGCCTATTAATGGTTGAAGAATACCGGCAGGCCGCAGAGAAACTGCGCGAAACATCTCGTTATCTCGACACCAGTATCGGAGCGATTAGAGAGGACATCGCTCGGGCCGAAGGCGAACTGACGCGTTCCGAGGCGGTTGAAAAGGAACATAAGATCATAGCCGATCAGACCGCGACGCTTGCCGGCGAAATAGAATCTATTGCCGCGGATCTGGCGGGCAGGAAAGCGAGTGTTGGTCGAATGGACGAGCAAGAGCGCCGGCTTTCCGGTCTCAAAATGGCCGTCGAACGAAGTCGGGCTGACAAAGAAAAGACCGAGATTGTGTTTGCTCAATCTGAGCGGGCCCTTACGCGTTCCACCGAAGCGGCCGCAAAGATCGAAACCGTCAGGCCCGATCACGACAAGCATCTCGCCACGCTTGCTCTTCTCAATGACCTTGAACGCGGACGCGGAGAGCGTGACCGTCTGCGTTCCGAATTGACCAAAACCGAGACGGCGATTGTAAATGTGAAGGCCGAACAACAGCGGCTTGACCGCGAACTGGCGGCGGTGAGCAAAGCCCATCAGGACATCGAACTGCTGCGTCCACAGGCCGCCGAACAGGAATTGTTGGAGAAAGAGATTACCCAAATTCGCGAACGGATCACATCGGGCCGTTCGGCTGAAGACCGGATAAAGAGTATCGAGGCAAATCTCGAGAGGTTGCGTATCAGGTATAAATCGAATCAGGACGAAATGCGTGTGGCCGAGGCGAAATCGGCGGTGGGAGCGGGACTGAGCGACCTTGAAAAACGCGACGGCGATCTTTTGGGAAATCTCGCGACATTGCGGGCGAGTCTCGAACGCGATGAGAAGTTTCAGAGCGAGATAAGGAACGGGCTTTGTCCGATACTGTCGCAAAAATGTTTGAATTTGAACGAAGGTGAAACGCTTGAAGGTTTTGTCTCGAGCCAATTCTCAAATCTAAAATCTCAAATCTCAAATTTAGAAATTGACCGACAGACTGTTTTGGCGGAGGTAAGAACCGCACGTGAAGCCCAGAGATTTTCCGCTGTCCTCGAAGCCTGTAAGCGTCGCGAGGAGGAGCTTAGAAATGAAGGGAAGGCTCTTACTGACAAGAAGATTTTTCTCGAAGGTCAGAGGAGTGACGCTGGCACCGATAAACACCTCGCCGAGGCTGAAACGCGGCTCAGGTCGCTCGACGATCCGGCGGCGCGAATCCGTTTTCTCGAAAAAGAGATTGTACGAGAGATCGAGATTCGAGAAGGCCTGAGCAGCGTCGGCAGTAATTTCGAACGGCTCGACAGCGAACGCAAATTGTTTGAAGAGCAGCTCGATGAGTTTAAGGAAATCGAAGTGCAATGGGCAGGTCTGACGGCGGAACGCGACAGAAGCGCCGAGGCACATCGTGTTTTCCTTACAAATGAGGCAGATGCGAAGTCGCTCGACCGGCGGCAGGCTGAGTTCGACAGCTCAAAAGAAAAACTTGGCGAGATCGCCGTCACGGCCGAATCCGCCGAGCGAGAGTTTACCGCAGCCGCAGGTGATTACGACATTGAATGCCACGCCAAGGAAAGAATTGAATTGCTTGCGGCTGAACGGCGGCATGCTGAGACGCGGGCGACATTTGACGCCGCGAAACGCCGCGAGGAGCAGCTTGCAGTCGAGATCGCGAGATTCGCGGAGGTAAGAAAGTCGCTTCGCTCGGAATTTGAGGAAAAAGAACGTCTGGAACGAGTCGCCGAGGCGACGGCGTTTATCCGTGATACGCTAAAGGAAGCCGCACCGCGTGTCGCCCGCAACTATGTCCATCACGTTTCGCTCGAAGCTAATCAGATGTTCCGCGAGATCACCGGGAACGCCGAGCAAACGCTGAAATGGGCGGAGGATTATTCGATAATTCTTGAAGAAGACGGGTATGAACGCCCATTTGTAAGCCTTTCCGGCGGCGAGCAGATGTCGGCGGCATTGTCGGTCCGGCTGGCGCTGTTAAAGCAACTGTCCGATATTCGGATCGCGTTCTTTGACGAGCCGACGACAAATCTGGACGCCGAACGACGAGAAAATTTTGCCCAGCAGATCAGCCGGATCACGCATTTCGATCAGTTATTTGTAATCTCACATGACGATTCGTTTGATAGTTATGTCGACAACGTGTTGGTGATCTGACTGGAGGGCGAGCATCCTGCTTGCCAGTCTTCGGGAAAATAATTCGCGTGTACAAAGCAGGGAAAACGGGCAAGCAGGGATGCTTGCCCTCCAAGTCATCCAGTCATATGAAGAAAGTTACAATCGTCTGCGACGGTTCGAGCCTTGGGAATGGCAGAGGCGTGACGCGCGCGGCTGCAGTGGCGGTGCTGGGGTTTCAAGGCTACTGGAAAGCGGTCGGCGAATATCTCGGCAACGCGACAAATCAGCAGGCCGAGATCGCGGCGGCGGCCGTCGGGTTGGAGCATCTCAAGACCGCCTGCGCCGTGACGCTGATGTCAGATTCGCGGTACGTGATCGAGACGATGGGCGGCACGTGGAAAAGAAAAACTAATCACGAATGGTGGAAAAGACTCGATAACGCCGCAAAAAAGCATCAAATAACCTGGGAATGGGTCAAAGGCCATAGCGGCCACGTCGTTCAGGAAGTCGCTGACTCGATGGCGCGGCAGACGGCGGAGCTTGGCTTTGTAGATGAGGCCTTGTTGGAAGAAGCCGTTTTGGGCATCGGAGTTATAGAAGTCTGACGGGAGTGGGAATCGGTCGAAACCGCCTCGTGGTTGGTGCCTTCGCTCACGCCGAGGGAGTCTGCGGCCTAGCAGAAACAGTCCGCGGCTCCGCGGGAACAGTCCGCCGACCCGCGGGAACAGTCCGCGGCCCTGCGGGAACTGTCCGCGGCCCGCGGGAACACTCCGCGGCTCGGCGGAAAAGAGGCGCAGAGTATAAAGAGACATATTAATGCGGAGAGGCTTAGTCAGTTTCACATTTTCTGTTATTGCGCTTCTTGCGATTTTTTGCGGCAATGCGCCTGCTCAGCGAGTCGGACTCGGATGGATCTGGCAAAATCCGCTGCCGCAGGGCAATCCGCTTTATTCCATACATTTCGCCGCCGATAAGGAAACCGGGTACGCGGTCGGGTCGGACAGCACAATACTTCGCACGAACGACGGCGGCTACACATGGCATCTGCAGACCTTGCCGCTCAACGTCACTTTTTCGTCGGTTTTTGTCCGCGACAAAGACACCGCCTTTGTCGTCGGTGCCCGCGGTACTGTTCTGACGACGACCAACGGCGGGAAAGAGTGGAAACCGGTGACGGTTGAAACTCGCGATCACCTATCCGCAATCAAATTTACCGGCCCCGATCTGAAATCCGGCTGGATAACCGGAACATATGGCCGCATTTTGAAAACAACGGACGCCGGATTGACTTGGAAAGCGCAGAATTCGGGAACGTCGGAGCAATTGTTAAACGTCGATTCGCTGAACGCCGAGCATGCCGTCGCCGTGGGTTTGGGCGGCACGGTGCTGACGACCTCCGATGGCGGGGAAAACTGGAAAAGCAGCGATCCGTGTCCCGGCACTATCGTTTCCGATTCCGCTTACTTGTCGGCCGCCAATCTGATAGTCACGGGCTTCGATGGCTGCGTTGCCCGAAGCGGTGACGGTGGCATTACTTGGTCGCGGATCAATATTTTCAGCCGGGCCGATATGCTGTCCGTTTCATTCGCCGACAACCTGAACGGCTCGATGACTGATTCAAACGGCGTCGCGTGGCTCACCGGCGACGGCGGTTTTACGTGGCTGCCTTTCAACGTCCGGACAAATCCGAAGCTTGTCTCGGTCTATTTCGGCGATAGATTTACGGGCTGGGCGGTCGGCGAAAATGGTCTGATCCTGCGCAGCGACGACGGTGGATTTACCTGGCAGCGTTTGAGCGAAGGCGGCCGCGAGGATGTCAACGATCTGGCCTTTCTAAACGACGAGATCGGCGTCGCGGTCGGTTCGCGTGGGCGCATTTGGCTGACAAACGACGCGGGCCGCGAATGGCTCGCGGTTTTTTCAGACACCGACGTTAGTCTGAATTCGCTTTCCTTTTTTGACGGTCAAAAAGGGTGGGCCGTCGGTGATAAAGGCACGGTTTTGCGCACGATAAACGGCGGCGCGAGTTGGGGCAAGGGCATCACGAGTGTGACCGATGATTTGCTCGCTGTAAGTTTTGTTTCCGACAAAATCGGTTTTGCTGTCGGGGCCAACGGCATGATTCTCCGCACAAACTCCTCCGGCGCATACTGGGAACAGTTCGAATCCGGCACACGCCTCTGGCTTGAAGACGTAAAGTTCTTCGATGACAAACGCGGCATCGTGGTCGGCGATAAAGGGACGATACTGCGAACCACGGACGGCGCTCTCACCTGGGAAAAGGTGAAAACAAATATTCGTGAAAACCTGTATGCGGTGAGTTTTTTCGACGACAAGAACGGCTTTGCCGTCGGTGCGGCCGGGATCACGCTGCGAACAACCGATGGCGGCGCTACGTGGCAGGATCAGGAATCGGCGTCGAAATTAAATTTATTCGCGGTTCAAGCGTTCGGCCTTTTAGACGCCATCGCGGTAGGCGAACTTGGCACCGTTTTGATTACCGAAGACGGCGGAAAAACATGGGCCGTGCAGCCAAATATTACAAGCAAAGTTCTGCAAACGGTCGTCTATCGCGGCGGCAACCGAGTTTGGATCGGCGGACGCGGCGGCACGATGTTGAAACGAACAGAATCGCTGTCACCAAAATCATTCACCGTTCCAAAAGGCCCGCCGATTCTAAAATCTGCCAAACCGCGCGTTAAGCCAAAATTTCGAACGCCGCTTATCACTATGACCGATGACGGCGACCTCCCGTCCGCGGTTCCCGCACCTAAAAAACCAATGTAAGAGCGCTTGGTAGTGTTTTAAATCTGTGTTGTCGGTGTCACGTGCACAAGCCCAAGCGTAAGCAAGGGCGATACACGCAACTTGAAAATATCGCCCTTGCTGTACGCGCGGGCTTGTTTACTTAAGACACTAGCCGTCACCTTACCGGTTGACTATGACCGAAATCCACTCACCAGCAATTTCAAATTTCAAATTTGAAATTTGAAATTTGTTTAGCTCTCGGTCAATTGTTTCCTTTTGTTCGAGCAGAATGCCGGAGAGAAGCAAAACGGATCGAGTCTTCTCAATCAAGAGTGGAAGAAGCGGTACGATCACGTCGGTAGTTAGGTTGGCGCATACAAAATCAAATATTGGTATGAGTTCGTTTATCGACCCATCGAAAAACTCGATGTCCTCGCCCACGCCGTTCGCGATGGCATTTTCTCGCGCGATCCTGACCGAATCGGCGTCGGTGTCGCAAGCCAGAATTTTAGCGGCGGAGACAACTGAGAGGTTTTGATTCTTTAACACGGTTTTCTCTGCGTTCTCTCTGGCTAATTTCGCGGCCGCAATGGCGAGAATTCCGGTGCCCGTGCCGACATCCAAAAATGTCTGTTCAGGACGATAAATCTGAGAGATTCCTTCCAGGCAAAGCCGCGTCGTTTCATGCGTGCCAGTTCCAAACGCCATGTTCGGCTCGATTCGAATGACGATCTTGTCCGTTTGCCCAACATTTTCCCAAGGCGGAGCGATGATAAACTTTCCAGCCTCGGTTGCTTTCCAGTGCTTTTTCCATTCCGCCAGCCAGTCGCGATCCTTCACGCTGCACCAAGCGATTTTCTTGAGCGCTTTCTGATCATAACCGAATATACGCAGGGAATCGGAAATTTGAAATCTCAAGTCGTCTTCGTCGGGCTTCTCGTCAAAATAGCCGATGACGACAATTTGCGCCCGCGGCTGCTGAATTGGGAGAAGATTGATTTCCGTGCCGAGCGAGCCGAGCTGGTTGATCGCTGACTCGATGGCTTCGGAGGCAAGGGCGTCAACCGTAATTTCCAGGGCGATCCAATCATTCATCCCAATTAGAGTTGCACACAAACGTGAGATGGTTAAAGGATTGGTATATGATTATTCATTGTAATAGTTAACAAGGGGGGAAATTATGCAGGGACCGTTAAGGGGAATTATCGCCGGAGTTGCGGCGTGGAAGCTAGGGGGCGGCTGTCTTTCTACAATCGTTATCTTTCTGCTCGTCTTTTATTTGCTCGGGTTTGTGAATTGCTGAGTCTCTCACGATCATAACTTCAGGGCTTCTTTCATTTTGCCAGCCTTTGAATAGCGACGCTTGCGATCGACGGCCAATCCGCGCCTGAAGAACGCTGCCCATTTTTTGTTTATATAGAAAACCTGGGTTTCGGACATTGAGCGCAGAAGTTCGTGATAGCTCTTGCCCTGAAACGGCCGGTCACCATGAACGGCTTCATAAATCATGACGGCAATCGCGAACAGATCGGAGCGCTCATCCGATTGTTCGCCACGCAGCTGTTCGGGCGGCATGTAACCGAATGTTCCGAGAATTGTTCCCGGTACGGTCACGCTTTCCGTCAATTCCTGTTCGCGCGCCAAGCCGAAATCGAGGATCGCCAGCCGGGCCGGTTCTCCATCCTTCTCGGTAACCACGATGTTTGCAGGTTTCAAGTCACGGTGAATGATACCGGCCGCGTGAGCGGCCTCAATGCCGTCCAGAACCTGACCGAACCACTCGACAACGGTTTCATGCTTTAGCGTTTTTTCTCGATCCAAAACCTGTCGCAGGCTCCGGCCGCGAACGATCTCCATTACAAGAAAAGCTCCCTCGGTCGTCAGTACGCCGTAATCGAAAATCGTGACGATATTTGGATGATGCACCCGTCCGGCGGTCTGCGCCTCGCGTTGAAAACGGCGGAGGGCGTCGCGGTTTCCGAACATTGCGCCGCTCAATATTTTGACGGCAACCAGGCGGTTTATGCGTTTGTCGGTCGCCTCATAAACGGCTCCCATAGCTCCTTTTCCAAGCAGTTTTTCCAGGCGATAGCGTTTCTCTATCGTCCGCTCGACAGGCAGCGTAAACGTCAACTCGGCGTTGTCGTCCGGACAGCGTTCCTCTATGCGGTCAAAACAGCGGCCGCATTTCGGACATTCCTTCAAAAGGTTGAGGCTCGCAGCGTCGACGCGTGAGAGCACTTCGGTCCTGATCTTCTGCTCCTGTCGGACGCGGTCTTTTAGGGTAAGATTTTCATGGATCAGCGCGATTTGATTTGCCAGCGACGTGAGCAGTTGCTTGTCGCCGCCGGTGTAGGGAATCTCCGAGAGTTTTTCGCCAAGCGTAAAAAATCCAGCCAGCTTCCTGTCGGTGCCGTGCATCGGGACAAGCAGGCTCGCTCCCAGTGAACGGAGCCACCGCTCCTCCGCCCTCGGCAAATCGCCGGTATTCGCGTCGGCAAAATCGATCGCGCGACGTTCAGTCTGTAGAAACCGCAGCACGGGCGAATCGGCGTCTATCTTAAAATCGGCGCTTCCGGCTCCGGTCGAGGTGTAGCTCAGTGAAAAATCAGAATCGCTGGCGTCACTCTTGAAAAACAAGTAAATACTAGACGGGTGCAACGCCGCGTCGATTTTGTCGCTTACGAGACGCGAAAGCGTCGATATCGAATCCGCTTCCTGAATTGCCTCGCCCAGATCGCGAAGGATCACTTCCTGCTTGTACTGTTTGCGGAAGAACCTACGGTCGATCCATTCGCGCAGCCCAAAACGGTTGACCGCGATCAGCACCGCCGCCAGAACGATGCAGATGTAAAATCCCGTCGAATTCCGCATGAGAATCTCATCAATCCGGCGTTCCGGGTTGGCCGCAACATTCCACAATAGTGCCAAAACCGGGAGCAGCAACAGCAAACGCAAGGCGTTCTTAGCCAGGAGATACTGCAAACCACGCCGAATAACGAATGACACGGGGATGACCTTATGCCGGGTGATCGCGTAAGCGAGCGCAATGGGCAAAAACATGGTCGGTGCCAGGGTCAGAAAATATCGGAAGCCATCGTCGCCGTACAAGCGAAAGTTAAAAGCGTACTCGATCGGGCGCAGCAGTTTGTCGAACAAATACATCGCGACGGAAAGAAAGGCCCCGGCGGCGTAAAGCCGAACCCGCCGTTTGCCAATCGCGTCGGTAAGGAAATAGTTGACCATCAAGATCACAAGCGTTCCCAGCAGATAGGCCGTGTGCGGCAAAAAAAGAAGCTGTGTAAAAATCGGGCGGTCGATAGAAAAATCGAACCAGGAAAATCCATTGAGCGACAAATGCCACATCGCCGCAATCGGCACACTCAGAAGCAGGCAAGGCAAATAGAGCAGCTTTTCAAATATCGGAAATCGCCGAATGAAGTTCGAAGGTTCCGGGAAAACTGAATGCAAATGAAAAATGATCGGTGCGAAAATGAATCCTATGACCGTTCCAACACTCCAAATGACGTTGAATGGCGGAGACAATTCCGGCATCACCAGCGGCAGGACCGGTACCGCAATCGTCATCAGCGCAAACGTCATCGCCATCAGAACGACAAGCTTGTTGTCCGGTTTGAAAAAAAATACGATCAGCCCGCAGAGAAAGAACGTAATCGGAATGATCAAATTGACGAGATACTTATTGAGCTCGACGATCACCGAACCCGGCGGGGCCACTAGCTCAACCTGGCGCACCGCCGCTCCGTCGCCTGGTTTGATTTGCAATATGTAAGTCTGTTCAGGTTTTAGCCGTTCGAGAAGCTGTCTCAGCCTGCCGTTCCGAGTTACCGCCTCGCCGTCGAGGGCGGTAATCTCGTCACCGATTGTCAGTTTATCGACGATTTTGGAGTCGATCGTGTCAATGACCAAACGGCCGTCTCTGTGGGTGGTTTTCCAATCGACAATCTCGGTTTGGATTCGGCTCGATTGGTAAACATTAATTACGAGCCACAAACCCGTAAACGCAAAGAGCCCGTATATCAAGGCCGTACGCAGCCTGTTTGGCCGCAATGCCGTATCCTCATTTTCAACCGGCTCCGAAAAACTTCTCTCGGAAACCGGTTGGGCCGCAGAGTCGCCGGAGGGTTGCGAAGTGTTGATCGATTCGTCAGCGATTATCTCGGGAACCAACGCGTTTGCATCAGGTTCCTGAGAGGCAAGTCCGGTGTCAAGAGCAATTTCCGTCGAGAAATCTTCGGCTTTTTTGTCAACAACCGTGGTGTTATGGTCAAGTTCCGAGTCAAAAGGCGCTCCGATCTGAACCGTGTCACCGGCAAAAAGCTTGTCCTCCGGAGCAATTTGAACGGTTTCACCGCCCGATTGAGTAAGCGCGGAGGGCAGGTTTTTCGATTCATCAACGCCTTTGGTCATCCACTCGATCCTTCGGATAGTGGGTCAAATGACCCACTATCATCACTTCCCTGAATTCGCCGTGTCATTGCCGGAAAAGTGTTGCAAATGACCGCCTATTAAACCTCTCCAAAAAAATACCTGGCATCTATATTGTCATTTTTCGGCAAAACCTTTCACTTTTCAACTTTGCGGGCTGGCGCAGGTCAGCGGGTGGTCAAAGATAATGATTATTCAACAACCGAGTCTCAATGGCCGGGTTCAACCACCCCGTAGGCGCAGGTGGTTCTGATCTGACATTCAAACCGTGACCTGACTCTTTAGGCTCGAATACCGATGTCGTCGAGATCGCGTTCGCGGTTGCGCCAATCTTCGACAACCTTTACAAAAAGTTTTAGAAAAACTTTCTTGCCGAGAAGCTTTTCGATATCAAAGCGCGCTTTTGTCCCAATATCTTTAATGCGGGCGCCTTGTTTCCCGATGACGATCTTTTTTTGCGAAGGTTTTTCGACATAAATCGCGCAGAATATTGTCGTCAGCCGTGGTTCGCTTTCGTCAAAAACTTCGGTCACGACCGCCGTCACATAAGGAATTTCCTCTCCGGTAGACATCAGGATCTTTTCGCGAACCATCTCGGCGACGATGCTGCGAACGGGCTGATCGGTCATCTCATCGTCGGTGAAGATAGGTTCGCCTTCGGGCAGATGTTTGATGATCTGATCAAGCAGATTGTCAATGGCGTCACCTTTTGAGGCCGAAATGGGTACGGTTTCGGTGAATTCATATTCGTTTGCGTATGATTCGATCAGCGGCAGGAGAGCAGCCTTTTCCCTTATTTTGTCAATTTTGTTGAGGACAAGGATCGATGGTTTTTCCGCCTGTTTTACAAGGTCGAGCACAAACCGGTCGCCGTTGCCGGTCGAGACGCTTGCGTCGCGCATCAGGACAAGCAGATCGACCGACATGATCGCGTCGTGGACCGCCGTCATCATTCGCCGGTTCAGCAAATGTCCCGGTTTGTGAACGCCGGGCGTGTCTACAAAAACGATCTGGCCATCGTCGCGTGTCACGATTCCCTGAATGCGATGCCGCGTCGTCTGTGGTTTGTTGGAGACCGCCGCGATTTTTTCGCCGACCAGCCGGTTGAGAAGAGTGGATTTCCCGGCATTCGGCCGGCCAATGAGCGCGACAAAACCGCTTCTAAAACCTTTCTTTGACATTAGCTATGACATTACCAGAGTTTGACACAGTAGAACAGGCAGCCGAGCCTGTTCATCGACATTACAAAGAATCAAGCTGAGGGTCAAAAGGCCTCTGCGCAATCGGTCGTGTAGAAAACAAACAGGCGGACTATATTACGATCATCGGTACCGGGCTAGTTGAAAGCTAATCGTCTTGATCGACAGGCTCGGCAGCCTGTCG
>JANPCJ010000178.1:0-4331 GCA_031430895.1 Chloracidobacterium sp. | reverse complement strand
CCTCCGTTTTGCATGATTGTGGGGAATTTTTGGTGGAAGCTCATGGGGTTGAGCTTGATCTGCTTTTCGTTGTCGATCTGTTCGAAGAGGTCGCCGCCGGTTATGTCCCAATCGACGAGGGCGTTGCCGCAGACGATGTTGTTTGACAAATTTGGCAGCATCGTTTCGCGGTGGCCGGTGAGGAATTGCTGTTTGGTGCCCTGCGTCTCGTCTTCGAGCAGCTTGAGAAACAACGAAAGCTGCGTCACCTCATAAGCCTGACGGTCGATATCGACGCCGTAGATGTTGTTGACGAGTATCTCCTTCTTCTGCTCGAAGCTGAGAGCGAACGTGCCGTCGTCATTTGGGATACAGCCGTCCTGTTTTGCCTCCGTCTTGGACGCACGTTCGTTGTAATACTTCGTGTGCCAGGCGAGCAGGTATTCGTAAGCCCCGAGCAGGAACGACCCGCTGCCGCAAGCGATGTCGGCGAAACGCATCTTGGCTACGTCGGCTGGCGTGACCTTTCTTCGCCGGGTCTCATTTCCTACGGCTGTGCCGCCCGCCGTGCGGCGAAGCTCTGCTTCGCCGTCCGCCGCCAGATTATTCTTCGCGGCTATGCCGCCGCTCTCCCCGGCGGCATAGCCGCCCAAATCATTAGGGTCAACTTTCGGAAAAGCGGAGCTTTTCCGCTCGGCGACAGGCGAAGCCTCGGAAGATAGCAGCGCACCGATCGTGTTCTCGACGATGTATTTGACGATGTACTGCGGCGTGTAGAAGACGCCGCCGGCCTTTCGCACCTCGGGTTTTTGCTCGACGGTCGCACGCTTTGCCGTCGCGACTATGACGGAGCCGAGAAAGCGTTCGTAAATGCTGCCGAGAATGTGAATCGGTATGTAATTGAAGTGGTACGGCGAGTATTTGTCCGCAAGACTGTCCGTGATGTCGGTAAACACCTTGTTATCGACGACGAAATCGTCACGGTCGATCACCGGATGCGACTTGAAGATAATGCCGTTGTAGGTTTTGTCGAATTCGCGCGAGCGGGCGATGAACTTTTTCCACGGATGTGGTTCGTCGCTTAGCTTATCAAGTATCGTGCTCGGCTCGATCAGCTTGTCTTCAAGAAAACGGATAAATACCAGACGGTCAATAGTTCGTTGGACGGCCTCGGTCAGACTGTCGCTGTCAAGCTGCGTGTTTTTCCGCTTGAACATCTTCGCAAGCTCTTCGCGATAGACCTCAAGCTGGACAAGAAACGCATCGTCGATCTCCTGATAGTTGTCGCCAAAGAGACGACGCAGTACGACTTTGCCCTTCGGCTTTGGCAGCGTCTCGGCATAGCGTTCAAGAGCACCGTCCTCGACCGCTTCACGCCCAAAGAGATAGTAGAGTTCGCCAAATTTCGCAACGTCGTTGAAGTCTGTGAAGTGAAATTTCTTGTGTACGTGATTCGTCGCCGTTTCGATGTCCGGACGGAAACGGCAATCGATGACGTAAAGCTCGTTAAAATTAGTAAGTATGCTGAGCGCGGCCTTTGCACTGCTGAACGCGTAACGGATCGTCTGGAAACAATTGTCCGCTGTGTCGAGAACCGCCGATGGCCGCTTGGCCTCGACAAAGAAACGCTCCTGAGCGAAGTTCGGCTTGAGGAAAAACGCGTAGTCGGCCTTCTTAACGCGTGCCGCGACGCTGACAGAGCGTTCGACCTTTACCTCCTGCTCGTAAGGATTGGTCTGCGTGTCGTGATTTACGTCCCAACCCAATGAGATAAACAGCTTATCGATGAAATCTTTGCGGGCTTGCTGTTCGTTATATTCAGACGCGATGTATTTGTCGTGATTGTCGGCAAATGTCTTGACGAGCTTTACAACCTCTTCGTGCGCGGTTTTGAAATTGCCTTGATTCATTGGGATACGCAACGGAAAATGTAAGACACGGACGACCTATTTGCGCATATCGTCGATCATGTCGGAGATAGTCTGTTTGAGATAGGCGGTGACGGCCTCGTAGGCCGGGTCGCCGGTCTCGCCTGCTTTTAGCAGCTCGCGGGCGTAAAACGGTTTGCCGATGCGAACCTTTACCTTTGCGGGGCGAATGCGCCAGCTTTTGCGGGCCCAGACGTTTTGGAGGCCGTCGAGGGCGACGGGGATGATCGGCATATCGAGTTCGGTGGCGAGGATCGCGGCTCCCTTCTTGAACGTGTGCAGTTCGCCGTCGAAGGCGCGTTCGCCTTCGGGGTAGATGTTGAGGACCTTGCCGTTTTTGAGACCGATGGCCCCGGCCTTCATCGCACGCATCAACTCGGTGTCGGGGTTTACGGGGACGACGTTCATCATCCGGGCGATGGCGCGCGTGACCACGTTGTCAAAAAATTCGGCCGCGCCGACGTGGAAGATGTTCTTGAACAAGCGGTACGGATAGGTCGAGCAGAGAACGAACGGGTCGAGGAAGCTCTGATGATTTGGGCAGATAAGAAAACTGGTTTGAGTCCCCGCTTTAGCGGGCCCTCCCTCCGCAGTTTGCCGCCTCAAGGCGGGACTCAGAGCGGTTTCCAGGTTCTCCCGGCCCTCGACCTCGAGCCGCATAAACACGCGGCAGAAGAGGTTGAACGACTTATAAACGACAAACGCGAACGGCGAGAAAAACGGACGGTCGCGCAGAACGTCGCGGACCTCGGGGAAATCGTCGTCAGCATTGCGGACGATCTCGCCCCAATTGAGATTGACGGGCGCGGCTTCGACGTCCTCGCCGCCGTGCTGATTGACCATCTCGACGACATTTGCGACGGTCAGGGCCTGAGCGGCCTCGTCGCCATCGAACTCGGTCGAGAACGCCTGTTCGAGCGCCGCAAACGTCTCGGCCCGGGCCAGGCTGTCTAGGCCGAGGTCGATCTCGAGATTCATGCCGGGATGAACGACTTCGATATCTTTGGCGTTTTGTTTGATCGCGGCGATCACCGCTTTGCCGGTCCCGGTTGCGACCATCGCGGTTTCGCCCGCCGAGAAATCCCACGCCTTGGCTTCCTTGGCATCCGCTGCGATCTCGCCGCTCTCGATCTCCTTCTTTAGCTGGAACCGCTTCGTCTTATTCGTCGCCGTTCGCGGCAGCGGTTCGGCGCGGATAATGTAGTCGCGGACACGCTGATATTCGGGCAGCTCGCGGCCCAGATTGTCGAGCGCGTGGCGGATTGCCTCTTTCGAATTGGCGACCTTTGTTTGTTTGAGATACGCGAAATCGGGCACGACGACGGCGACGAGCTTTTCGGCCCCGGCCCGCGCCTCGCTCTCGTCCTCGATCCCGATGATGGCCATTTCGCCGACAAGCGGGCATTTCAGGTAATGGACTTCGAGGTCTTCCGGGTGAACATTCTTGCCCGACGGCAGAACTATCACGTCCTTTCCACGCCCGACGATGTAGAGAAATCCGTCGGAATCGATCCGGCCCAGATCGCCCGAGCGAAACCAGCCATCATCGGTAAACGTATCGGCGGTCGCGGTCGGATTCTTAAAATATCCGTCAAAGACCATTGTCCCGCGTATCAAAACCTCGCCGACGCCGTCCTTGTCCGGCTCGCTGATCTTGATCTCGGCCCCCTTCATCGGCTTGCCGACCGATCCGACACGGTTGTCGTCCTCCGGCGTCGCGGTCGCGGCCCCGCTCGTCTCGGTCAGACCGTAGCCTTGAATAATCGTAAATCCGAGCCTGTGAAAATCCTCCGCCACGTTCTCGTCAAACCGCGAACCGGCCGAGATCGCAATGCGAAGATTGCCGCCAAAAGATTCGTGCACGGCGCCAAACATCTTGCGCCCCAGGTTGACGCCCAGCGTGTCGCGGAAAAAGCCATTTGCCTTGAGCATCGTGCGAAACAGCATCTGCACGGTCTTTGGCTTGGCCGCGACGGCGTCAAAGATCTTTTTGTGAAACAAATACCAAAGCCGCGGAACGGTCGTAAGGATCGTCGGTTTGAAGGTCTTCATCGACTCGCTCAATTCGGCCGGCGTCAACTCTTTGAGATACCCGACCTGCGGCCCGAATGTCGTAGCGACCCACAGATTTACGATCTGCAAATAGGCATGAAAGAGCGGTAAGAGGCTGAGGATTCTTTCCTTATCAGAAAGTTTAAGCACGTCATTGACGCCCGAAAGCTCGCCGACAATATTGCCGTGCGTAAGCGGAACACCCTTTGGCGTGCCCGTCGTGCCGCTCGTGTACATCAACAAGGCCATGTCGCCACCCGCGGCTTTTGGTGTTTCCCGGGCGAAGCTCTCGGGAAAATCGGTAGAGGACCAGTCGGCGAAACTGTCAGAACCGGGAGCGGTAGCGACTGGGTTCTTGGCGTTACGGGCGGG
>JANPCJ010000177.1:0-2413 GCA_031430895.1 Chloracidobacterium sp. | reverse complement strand
AGCGTCTCATTTGCCCTGTCCAACCTGCTAAGGTTCCTCGTGAGCGGGTCGTTTGTCACCACGTTCTCCTTTCTTTTCGGGCTCGGGTTTGCGATCCAGATCATCCGTGCGGAGGAGGCGAAGCGGACGTTCATCCTGCGCTACCTGTGGCGGACCCTGATTCTGTTCTTCATCGGAGCGATACACATCGTCTTCATCTCTGGTTTCGACATTCTGCATTACTATGCCATGCTCGCGGTCCTGCTGCTCTTCGTTCGCCGATGGCGGCCGAGCCTCATCATCGCGCTGGCGGCGGCCGTTCTGGTGTTCTCGATGTCCCCCCAGGTCCCGGAAGGGCACGTCTGGACTCGCATCAATCCAGAACAGGTTGAGGTCGAAAGGGTTGGCAGGCAGTTGAGCACGGCGCTCGCACAGGCCAATCCTCCGGCGTTGTGTCAGATGATCCCCGGTCTCACGGACGCCTATCGCGGCGATGTGTGCAGAAATGCCGCGGAATGGCGTACGTGGTTGACAGAGCAAGTAGCGACCGTGGAGGGGTGGAAGAGCGCGGGCGGCGTTCTATGCATGTTCCTCCTGGGCTTGTACGCCGGGCGCCGACGGATTCTTCGCGACACGGCCCAGCATACGCGCTTCTTTATCTGGGTGGCGGCCGTGGGGCTCGTGGTTGGTCTGGCGGGCAACGCGCTCGACGTCTTCGGTGAGTTCTTCACCGGCAAGGGGATCGCGCTCCCCAAGGCTCTCGACGGCTGGAGCGTGGCCCGATCGCTCGGAAGCATTGGATTGTCGCTGTTCTATCTGTCGAGTGTCACGCTGCTCTTCACGCACCGGCGCCGCGCGAGGCAGGTGCTCGCGCCGCTCGCCCATGTGGGACGGATGGGACTCACGAACTATCTAATGCAATCCGTGGTATTCGCGATGCTGCTCGGGCGAGGGTTTGGGATCTGGGTCGAGGGTTGGTACGGCCTTCTTTTGCTCAATTCCTTCTTCGCCGTGCAGATCCTTTACAGTTACTGGTGGTTCCGTTACTTCCGGTTCGGCCCGGTCGAGTGGGTGTGGCGGTCGCTAACATGGTTTCGCATCCAGCCCATGCTCTTAAGGAGAGACACTTATGAATGAAACTACCTTTCCAACCGGAATCGCGGTGGACGACCCGGTCGTACCTTCGACGGCCTCTCCGGAAGCAGGCCCGGTGCAGCCGCGCGAGCGCATGGTGCTCGTCGATGTGCTGCGGGGTTTTGCGCTGCTCGGCATTATTCAGGTGAACTTCGATGGTCAGAACGCCAAAGATGCACTGGACAACCTGCTCGAGTTTTTCGTGGACGGGTCGTTTATAGCCGCGTTCTCCTTTCTCTTTGGCCTTGGATTCGCGATCCAGCTAATCCGTGCCGAGGAGGCGAAGCGGCCGTTCATTTTGCGCTTCCTGTGGCGGACCCTGATTCTGTTCTTCATCGGGGCGACGTACTTTGTCTTCATTCGTCCCTACGTCATCATCACCGACTATGCGCTGCTTGCACCCCTGCTGCTTTTGGTGCGCCGCTGGCGACCGAAGCTCATCCTTGCTCTCGCGGCGGGCGTCCTGGTGTTCCCGATGTCGCCACGGTTACCGGAAGGGCAGATATGGACTCGCGTCAATCCAGAGCAGGTCGAAACCGAGCGGCTGGGCGAGCAGTTGAATGCGGCAACCGCACAGGCCAACCCTCCGGCATGGTGTCAGATGATCCCTGGCCTCACCGACGCCTATCGCCAGAACATGTGCAGCAGGGCCGCGACGGTTAGAACGCTGCTGACGCAGGAACTGGGAACAGTGCAATGGTGGCAGGCTGGTGGCCACAGCGGCGTACTGTGCATGTTTTTGCTGGGCTTGTACGCCGGGCGCCGGCGCGTTCTTTACGACGCGGCCCAGCATACCCGCTTCCTTGGCTGGGTTGGGGGCGTGGCGCTGTTGTTTGGGCTGGCGGGCAGCTCACTTTATGTTTTCGGCGACTTCTTTGCCGACAAGGGCATTGCGCTGCCAAAGTTTTTTGATGGCTGGCGCCTGGCCCAGTTCATCGGCAATATCGGGATGTCACTGTTCTATCTGGCTGGTGTCACGCTGTTCTACACGCACTGGAGCCGCGCTAGGCGCGTACTCGCTCCGCTCGCCTATGTGGGGCGGATGGCGCTCACGAACTACCTAATGCAGTACTTGATCCTTATGACGTTGCTCGGGGATGGTTTCGGTCTCGTGATCCGGGTCGATAATTGGCTCAGCCTTCTCCTGGTCAACACCTTCTTCGCCCTACAGATCCTCTACAGTTATTGGTGGTTCCAATACTTCAGGTTTGGTCCCGTCGAGTGGGCGTGGCGATCGCTGACGTGGTTTCGGATACAGCCGATGCGCGCGCCGCCGCAGCAGGCGCTTGCGGAAAACTCA
>JANPCJ010000176.1:0-7487 GCA_031430895.1 Chloracidobacterium sp. | reverse complement strand
CCCGCGCCGACCTTACCCTTGTATCTTTTACATTGAAAAATAATGTGAAAGCTTAGAATGCCGTTAATCTTTGCAATTCCTCTCCCGTCAATACCTCCGTCACCAGTCTTTCCCGTAACTTCTACTTGCGAAAAACCTTTTTCACGAAGAATCCGTTGTATCAAACGTTCAAAGGCACTGGGGGAGAGTTTATCTGTTACTACGTCAATCGCAGCTTGTTTCCAGCTTTCTGCATCAAACACTTCCTCATCCGCCTCTTGCTCATCCGTTTTTTTTAGTTGCGGTTCATTTTCATTCGTCGATTGATTTGGACTAATGTCAGCAATTACCCAGATGCCTCTACCGACTTTCTTAAGAAGCCCCTTGTTCTTGAGAATCGTCCTTACCCACGATAAATTGTATTGCAGTTCTGACTGACCAGTTTTGCCATTTACTACCTCAAGCAATGAGTCGCTCAATTGAAATTTCTCTACAATTTTCTCATATATCTCATCGGTATTTGCTGAACCACCCAACGCATTGATGACTTCAATGGTCGGTGACATTAGTTCATTTCTATTCGGTAATTTTTTCATTCTGACCTCATAATAATAGCCTATTTTCAGTCATTAATGGTATTTTGCTATATATTTTTATGAACCTTTTTGGAAACAAACAGGTGTTGTAAAATGTTCTCCATAGATCTTATTTCTTCTGTTCTTTAAATTGCCACTAGCTTTAGCTAGTGGAAAGATCAAATGATGATTGGGCTTTAGCCAAAATAAAGTGATGAGACAATTCCGATGAGCTTTAGCTTAAGCTGTAAGGATGATTGATTTTTTGCTTGAGATTTGGCTAAAGCCGGAAATCTTTTTTAGCTTTCCTCCAGCTAAAGCTGGAGGCAATTTAACGAGTCAAGAAAGACAGCTAAAGGCTGAAATTATTTTAATAATAAGGAGCATAAATGCAATATGCCTTGGGTTAAAGTTTGGTTACATTTTGTTTGGTCAACGAAAGAGAGATTTCCTTATTTAACTGACGAGATTCGTCACAAAGTCTTTGAACACATTCGGGAAAATGCGAGGGGGAAAGGTATTTTCATTGATTTTATAAATGGCTATATTGAGCATGTACATTGTTTGATCTCTTTAGGCACCGATCAAACTCTGGAAAAAATCATGCAGTTGATAAAGGGTGAATCTTCCTTTTGGATCAATAAAAACAGTCTGACTAAAGCAAAATTTAAATGGCAGGAAGAATATTTTGTAGTCTCAGTGAATGAAGACTCGCTTGATAGCGTGCGACGGTACATTGCAAATCAAGAAGTTCATCATAAGAAGGTTAGCTTTGATGATGAATTTGAGAGTTTCTTGATGCGGGCAGGGTTTCAAAAGTTTAAAGATCTAGAAGATTAGTCCTACCCTGCTAGAAAGAGAGAGATTATGGAAATGGTTCCTCCCGGAGGTTATTGGCGTGATCTTCCACCCGACGTGCAAAAGGAGTATATGTTAAAGAGTTTTCATGAGGGGGGCAAAACGGGCATGGCCCGAAGGATGAGTTGGGATGAACCCTGTCTTACTCTCACAACCTCTCCCGCTCAAAAACAGACCGAACATTGTCACCCTGAGGAAACTCGTCCCTTTACGATTCGAGAATATGCACGCCTTCAGACCTTTCCTGACACCTGGCAATTTGCTCGATGAACGAGGTGTATAAACAAATTGGCAACGCTGTACCCGTGAATCTCGGCCATGCTGTTGCAAGACAAGTGGTCAGGTCGCTAAACGAATATGAGGTTAGAAAGCAGCTTTTTGCCTCGGTCGGTGCTTGAAATAACAGCTCGTTCTATTTAACTCTTCATCAGGTCAATAAACCTTGCAAATAAATACTCCGAATCGTGCGGGCCGGGAGCAGATTCGGGATGATATTGAACGCTAAAGACAGGTAGGGTTTTGTGGCGGAGGCCGGCGACGGTTTGGTCGTTTAGGTTTATGTGCGTGACCTCGACATCGGCGGGTAGGGTTTCGGCGGCGACGGCGAAGCCGTGGTTGTGGGCGGTGATTTCGATTCGGCCGGTGGTTAGGTCTTTGATGGGCTGGTTGCCGCCGCGGTGGCCGAATTTTAGTTTGTAGGTCGAGCCGCCGAAGGCTTCGCCTAGCAATTGGTGGCCGAGGCAGATGCCGAATATTGGAGTCTGGCTTGCGGCGAGTTTCTTAATTTCGTCAACGACCAGACCCATTGAGGCCGGGTCGCCCGGGCCGTTTGAGAGAAATATGCCGTCGGGGTTGAGAGCGAGCGTATCTGTGGCCGAGTGGTTTGAAGGCACGACCGTCACGCGGCAGCCATATTTTGCAAACTCGCGCAGGCTGTTGGTCTTTACGCCGAAATCGTAGGCGACGATATGATATTTTTCGTCCGAGGTCGCCGGATATTCGTAATCCGATTCGGTGGTGACGGTGCTCGCTAGTTCGCGATTCACCATTTCCGACGAGTTCTTGACTTTTTCCAACAACGAGGACGGTTTGAGATCAAGCGTTGAGATCACCGACCGCATGGCACCTTTAGAGCGAATATGCCTGACAAGAGAACGGGTGTCGATATGCTCGATGCCGACGATCTCGTGTCGCTTCAGATAGCGTTGAAGCGATTCGGTGGACCGCCAGTTTGACGCGATGCGGCTCGCTTCGCGCACCACAAAACCCTCGACCCAAGGCCGCCGCGATTCGACATCCTCATCGTTTACGCCGTAGTTGCCGATCAGCGGATAGGTCATGGCGACAATCTGTCCCGCATAGCTCGGATCGGTCAAAATCTCCTGGTAGCCGGACATCGATGTGTTAAAAACCATCTCGCCAAAGGCCTCGCCCTCGGCGCCAAAAGAGGCGCCTTTGAAAGTGCGTCCATCTTCAAGGACGAGAATCGCTTTTTTTGCTGACCTCATTGGAAGATATTTTACCGCAGAGACGCCGAGACGCAGAGTAAGAAATAGGAATTTAGCCACAGATAAGACGGATGACGCAGATAAGAAAGGAAAGTAAATTTCGTCCTTTCTTTTCAGATCACCGTAAATCCGCGTAAGTCTGCGGCCAAATTCTTTTCTGGGTCTCTGCGGTGAATATCCTATCGGGCTTCGATAGCCCGCAGATCGTCTTTGTTTGCCGGCGGGGAAATATTGTCGTATTCGCCGTGTTCGAGAAAGCCGATACTTCCCGGTTTCCAGTAACGAAAGAACGCCTTGCCGTAGATATATTTTTCCGGGACGAGACCCCAATATCGCGAATCGGACGAGTTGTCGCGGTTGTCGCCCATGACAAAATAATGATGCGGATCAACCTTCTTGGGCGCCCCACTCGGCAGCGACTGATTATGCTCGGCGTCAAGATATGGCTCGGTTAGCTGTTTCCCGTCGACAAACACCTTTCCGGTGCGTATCTCCACCATCTCGCCGGGCAGACCGATGACCCGTTTTACATAGCTTTTGTCAGGGTCGTCGGGATACCAGAAAACGACGATATCGCCTCTTTCGATATGGCCCCAACTGACGCTTTGTATCTTGTAATAAACGAGCTTGTTAACCAGCAAACGCTCGCCGTCATGCAGCTGCGGCAGCATCGAGGTTCCCTCGACGACCACTGGCTGGACAAAAAATACACCAAAGAGAATAAAAACGACGATTATAAGGAAAACGTCGCGAACCAATTTAAAGCCTTCGGACCAAAGTCCTTGACGCGACTCGCTCCGAAGGTGAGTCACCTCAATATCGCGGTCGTCCGTTATCGAGACGAACCCAAAATCAGACTGGTTTTTCTTGCGGAAATCTAACATAATCGCGACGATTGGCCGATATGAAGCCGCGCCAGCATTCGGCGCACTTCCAGCCATATCAATAATCCGTCTTGACGGCGAAGTTGTCAAAAGAAAATGTACATGTTAAAAGGTTGAAACGGGGAAAAGATTAAAAAGGTCAAAGCCAGGCAAGGGTAAAAGAGAAAGTTTGACATCGACCTCACCCTCTTCCCTTTTCCCCTTTTTTGATTATGAATGAGGCAATCCGATCGCTTTTCCCCGCAACACGAAATTATGCGTACTTAAACAGCGCGGCCGTTTCGCCCATTCCGACGACCGCCATCGAGGCGATTAACGGCCAATTGGCCGATGTCTCGGCCCACGGGTCGGCCCACTATCAGGATTGGATCGATACAAAAAATCGTGCTCGGGCTTTAATCGCCGAGATGCTAATAGTGCGGCCCGAACAGATCGCTTTTTTGCGAAACACGTCGGATGGATTTGCCTCTATCGCAAACGGTCTGACCTGGCAAAAGGGCGACAACGTAGTCAGCTTCGAGCGCGAGTTTCCCGCAAACTTCTACGCCTGGCGGCGCATCCGCGACGAATTCGGCGTCGAGTTGCGGCTCTGCGCCGAACGCGATGGCCGGATCGATCTCGACGAATTTATCTCGCTAATCGACTCGAACACGAAGGTTGTTTCGATCAGCGCCGTGCAGTACGCATCCGGATACAAAGCCGACCTGGAACGTATCGGCCGCAGCGCCCACGCCATCGACGCGTTGTTTTGCGTCGATATCATTCAAGCGTTTGGAGCGATGCCGCTTGATCTGCCGGCCCAGTTTGTCGACGCCGCTTGCGGCGGAAGCCACAAATGGCTCTGCGCTCCCGAAGGCTGCGGAATTCTATATCTATCGGATCGCGCCCGCGAGCGCATAAAACCGACACTTGTTGGCTGGATCAGCGTTGAAACACCCTGGGATTTCGAGGATCGCGAACAGCCATTCAAACCGACTGCCCTCGCCTGGGAAAGCGGAACCGGTTGTGCATCCTTGTTCTACGGTCTCGAACAAAGCCTGAAATTGCTACACGAAACCGGCGCCGATAATATAAAAAGCCATCTCGACGCCCTTTCGGATTATTTGTGTGATGGCCTCGACGGCAAGAATTATGAGATTGTGAGTTCCCGTAGGAAGGACGAGAAATCACAAATAGTCTGCATTAAACACCAAGACGGAATCCCGGCAAACCACCTTGCATTTCGACTTGAGGATGAAGGGATCGTTGTCAGCCCGCGTGGCGACTGTTTGAGAATCGCTCCGCATCTCTACAACAATGGCGATGACATTGACCGACTCTTAGCAAAGCTGCCTTAAAAAAAGTTAGAGAATGCATCAAAGAAGATTTGGGATGTTCTCAACCCAAACCGCGCGATCCTTAAAGCGGGTTTTTCTCAGTCCTATGAAAAATTTGCGGTCGGCGGTGACGAGTGGGCATTCCAACGATATGGCAAGCGCAAGGTAAGTCCAGTCATAAACGGCTTGTCCCGTTTCTTTTGAGCCCAAATAGGCGGCCTTCAGAAGTGTTGAATGCGGATGTAGGATAATGGACCGGGTTAGGAACGACCCCAGTATAGATTCAGCAACTTTTTCATCGAGCTCGTCATTCCGACATTTCTTCCATAAAACATTCCCGAATTCGGGT
Source organism: Chloracidobacterium sp. (assembly GCA_031430895.1). Taxonomy (GTDB): domain Bacteria; phylum Acidobacteriota; class Blastocatellia; order Pyrinomonadales; family Pyrinomonadaceae; genus OLB17. Next base: position 2,018 of record JANPCJ010000176.1, on the reverse strand, counting down.
AGTAAGAGTTCGGGCGCGTGGATATCGAATTGCCCGTTGACCAATTGTTCAGCCTCGGCGGTGTGAACTTCGTCCAGGTACCACTTGATCGCGACGTTGGCATCCACTACTACGTTCATCTATCACGATCCTCACGCAGTAGTTCGGCTGAGTCTGTTTTATTGACCTTCGTATTGGAAGCCCTGATCTTTCTGATCAACTCGAGTTCCGACAAAGGTTCCCGCCTTTCGGCTGCAGCCTGCATGATGATTTTCATCTCAGACTGGAGCGAACGGTTTCGACGTTTTGCCCACAACTTTATTGCGTCTAAGACCGCTCCATCCACATCTCTTATTAACACGCTCGACATATTTCTCCTATTACGCAATTTTTTACTCTGCTTGCATAATGATAGCATCGCTAAAATCAATATCAAACTTGGTCTTTTAGAAGGTGTTTCGGACGTACATCAGACGTGAAGCCATCCAAATTGAGCCGTGTCATTCCACCGGCGTCGCTAAAAGTTCGCAGTTTCGAACGCTTGCCATCTCTGAAGGTGAAGAAAATATACCCCGCGAAAATGCCGATCACAACGGCACCGCCCATGCCGAAGATGATAACCATTGCGGTCGAGAGAAAAATATCGGAGGTTGTTAGGATGAATGCGCGTTCGGCGGTGATGAGAAACGGGTTGTCGCCGAGCCATTGAATCTGTTTTTCATATTTGACCTGGTCGAGCAGCCCGGCGGCGGCGGATCGGTCGGAGGTGTCGAACACGAAAGCGTTATAGTTGCCAATTCGCCGATAGACTGTCGTGCGGTCACCCGATTCGTTAAGTGCTCCGGTAAACTTCATATCGGCATCGACAGAGCCTTGAGGTGAAGTGTATTCGATTATCAACAGCGTACCGGCATCATATGGGGCCGTGACCGCCTCGGTACCGGCGGAGAAATCTATCAGATCGAGTATCGGCCGCTCACCGAGGGCCGTTTTTAGCTCGCCCGTACTCTTGGCGAAGGTCGTGCCGCCTTTCACTGTTTCCCAGTCCGGCAGGTGCTTTATCAGAACGGGCAGACCGTCGATTTCCGACACTTCCTGGCTTTTGTAAGGTATCGAACTGTTCTGCTGGCTAAAAACGGGTAGAGTAAAGGCGAAAAGGAGTAAAAGGTTGGATATCGCTTTAGTCAAACAGGTTTTGAACATCTTTGCCGCTGTCAGCCGCGTTTCGCGGCGAGTATCTGAATTAGCGATAGATTCTAACATCTTTTACCGATTTTGTGCCTGGAATATCCGGCACAATTACTACACCAAATCGTGTAGCATTTGGTTAAAATGCCATACGGTTTGACACGTGAATCTTTAATTGGATGTCAGCCGAATTCTTATGTATGTCCGAGAAAATCGAACAAAAGACGGTTTTGAGCGTGATTTAACGTGATCTATAGATCACATAGAGGTTTGGCACACCAATTGAGATGTTTACGATGAGGGGGGACTAGACAATGACAACTGAAACATTAAATTTTCCGGTTTTTCATAGTGAACAAGGGGTGGGAGCGGATGTAGTGCAATTTGCCGGCGGCCCGGCAGCCCTTGATTTGACCACGGCCAAGGATTTCGAATTGACCAAGGCTGCGGGCGGCGGCGACATGGCCGCATTCGAGGAGGTCTATAATCGCCATCACAGGCGCGTTTATTCGATCTGTCTCAGGATGCTGCAAAGCCCGACGGAGGCCGAAGACCTGACGCAGGACGTTTTTATACAGCTCTATCGCAAGATCGGCAGCTTTCGCGGCGATTCGGCCTTCACCACCTGGCTGCACCGCATGACGGTCAACCAGGTCCTGATGCACTTCCGAAAGCGGACCGTAAAGTTTGAAAAAACGACCGATGAAGGCGAAACACCTGACCAGGTGGTTCCGGGAACGGGAAATCCCTTTAAGATGCAAATCGTCGAAAAGCTGGCCCTCGACCACGCAATCGAACAGCTGCCGCCGGGTTATAAAAATGTATTCGTTCTGCACGATGTCGAGGGTTTC
>JANPCJ010000175.1:0-28341 GCA_031430895.1 Chloracidobacterium sp. | reverse complement strand
CCGCCCGCGATCTGCGTGACCGTAAGCGAGCCAACCGGCGTTTCGGCGTCATTGACCGAACCGACTGTCACCGCCGCTCCCGTAGTAGTTGCCTGCTGACGCGAGATTGACCCGGCCGGTGTAAATGTCGGGGGCGTGTTCGCCGGCGTGACAGTAATCCCGATAGCTGGAACAGCTTGGTCGCCGCCGGTTGGCAATGCCACAGCGCCGCAAGCGGATGTCAAATCACTAAATTGTCTTCTGCGGTCAGGCGTAATTCCGAAGTTCTGCTGGTTAATATTAAATCCTGTTCCTGTAAAGCCGCACTGGGAAACCTCAATGATCAGATTCATCGTAGGGTCGTATGGGAACGGAGTTGTCAGTGGAATTTCGGTCCAGGTAAGTGCAACTGGTTGGGTTATTGTCGTGTTTTGTGACAGCACGGTTGTCATTGCTCCTGTATAAAAAGCACCGACAGCAAAGAAAGTGGAAGTGGAAACAGTAGCCATCCGGACCGTCAGGGTAGTATAGGTAGCATTAGTGGCAGCATTTGGCCGAAACCAGATGCTGTTAATATTATTCCCGGCCGGGGCAGATGCTGGTTGGTTAAATTCGCCTGCAGCAACAATCCATTGCACTCTTTTTCCCGTGCTTGGATTGGTATTAAAGGGAAAAACATTTGCGTTTGCTACGGGTAATGCATTCCAGTAATCTGGTGCTACACCCATAGGCTGAGCAATATTCTGTGGATCGAATACCGATTTTCCGTCATCCGGGTTGAGGAATTCGCTGATCAGACCTGCGCTGTCCCATGTCACTGCCGATCTGGGGTTCGTTGGACTTGAACTAACCGGCGGGTTAACTTTCGTTCGCTCTTGAGCTGTTGTCGGCCATACAATAATGCCGAATCCACACAAACCCATTGCGAGAGCGGCCAATAATAATGCTTTGCGGTCAATACTAAATAACGAAACAGCGGATTTTCTCATAACGACACCCTTCTCCATCGACAAATTTAACTTCGATCCTGAACGACTTGCTCAGACGCGAACCACTAATTATAGGTAATACAACCGCAGTATGGTGTTAAACCGATGTATTGTCAATCTAATTATTCCATTCCGCAGCAGGTTCGCGGGTCACTCAGAACGTTGGCGGCGGCGTGATGAGGCATGGCGGTGCGCTCTAACAGCACAACCCAAGAGCGGGTGCAGAGCAGCCCTTCCTGACCTGAAATCTTATTTAGTTTCTTTCGTCCCAGTCCAACTTGACCAATATTCAACTCAAGAAATCAAAATCGACTTAAGGGGAGTTCTAAAAATGCCAAGACCCTTTAACACAAAGTTCACAAAGGGAAGACACAAAGACCACAAAGTGTTGATTTCAAATAATTTCTTTGTGTTCTCCGTGTCTTCCCTTTGTGGGCTTTGTGTTTAAATCTTCTATTTTTAGAGGTGCCCTTAAACTAATTTGCAGGTCCGGAAGGGCGGCTCAGCCCCCGCTCTTTTCGATGGCAAAGCTGGCGAGTTCTGTCGGTGCCGGAGGCAGAGCGCCATAACCAACCGTGTCAGTAGCCCGCACGTAAGAGTAAGGGCTTGGATGGCTTAGAAAGCCCTTACTTACGTGCGGGCTAACTGACATGAGAGGAAATGCGGCTGTGCTGCCCCTCCGGGCCTATGATTACTGGCCTATTCGACGATCGGGCGGAGGACGGCGGCATAGCCGCATGCAAATTTGTGACGGCTGCCGGCGAAGCACAGCTTCGCCGCAAATCGACGGGCAAAGCCCGAAAAGCGAATTTTGACACGGGCCGCTAACGCGCGCGCCTTGTGCATCCCATACGCGGCGGCGATTGGGTATCATTAGAAGTTCTGGCTGGGTTCGAAGGTGTTGAGGATCGAGGCGAGCTCGCCTCGAATGCCGACGTCATCGACGCTTTTGACATCGGCGGAGGCGGGCGTCGCAAGCATCGTGATCTCAAAGCCGTTGCGCACACCCGGCCGCCCCGCCGGGACAAAGAGACGGCGGCCCCAGACGGGCGTCTTTTCACCGGTCGCGGATTGCCCGTCGAACTGAAATTTGATCTCGTAGGCACGCCAATCGCCGTTAAATTTTATCTCGCGCTCGGAGACCATTCTGTATCCGGACACCAGTTTATTGATCGTCTCGTTGGTTTCCCTGAGCAGCTCGGGAAATTTGGCGGCATCTTCGGCAAACATCCCGCTGCTGGCGTAATAGCTGACAAGCATCTGCTCTTTTATACCGCCACCGGGCGTCAGACGCGAGATGTCGATAAATTTGCCGCGGGCCTTTACCGTCGCACCCTGCTGCGGCCCGTTCACCTTCCAATCCTTCGGATAATACATCGAGAAACCGACAAAATTGCGTAGCAGATCGCCCTTTAGGTTCTCCTTGCTGTTCTGATAGAAGGTCGAATTCGGCGGCTGGGCGATGGTGCGCGGCGGAGGCATATCGATGTTGACCGCGGCCGGCGAGGGCGGCTGAGCTGCGTTTGTTCCAACGGCGGTATTGCCAACCGGCTGGTTTACCGGCGGATTACTGCCGAAGTAATACCAGAGCGCGGCGATCAAGGCCGCGAGACCGAGCACACCCAGAATCGGCCCCAATATCGAGCGCTTGTTCTCAACCGGCATAGCTTCGACCGAACGGTTCGGGCGAACCAGCGGAGTCGTCGGCGGGACGAGCGGTTTCACCTCGTCGGGCGATTGGGTCTCGGCAACCGGCGTCACCACGAATGGCGGCGGCACGATCGGTCTTAACATCTCCGTCTTTACAATTGGCGACGCAGGCATCGGCGCCGCGGCGGGTTCGACCGGAACAACGGCGGCTTCCGGCTGCGCTTCGGCCAGAGACGCGCAGAATGCATCGCCGAAATCACGCGCCTTCGGATAGCGGTCGGCCGGGTTGAATGCAAACGCTTTGGCAAAGACTTCATTTACGGCGTTGCCCACTTCTTCGCCATCGTCCGCGTGGTTAAGCCCGGCATTCTGCGATCTGACCAATTCCTTGGCCGAAGCGCCGCCAAACGGCAGCCGCCCGGTCAGCATCTCGTAGGCCACCACCGCAAGCGAGAAGATGTCGCTCGAAACGGTCGCGATGCGGCCATCAAGCACTTCGTGGGCTTTGTAGGCCATATTCCTCGGCGTCGGATCGCCGTTCGACGCGCCGAAGTTTACCAAGGTTGTCTGCTCGACCTCGCCGGAAGCGGTATCGATTATAAGATTCTCGGGCCGCACGTCGCGGTGAAGAATGCCTTCCTGATGTGCCTCGTTTAGAGCACTCGACGCCTGGCGGATGATCCTCGCCGCCCGTTGGTCGGGAAATTTGCCGTGGATGCTCAGAATATCGCCAACCGACAAAGCATCGACATATTCGCTGACCAGAAAATCCGTACCATTCGTAAACTGCCCCGAATCGATCAGCCGGGCAATGTTCGGGTGGCTGAAATGCGAAAGCGAAACGCGCTCCTCAGCCAGGATGCTGTCCATGATCTCGTCGACCTCGCCGCCGCCGGTCAGGATGCGCACGAGAACCATGCGGTCTTCGACGATCCTGTCGTCGGCCAGATACGCCAGGCCGGACTCGTCGCCGCCCAGAAACTCAGTCACCTTGTACCGACCTTTAACCGTGCGGCCGACAAAGCGTTCCGGTTCTTCAGTATCGAATTCCGCGGCCATGCCCGAGCGTGCCGCGTGGCCGGCCGGTATTTCGTTAGGATTTACTTTTCTCACGGGAGGTTTGGGTTCGACAAACACCGGCGGCTCAAAGGCCCGCACGGTCGGTTTCTTAATCTCCGGCCCTGAGGCCGGGAAAGGCTGAACTTCATCAAGCTCAAAGAAAATTCCATCATCCGCCTCGTCGTCGGTGGTCTCTGTCGCGGCGGCGGCTTTCGCGGCCCCGGTTATCGTAAACCGTGGCGCGTCCGAAAGAGTCTCGTTGAGATCCCTGATGCCTTCGATCTTCGGGATCAGGTTCGCAAAAATGCCGCCCTCGCCCCGGCCGCCAACGAGCCCTGCGGATTCGGAAACGAGCCTGGCGCCATCGGTCGGACAAAACCGCCGCGAGCCTTCCTCGAAATATTCTTTACATTTTGGACAAAGCATTTACTGGATCTGACAGTACATCCGGCGTCGTGGTAAAACAAAATTTCGTCAAATCGTTTGTATTTTCGCAAATATGTCGAATAGGGCAGATATTTCAGATTCCACAAGGTTCACCCAAACCTCGCCTTCGACAGTTTGCTGACCAGCGATTCGCGATCCGAATCGAGATCGATTGCCTGACGGTAGGCACGCTCGGCGAAGCGGCGGTTGGCGGATTTCATGTATGCGTCCCCGACCTCTTCGAATTGTCTGGAAAGCCGCAGTTTACCAAATGATCCGGCGAATCCCCGCGCCTCTGCCAAAGTCCGTTCGGCAAATTCCAGATTCCCCTGCCGCAGGTACAATGCCGCCAAAAGGCTGTTTCCCATAAAGCCGTTGTCACTGACGGTGAGGCTCTTTTTCAAGGTTTTCTCGGCATCGTCGAATTTCCCCAACGCGGTCAAAGCCCGGCCAAGCAGCAACAAAGCAGACGGGTTTCGCGGGTCATCTTTCAGGGCCTTTCGCAGAAGCTTTTCCGATTCCGCATACCGCTGTTCGGACTGCATTACATCCGCCACCAGCACCTCAGTCGCAATATCGGTCGAGCGTTCGACCGCATCCTTGTACAGCCCTTCGGATTCTTTCGTCAATCCGCGTCGCCTGAGCAGTCTCCCCAAATGGGCATAGGCCGGTGCGAATCCCGGATTGAGCTTAATAGACGTTCGATATGCGTTTTCCGTTTCCGTTCCGATCTGGCCGCGCAGCTCGAGGGCAACGCCAAGTTGATCGAAGGCAAGTGCGTTCGAGGGCGCTAATTGGATGGCCCTGCGGGCGTGACGCTCCGATTCCTCGTATCTTTCTGACAAATTGGGAGCGATGACCGGCTGTGTCAAAACAAAGCTGAGGGCAACATAAGTGATCGCAAAACCCGGCTCGGTCTGAAGCGCCGCCCGGTATGCCTTTTCCGCCTCTTCCCAACGCTGCTGGTCGGTGTAGAGATTTCCCAGGCCATAAACGGCGCGCGAATCACGCGGCTTTATCGGCTTTGCCTTTTTATACGCCGCCTCGGCGGCCACGTAATTACGGTCGTCGCGCGCGATGTTTCCCTGCTCGATCAAATCTTCAAAAAGCTCTTCGTCAGCCGGAGTAACCGGGGCAACGGGGCGAAATCGTTCCGTCGGAGGTGGGGCCGCCTTTATGTCGATTTTTTTGACCGGAGTTGTGTCTGCTTTGGCTACGACCTTCGCGGTTGACGCCGTCGTCGGTTTGGGCGGCGTTTTGGTCTTTGCGACGACCGGCGGCGGCGTTTTAGTCTTTGCGGCGGTCGCGACCGGCGTTTTCTTTTTTGGCGGGGTCTTCGGCTTTGAAGCCACGGTTTTAGGCTTCTCAACGGTCTTCTTCACCGGTTTCGCTGTCGCCGGGGCCTTCTTTTTCGATCCGCCAAACAGCTTGTTACTGCTGCCGAGGTCCTGGCCGAAGGCTCCGGTACACAGAACCGTCGAGAACAATCCAAATACTAGGAGTTTAAAAATACTGCTCATAAAAATACTCCCTCTCAGATCAACTTAGTTGCCGATAACAAGCCTAAAGCCGAGTTCCTTATCGCGGCTCGTGCCGTCAACATCCGCTCGAAAGGTGGACGTTATACCGTTTTCGCCCTCGGATTTATTGAGAGCTCCGCCACCGCGGATCATGAACCGAGGTTCCTTAAATTCGCGCATCTTACCCTTGCTGCCCGGATAGAGACTCGCCTTTGAACCCGTCCACTCATAAACATTGCCTATCAAGTCCACAATTCCCCAGTCATTCGGGCATGAAGCCGTACCCACCGCCTCGGGTTCGGTAGTCTCCTTATCGGTCACCGCGCACTTGGACTGAAACGCGTTGCCCCACGGATAGCGATTGTCTTTGGCCCCATTACGGGCCGCAAATTCCCATTCGGCCTCAGTCGGCAGACGATATGTTACGCCATCGCGTTTCGAACGCCATCGGACAAATGCACTAATATCTTCTAAATTCACAAAACGGACGGGCATTTTGTCCTCGCCCTTTATTGGCTTGTCATTGACCCAATGGGCCGGCGTTGGACGATGGCCCGTTTCGCTGACAAAAGAAAAGTACTCGGCGTTTGTTATCTCAGTTTTATCCATCTTAAAGGGAGACACACTAACTTGATTCGCGGGCCGCTCATTTTCACGCCCGTCATCGCGGCCCATCATGAAAGTCCCAGCCGGAATCGGAACCTGCTCGGCAACGACTGGCTGCCCAACCACGGGCGTCGGCGAGCCAGCCAAAGCCGGCGTCGGGGTCGGCGTAGCGCCGCCTCCGCCTCCGCCGATCAATCCTGACATATACGCCCCGCCGATACCGACAATTCCAATCACTAAGAGCGCTAATAATCCGCCGATTCCTAAAAGCATTGCCGGGACACGGGACTTCTTCGGCGGCGGCAGAGTTGCAACCGAGACGTCAAAGCGGCTCGGCTGGAAATTTTGCTGGACCGTTTTATCGAAATCGAGCTGCTGGCTGGCGACAATATGCGGGAACGACACGGCCGTTAGCGGTGCGATGGTATCGTCAAGAGCGGGCATCGGGATAGCGGTGTTCGAAGCAGATGAGTTCACCTTCAGTTCGACAACGACTTCCTTAGGCTGGCCGTCGCAGGCGACAGTGCCAGACCAATCATGAAAACCGGCACGGCTCACCTGCAAGTGATGATTTCCGCTCTGCATGCCCTCTACCAGCAAAGTTCCACTGTCGGGCGTTTGCCCGACGGCTACGTTATCGACATAAATGCTGGATCTGGGCGGCTTGGTCGTTATCGTCAAAGACGAAACCGCCATTATTCGCCCCGAGGTCGTGTTGGTTACCTGCACATCCGGAAACAGGGCCGTCCTAAATTCTGTCGCCAGCGCTTCGACGGATGGCGTACGGCGCGTTTTATCTTTTTGCAGGGCGTGAAGAACGGTGCGTTCAAGTTCCGTCGAGGCGGCAACCCCGGCGGCGGTGAGCGACGGCGGTGGATCGGAGATATGCTTCTTCATGATCGCCGGTATCGACGCGGCCTTGAAAGGCACATCACCGGCCAGCATCTGATACAGCATCACGCCAAGCGAATAAACATCCGAGCGCGAATCCGGTTCCTCGTCCGCCCACTGCTCCGGTGCCATATAGTACGGCGACCCCATCAGACCCGTTGTCTGGGCCTGGACAAATGAGCCAAGCAGCTCGCCGGATTTGATCTTGGCGAGGCCGAAATCGAGGATCTTAACGGCTTGCGACATATTGGGCTTGCCGCTGCATATCATTATGTTGAGAGGTTTTAAGTCACGATGAACAATGCCCTGTTGGTGGGCGGCCCCGACGCCCGCGCATATTGCCGACATTAGCTCAAGAGCCCGCTCCGGTGAGAGTTTCTTTTCGCGGGCCAGCATATCGTGTAGTGATTCGCCCTCGACATACTCCATTACGAGAAACGGCACCGTGCCCTCGATGACGCCGTAATCGGTTACGCTCACTACATTCTGATGACGAATCGCCGCCGCCGCCAACGCCTCTTGCCGAAAGCGTGTGACAAGTTGGGGGTCGTTGCCGACTAGATCGGGTAGAATGACTTTGATCGCAAGCTGGGTTTTAAGGTAAGCATGCCGCGCCTTATAAACCACACCCATTCCGCCCTGCCCCAGGCGGCATTCGATGTGATATTTGCCTTCGAGCACAGGCTCGCCCGCGATGGTGTGCACCGTCGGCATCCCGTCGTTCGGACACGTTGTGACCGAATCGCTGAAACAATTTTTACAAACCTGGCATTCCTTCATTGAGGTTCCGTCTTTCTCGCGCAATGCACACAATAAACGCTCTGGAGTATATTAGATGTTTCGCGGCGCGCAAAGATAGTTATAGTACGATTTGATTTTAGTTTTTTTGCGGTTTTCGAGCAAGGAAGAAGAACCCAGTCGCTACCGCTCCCGGTTCTGACAAGATTCTATTCTTCCAGATTAACCCGTCGCAACAAATCAATGTATCGCGAATCGTCTCGCAGAGAATCGAGTGACGGGTCAATTTTTATCGAAACAAGATCGGCCTGACGCATCGCGTATGATTTTTCAAGCCACTCGAAAGCCTTGTCACGCTCGCCTATTGTTGCGTAAAGACAGCCAACCCAATATGGATTTTTGTTAGCCTCGTCTGAAGCGGCAACGGCTTCGGTAATTTTTAATGCCTCGTCACGGCGTCCATTTGCGGCTAAAACCATGACGCGCGTACCGTCGCCCGGTGCTAGTCTTTCCAAAGCGGCAAACGCTTTTTCGAAATCGCCCTTCTGAGCGTGGGCCCTTGCCAGAAAGGCGAAGATGCCGTTGTTCTCCGGCTGGCCGGCAAGCATCATCTCGGCTTGCTCGATCGATTTGTCACTCTTGCGCCAATAATAATAAAGTTCGGTCAAATGCAGGCGCACACTTGATGAAAGCGGGTCGATCTCCTGAACGTAGAGGATTTCCCGCTCGGCTTCATCGAATTTACCCTGCACCGTGTAATTATTCGCCAGCCATAAATGCGCCGTCCGGTGATTCGGATTTTTGACAAGCGCCTGTTTGTAATAGTTTTCCCGGGAGCGCAAATCGTAATTCTTCATCGTTTTGACCGCACCCAATACGATATACGCTCCCGCCAGTTCAGCGTCCAAATCCAACGCCTTTTGCGCGTGAAATTCGGCTTTTGGCGCGGCCGCCCCAGGCGTCACACCCGAGTTAAACTCCAGGGCCATATAGGCGGTCGCCAAACCTTCGTGCGCAAGTGCATAGCCGGGTTCGACGCGCAGCGCTTCGTCGTAAAAGCCAATGGCTCTTTGCAGATTGTCGTTTGTGATCAAATTTCGATAATACAAACCTTGAAGATAAAGCTGGTAGGCTTTCGCGTTTTGGGTGAAACGAGCCTCACGCGGGACCTCAACGCACGGCTTTACCTTCAGTTCGGAGAGCGATCCGGTCCGCGAAACTTCGTTGATCGAACTTTCGGTAATTCCGTCCGACAGATACTCATTCGCCGCGTCGCCCGTCAAATTCCTAATCGGTAAGATCGCGATCGAACGCCGTGCGGGAACCGCTTCACCCAGTGATTTAGTCGCCGCGTCAGATCCCTGACGAAAAGCGAGCAAGCCGAGTATGACGAGCGTGGTCAGCACGGCCGCAATCGCACCGGCAAAGAGCATTCGGGGCAAAAATCCGAAATTTCCGCTTTTCTTTACATCGCTCGACGCAGGTTCCCCGCTCTGAGATCTGAAATCTGAAATTTCGGATTTGAAATCCCCGTTTCGGAATTTTAGATTTGAAATTTCCGCTTTCAGATCTCCGTTCCCGGATTTGAGATTTGAAATTTCCGCTGCATCAAGGTCTTCCGAAAGCGAACCCACAAAACGGTAGCCTCTCCCACGACGCGTTTCGATAAATCGCGGCGATTTTTCCGTGTCGTCAAGCGCCTTGCGAATCGCCCCGATGCATTTCCGCAACGCGTCGGTCGTAGACCTCGTGCCCCTCCCAAAATATATTCAGAAGTTCGTCGCGGCTAACGACACGCCCACGATTCTCGATCAGAAAAAGCAGTACATCAAACGGGCGCTTCGCAAGATGAATCTCCACACCGCCGCGCCGCAGTGTTTGCAACTCGGTTTCTATATCAAACTCGTTAAACTGCTCCCGGCACCGACGGACGTTGTACCGCCGGAGGACCGGCTTCGATTGGCTCAAGAGCGGAGTTAGGATTTGTACCGTCGCCGGACTGCCTTTCAAGCACCGCGGCATTAGTCTTTGGCCTTACGGGTTTTGTTCCCGGTGTGAGTTGCGGTACCCAACTATTTGTATTCGCCGTGAGTCAGTTTGGCGCCTTCGCTCGTCTGTCCATTCCGGGTGGGAACGCAGCCGGAACTTTCGCCGGTTTCCTGGCGGGAGGCGTCTCCACCGCGTTCGGGTGCGCCCTTTCTACTTCACCTCTAGGGGTGATAGTCGCAGCCGTCCAAACGTCAATAGATATTGCGTCTGCCCTGATCGATTGCTTCCCGCCGAGCGGGGCCGGTAGGCTCCGCGGTCGGACCGTGGCGTCCCATGACCCAAACGACAAAGGCGGGCCGGCCGGCGCCGGAGCGGCGAGATTTTTCGATGGCCAAAGCCCGCTTTCATATGTGATACGTTTTGAGAATATTTCGACGGCTACCGCGCCCGCGCAAGAAGTGTTGATAACCGATCAACTTGATGTCGGCAAATTTGACCTCACCACATTCTCATTTGGCGACATGACGATAGGAAGTGAGCGGATTTCGCCCCTGCCAAACAGAACTGTGTTCAACGCGGACTTTGACCTGCGCCCGGCGAATAGTATCATTGCCCGCATCAGCGCCAGGCTCGATGTGCCGACCGGCGTAATAACCTGGCGTTTTCGCTCGATAGACCCTGCGACCAGCCTGCCCACAGACGATCCTCTGGCCGGCATACTGCCTCCAAATACGGCGCCGCCGCGAGGCGAAGGAAGCGTAATGTTTACCGTTGCGGCGAGGAGTACTCTGCTAACGGGTGATGAGATTCGCAACAGAGCCCGCATAGTTTTCGACACCAATACGCCCATCGACACGAACCAATGGCTGAACACGATTGACAAGGCAAAACCGGTAAGCTCGGTTCAGGCACTGCCGCAAGTTTCGCCATCCACTTTTTCGGTAAACTGGTCGGGCACGGACGCTGGAGCAGGGATAAGTACGTATACCATCTATGTTTCCGACGACGGAGCGCCTTTTGCGCCATTTCTCACAAACACGGCCTCGTTATCCACAGTCTTCTCCGGTCAAATCAGACACACCTATCGTTTCTATTCGATAGCGCGAGACGCCGTCGGCAATGAAGAAGGAGCAAAGACAACCGCTGAAGCAACGACGACGACGACCGGAACGCCTACTCCAACACCAACGCCGACGCCGGGCGGAACTGGATTGGAAGCCGACCTCTCGCCGCGTCCGATGGGCGGAGGAAGTCTGACCGCAGCCGATTCGGCGCAATTCAAACGGTTTATCGCGGGGCTTGACACCTTTAGCACTACAGAGAACGAGTTCCAGCGCACCGATGTAGCGCCGGAGGATACCTTCGGCGACGGGCGGCTTGACGCGGCCGATCAGCAGCAAATAAACAATTACGTTGCCGTGCTCGATCCGCCCAGGATAGGCGGCGGACCCACCGGCCCTGTTCAGGAACCGTTCACTTACAAATCGCAGGACAATCCGGCCGAAGGAAAGGGACGCAGCTATCGCATCGTTTCAACCGCGGGTGCCCATCGTAGCGAGATCATCGTAACCATCGAGCTTGACGCAAAGGGAAACGAAACAGGCATGAGTTTTACGCTTGGGTTCGATCCGTCAAGACTTAGTTTTTCGGGCGTCAGCGGCACCAACAATAATCCGGACGTGACCGATGCTTCAGGCTCTCCGACGGGAATGAACCGAACTTTGAACGCAACTCAGTCTCATCACGGAAGGTTGGGGCTGTTGTTAGATGCGGCTTCGCCCTTTGAGGCAGGAACGAGACAGATCGTTAGTCTCCGGTTCCGCGTCCTTGCCGATGCCGCCATTGGCTTGACTTCTCTGACATTTGGGGATGACTCGATTACCCGAAGCACCACGAATGCGGAGGCTCAATCACTCGACGCCATCTATCAAGACGGCGAAATTACGATTAACAGTCGCTTCGGGGCGAAGACATTCCCTGGATGTCGCCAACCGTTTCCTTTTGGCCGTCGGATCCGCTAGTGGATCGCACGCAGTCGCTACCGCTCCCGGTTCTGACAAGATTCTATTCTTCCAGATTAACCCGTCGCAACAGATCAATGTATCGCGAATCGTCTCGCAGAGAATCGAGTGACGGGTCAATTTTTATCGAAACAAGATCGGCTTGGCGCATTGCGTAAGATCTTTCGAGCCAGTCAAACGCTTTTTCATTGTCGCCGATAGCGGCATACATGCAGGCGATCTTAAATGGGCTGTTTTTTGCCTCGTCGGAGTTTACAATGGCTTCGACAAACTTTTGCGCCTCGCCCATGCGTCCAGCGGCGGCGAGAATGACGAAACGCATCAAATTATCCGTCGGAATTTTTTCAAGCGCGGCAAAGGCTTTTTCAAAATCGCCTTTTTGCGCGTAAGCCCTTGCCAATAAACCATACGCGCCGCCGTCGACCGGGTTGGCGGCGAGCATTAAATCGGCCTGTTCGATAACTTTGTCGGGCTTGTGCCAATACCAATAAAGTTCCGCCAGCGTCATCCACACACCGTAAGAAAGCGGGTCAATTTCCTGAGCGCGGAGAATTTCCCGCTCGGCTTTCTCGAATTTGCCCTGCACCGTGTAAATATTCGACAGCCACAAACGCGCCGTGCGGTGATTCGGACTTTTGAACAATGCTTGTTTGTAATAATTACCGCCAGACATGTCGATCCGATAGGAATAGACTTGGCGGCATAACTTTATTTTGCCCCGAAACCCGCTTTTCGCTTTGTCCGGAATTTACCGTGCCGGAACTTTCAAATTTATGAGGAGAATACTATGACCAAATTCAAACCTTTGATTATCTGCATTCTGATAGCTTTTATCGGAGAGTTCACCGTTAGCATAAACGCCCAGCAAAATCAGATTTTTGTTATTACCACTTTCGATTATCCGGGAGCGGGGAATTCAACGACGCCGGCCGCGATAAACGAACGCGGCGATATTGTCGGCGACTATGTGGATTCAAGCAATGGGCGGCGCGGATTTCGGCGGCGTATAGATGGCACGTTTTCAACTATTGTCGCCCCCGGCGACACGGGAAATTTTACTCGGGCCCGCGGTATTAATAATTCACGGAGAATCAGCGGAGATTTTTTTACTCTCGCGACCAACACCTTCCACGGTTCCGTCTTTCGCCCGGGCGACGAAACTTGGTATCTGCTAAACAGCGTTAGCAATTCGTTCCGGGCACAACATTTTGGTATCGCCACGGACAAAAACCAGTAGCAGGTGACTATGACGGTGACGGATTCGCCGACATCGCCGTTTATCGCCGCGGCACGTGGTACATTTCGCAATCGTCGGACAATCTGTTGCGCACCGTTCAGTTTGGTTTGGCGGACGACATACCGGTGCAGGACGATTACGACGGCGACGGGAAAACGGACATTGCCGTTTGGCGGCCTTCGACGGGTGAATGGTCATCGGCTGAACAGCGCGAACGGGCAGTTTGTCGGCATACCGTTTGGACAAACCGGGGACATTCCGGTCAATGGCGATTACGACGGTGACGGTCGCTCTGATACCTCGGTTTATCGCCCGGCGAACGGAGCATGGTACCGGCTAAACAGCTCGAACGGTGCGTTTAATGCCGTTCAATTCGGCATCGCCGAAGATAAACCGGTTGTCGGCGACTACGACGCCGACGGTATATTCGATCTGGCGGTCTTTCGCCCAAGCAGCGGCATCTGGTATCTGCTAAAAAGCACAGAGGGCTTTGGCTCGGCGCAATTCGGCGTCGCTTCCGACCTTCCGGTCCCCGCCGATTATGACGGTGACCAGTTCACGGACATTGCCGTTTTTCGCCCCTCGGAAGGCAATTGGTACGTGCTAAGAAGCAGTGACGGCGGCGTCTCGGGCACACGTTTCGGAGCATCGGGCGACAGACCCGTTCCGGCAGCACCCTAGAATTCTTACAGCCGCCTCCGTCTTGCGATGGAGCATTATGAATAAGCGAAGAGAAATATTACTGGCATGTGCCCTGGCGGTACTCATCGGGTTGTTGCCGGCTGGCATTTCGGCGCAGCAGATTATGTTGTCGCAACCTTCGATTATCCCGGCCCGGGGAATTCAACGACGCTCTTTGGGATAAACGAGCGTGGCGATATTGTTGGGGATTATCTGGATTCGAGCAGTGTTCGACGAGGATTCGTTCGTCGTCTCAACGGCACGGATTTGTGGCGTGGGTCTGGGCTTTCTGACGCTTCGAAGTAGAGCAACGATCCCGAATAGGCCACGAATGCACGAATATTCGATCTTAATTCGTGTTTCGCGGCTAATTTTATCTCACAACGATATTCACAAGCCGCTTTGGCACGACGATGACCTTGACGATCTCTTTGCCGTCGGTGTATTCGCGCACCTTTTCGTCAGCGAAGGCCATCTTTTCCAGCTCTTCGTTCGAGGTTTCCGGTTGTGCCATTAGGCGTGATCGTAGTTTGCCGTTTATCTGGACGGGTATCTCGACCTCGTCGGCTTTGGCGAGGTCTTCCTGATATTCGGGAAAACGCGCCCCGTTTGCGAGGATGCCGTTATCATTGCCGATCAGGACGGCGAATAGCTCTTCGCTGGTGTGGGGAGCGTACGGTGTGAGCATCAGGGTTAAGGCGGTGATCGCCTCGCGAACCGCCGCAACCTCGTCTTCGGACGCATTCTCCGGTTCGACTTCAAAATCGCCGATCGCATTAGACAGCTCCATCAACGCGGCGACCGGCGTGTTGAATTGGAGATCATCGAAGTCGTCCGCGACGCGCTTTATCGTCTGATGGGTCTTCCGCCGGAGTTTCCTGTCAGAACCACCTGCGGTTGCGGGTGGTTGAAGATTGTCAATCTCGACTTCTCCGGCGTATTTGGATATTGATGTAAAACCACCCGCTACGGCAGGTGGTCCCAACAAAGTCGGTTCCCATTTCCTGACCAATCGCCAGACACGCTGCAGGAACCGGACAGCGCCCTCGATTCCGGCCTCATTCCAGACCAGCTCATTTTCTATCGGCGCCGCGAACAAGATAAATAATCGGGCGGCATCGGCGCCGTAAATCTCGACCATTTCGTCGGGATCGACGCCATTGCCTTTTGATTTTGACATTCGCTCGATGCCGAATTTTAGCGGTTTGCCATCGGCTGACACCGCGCTCGCAATCTTGCCTTTTGCATCACGTGTTACGGTGACGGTGCCGGGCATGTGATACAGCTTTTTGCCCGTCTCGTCGTCAAAAAAAGTCTCGCCGACGACCATTCCCTGTGTCAGCAAGCGTTTGAAAGGCTCATCGAACTTGACCAGGCCCATGTCGCGCATCACTTTCGTCCAAAAGCGGGCGTATATCAAATGCATCACGGCATGATCGTCGCCGCCTATATATTGATCGACGGGCGTCCAATACGCCGCCTTCTCGGGGTCAAACGGCATCTCATCGTTCGACGGGTCAAGATAACGGAAAAAATACCACGACGAATCGACAAAGGTATCCATCGTGTCTGTCTCGCGTCTTGCCGGGCTATCGCATTTTGGACATTGCGTTTCGACGAAATCAGCGACCTTTGCCAAAGGCGATTCACCGGTGCCGGTGATCGGTATGTCGTCGGGTAAGCGGATGGGAAGATTCTCGTATTTCTCAGGGACAATACCGCACGAGTCGCAGTAAACAATCGGGATCGGCGATCCCCAAAAACGCTGCCGCGAAATGCCCCAGTCGCGCAGGCGGTAAGTCGTCGCGGCCTCGCCAAAACCACCTGAAGCAGCACGCGCCGCCATCTCCGTTTTGGCATCATAGGACGATTTGCCCGACCATTCGCCGGAATTTATGAGGAAGCCATAATCGGTAAAGGCTACCGAGCGTTGTCGTTCTCTCTCATCCTCAACAGCCATTCCCAAATCGGATCGTCTTTCGACGGCATCTCCCCCGGCGGAAGCGGTTTGACGCTCAAGATTTGTCGCTCCAGTCTCTCTCCCCACGCCTCGTATTCTTCTGGAGTCATCCGCTTCTTCGATGTCGGTGGTTGTCTCTCGCAGTTCGCTTCGGTATTCGTTTCTTTCATGTTCGTCGCCAATGACATCAACTATTTCTGGCGCCTGTTCTGCAATAGTATACGTTTCTAAGATCACTCGCCGAATCGGAAGGCCAAATTTCTGTGCGAACTCAAAATCTCGCTCATCATGCGCCGGTACGCTCATTACAGCTCCGGTGCCATACTCCATCATCACGTAATTGCCTACCCACACGGGCAATTCCTCGCCGCTGAACGGGTTGACCGCCGCGAGACCAGTATCGATACCGTCCTTTTCGATTTCGATCTCGTGATCGGTCGGCCTGGTATTTTCGACTCGAATATGAGCGATTTTTTCGGAAACCGCTTCGGAGAAGGTGTCGAGATTGGCCTGAATAACGGGATGCTCAGCGGCCAGGACGATGGCGTTGGCGCCGTAAATGGTGTCGACACGCGTTGTAAATACGCGAATGCGCTTCTTGCCGAGATCGCTCGCACTCGTCAATCCGTCAACGATCGGACAGTAAAATAGCGAATCATCTGTCGCTTTGACTTCAAAATCAACAAAAGCGCCTTCCGAGCGTCCCATCCAGTCGCTTTGGCGCTTGATGACGCTGGCAGGCCAGCCGGCCTCGATCTCGGCGAGACCGTCGAGCAATTGATCGGTGTAGGCCGTCGTTTTCAGGAACCATTGCTCTAGGTCTTTCTTTGTAACCGGATTGCCGCACCGCCAGCAAAGCCCGCCGCTTGCCTGCTCGTTGGAAAGGGTCGCCTGGTCGTGCGAACACCAGTTGACCTGAGTCATACGCTTGTATGCCAAGCCCATTTCATACATTTTGAGAAAGAACCACTGGTCAAATTTGTAATACTCGGGCCGGTGGGCAAACATCTGCCGCCGCCAATCGTAGCTAAAACCCATGCGCTGCATCTGCCCACGCATCGCGACAATATTGTCCTCGGTCCACTCGCGCGGATTGACTCCGCGTTTAACAGCAGCATCCTCGGCCGGTTGGCCAAACGAATCCCAACCAAACGGATGCAGAACATTAAAGCCCTTCAACCGCTTATACCAGGTCAGCGCATCGCCGACGGAGTAATTCCGCACGTGCCCCATATGCAGGTTTCCAGATGGATACGGGAGCATCTCGAGCGCGTAAAACTTAGGTTTCTCGGCATCGACCTCGGCTTCAAAAGCGCAAGATTCGGCCCATATCCGCTGCCATTTCTGTTCGACTTTTTTGGGGAAATATTTCTCGTCCATAAAGTATGGTTGGTTGTCGTCGCCCGCGTACAGCAAAAGAGCAAGTTTAGCGAATAACCTTTCGTCTATCCACTCGATTAAATTCTAATATTAAGATTTGTAGGCGGTCGCCGCGTCGTTAACGAAAAATACCGAGCGGCTATCTAAGGGGCGAGTCTTCTTCGGTTAGTGCTTGTCAACTTCGTTCGCATTCGACGCTTCCCTCAATCTCGCGTACACGGACCTTGCCTCATCGAGATCAAAGGTTTCATCGTCGTCGGTCTCCTTCATCCGCGCAAAAAGAGCTGCGTTCTCAATCGCCTCTTCCATTTCTTTGAACGTGTCTAAGTCCAACAGAACGGCAGTTCTCCTGTTATTCTCGTCAACAATATATTTCCGATCTATTACCACAGCACTCCGATTATAGATCAATTAACACCTTGATGACAGCGAAAATGCGTGATATTCTGACAAGACGTTTTAGCCGAGGAGTTTTAATAACGAAATACTTAATGGTCACCAAAACAGTTTTGCAGCCGGTTGAATCCTGGATCACGTAAGTGTCGGTTAGACCGTCTGCCCCGAAAATAGGAGGTAAGAATATGGTCAACCGAGTCAATATCCAAAGTGACGGCGAACGCGACAAGCTAACGAGACAGGACGTCGCGGCGATCAATTATCATTCCGAAACTCTTTCCTCCACGCAATCCAAACCAAAACCTACTACGCGCTTCGATGACCTGATCGTTTCTCTCGCGAACGCTCACGAAAACCGCCGAGCTCGTCAGGTGACGGAGTGGGAACGGATGCGGCGTCAGTATTTCCCGCTTTCGGTTTGATACGCGCTTTGTGGTCTAATTAAGAAATGCACGGCACGAGCAAGGGGAAAAACGCCGCGACGGATTTGCGCGAATTCTACAACGAAGTTCGCGGCCACACCCAGTATATTTGCGCACCGCTTGAGATAGAGGACTACGTTCCGCAACCCGTCGTTGACGTCTCGCCCCCAAAATGGAACATCGCCCATACGACCTGGTTTTTTGAGGAGATGATCCTCAAGAAATTCGCCCCTGACTACAAAGTTTTTGACGAACAATTCGGGTTTCTATTCAACAGCTACTACAACTCGATTGGCAAAAGAACACTGCGTGACGATCGGGGGAGCCTCAGCCGGCCGACCGTAAAAGAGGTCTTTAATTATCGACATTACGTCGATGAAAAAATGCTCGCGCTCTTGTCAGAACCGGGAGCCGTAGCGACCGGGTTCCTTAGTACTCGGAACCCAGTCGCTACCGCTCCCGGTTCTGACTTGGTCATTCTCGGCGTCAACCACGAGCAGCAGCACCAGGAATTGTTTCTGACCGACCTGAAATATACTTTCAGCGTGAGCCCGCTGTTTCCGATCTATCGTCGGGATTATTGGCCCGAAGAAGAAGCTGATTCCGGCGAGGGTGGCTTTGTCGAAATTGAAGGCGGAATTTACGAGATCGGCTACAACGGAGGTGGTTTTTGCTTTGACAACGAGCTTTCACGTCACAAAGTTTATCTCGATGATTTCGCGATCAGCGACCGGCTCGTAACTAACGCTGAATTTATCGCATTCATCGACGCGGGCGGTTATCGCGACTTCAATTTGTGGCATTCGGAGGGTTGGGATTGGGTCAATCAAAACCAGATAACCTCGCCGCTTTACTGGCACCACAGGAATAGCGGTTGGCATCATTTCACGCTCGGCGGGCTGCGCGAATTGGCGCCCGGCGCACCGGTTTGCCATGTTTCGTACTACGAGGCCTCGGCTTTCGCGGAATGGAAAGGATTGAGACTGCCAACCGAAGCGGAATGGGAGACGGCGAGCGGCCGGTTCGATTGGGGAAAACGATGGGAATGGACCAACAGCGCTTATCTCCCGTATCCCGGCTTCAAAAAAGCGGCCGGTGCCGTCGGCGAGTATAACGGAAAATTTATGATCAATCAGATGGTCTTGCGGGGCGCCTCGGCAATAACACCGCCGGGCCATAGCCGAAACACCTACAGAAATTTTTTCCACCCGCATCTGCGTTGGCAATTTACAGGAATAAGATTGGCCAGATGATTTCAAATTCCAGATTCCAGATTGAGATCGAAGGTCTGAAATTGGAATCTGGAATCTGGAACTCCAAAATTATGCAAAGCTCGACCTCGCCCGAACTCACCACTTTTGCCGAGGATGTCCTTCGAGGATTGTCGCGCGCGCCAAAGGAACTCTCCTCGAAGTACTTTTACGATGATGAGGGGTCGCGACTGTTCCAGGAAATAATGAAGCTGCCGGAGTATTACCTGACCGGGTGCGAGAGCGAGATATTCCGTAGCCAGGCACACGAAATTTATCGTGCATTTGCGAATGGCGACAGGACCTTTGACCTGATCGAGCTCGGCGCCGGCGACGGAACCAAAACGGCAATACTCGTAGACCACTTTCTAAAGAAGAACGCAGATATCACGTATTCGCCTATCGATATTTCGCAAGAGGCTCTCGACGCGCTGTCGGCCAAATTTACCGCCGAGTTTCCATCGCTCAGAATCGATACTCAAAACGGGGACTATTTCAGCATTCTCGAATCACTCAAGAATGGATCGGGAAGACGAAAAATCCTACTCTTTCTTGGCTCTAACATCGGCAATTTTAGTCCAGATCGGGCGCTTGCATTTTTCCGGCATCTGCGCGATGTGATGAATCCCGATGACCTGCTCTTTATAGGATTTGACCTTCAAAAAGACCCGCACGTCATCGTCCCGGCTTATGACGACGAGGATGGCGTGACAGCCGAATTCAATCTAAATCTGTTGAAACGCATCAACCGCGAGCTGGGTGGCGATTTTGATCTGGATAAATTTACGCACTACGCTAATTATCGCCCGGTCGAAGCCTCGGCGCGCTCATTCCTGATTAGCCGGGAAAAACAGGATGTGTATATCAAAGCTCTCGATCGTACGTTCTACTTTGAACAGTGGGAAGCCGTATTCATGGAGATCTCACAGAAATACAGTCCGCTTATGATTGAAGATCTGTCGCGAGAAAGCGGGTTCGAAATCAAGCAGAATTTCTTTGACAGCCGGAATTATTATTGCGATTCGCTTTGGCGGCCAGTATCAGCGGCCCGAACGTGTCAGTAGCCCGCACGTAAGTAAGGGCTTGGTGGCCGTCGAGGCCCTTACTTACATGCGGGCTGACACTGTGGGCTCTGACACCCGAGTTTCATGAACTTCAACATCCTCCGATTCGAAACTATCGACTCAACAAATACCGAGGCCGCGAAACACGCAAAACTCGGCGCACGGGAAGGCCTGTGCATTATAGCCGGGCAGCAAACGGCGGGGCGCGGCCGGCACGGGCGAATATGGTTTTCCAATAGAGATTCGGGCCTTTACCTTAGTGTGCTTTTAAGGCCAAAGATCGAATCGCGGTTTCTGCCGCTCATAACGCTAATGACGGGCGTCGCGGTGCATGACACCTTGCTCAAATTTGGTCTCAAACCCGATATTAAATGGGTCAACGACGTGCTTGTTAGGGGAAAGAAGATTAGCGGCATTCTTGCCGAAGCATTAGAGACGGATGCTGGTCTCGCGGTGGTCGTAGGTATCGGTATTAATATAAACAGCTCGGGTCTCCCGCCTGGGATTTCCGTCGCCGCCACATCTGTCGAGGAGGAAACTGGCCGGACCATTACCGTTGAGGAACTAGCCGAACAGCTCATCCAATTTTTCGACCATTTTCACGATATTCTAACCGGTGTAAACGGGCCTGTAGAGATCATCAAAGAATGGCGGCGGCGTTCGTCATATTTTTTCGGCAAAAATGTCCGCGTTGTCTTAGCGAATGAAACTGTCGTCGGGACTACCGACGGGTTGGAAGCGAACGGCGCCTTGCGCGTTAGAAAAGAGGACGGAAGCGTGACGATCATTCAGGCCGGAGAAGTGGAAACCGTCCGATCGCCGGATTAGATCGGTTCGATATGCTCTTTATCTCTGGGCGGCCCCTCTTTGAAGTAGTTTCGAGTCACCTTAAAGATTATCGCGATGCCGATAATCGAGAGTGCGATCCCGCCCCAGAAAAAGAAGAAGCCCGCCATTCCTGTACCTAAACCATTGATAGCCACATTCGCGGCGATCAATAGGCCGGCAATCGGAAAAGGAAAGAAGAGCAGCCATACGCCGATCACCACAATGAGTTTGGGCTTGCCCTCGGTGGCCTTTCGAAGCAGAAATCCTTCGGCCCGGATCGTTTGCATCGGGTCGAGCGTTGCCACCGAGCTTATCGGAGCGCCGCACTCCGGGCAGAACATTTCATTTGTGTCGATAAGTGCTGCACAGGAAGGGCAAAGGTTTCCCGCTCCCTGATTAGTCGATTCAGAAACCTCGCTGTTCATATTTCCACCTCTTCGGATTTAAGCGAAAGCACGATGTGTGAAATTGATTTATCATCTTATTCATAGATGATGTCAATTGCAAGAGATTTGAATGCGTAGGCGCCTATCCGAAATCCACCCGATCTTTTACCAAACCCGCATTTGGCAAAAGCGCGTTTTCCGCCAGATTGCCGATCTGCCGAGGATGGGTCGATTTGCATCCGAGATGGTGTCAGACAATCTTCCGTTCACATGTAAAAAACACCAATCTTTGCTTCGCCGCCGGCTTGGTGATTCCGATCCCGAATTGCAGGAAAACAAGGTCGAAAATCTCAAGATCGCTTGTCCGACGATTGACGGAATCCTGATAAAGCCAGGTCAGACGTTCTCGTTCTGGCGGCAGATCGGAGAAGCGACAAGCGACAAGGGATATGTCGAAGGAATGCAGCTTTCACGCGGTGAGGTCGTTCGCGGCGTCGGAGGCGGGCTGTGCCAGCTTGCGAATCTGCTCTATTGGATGGCCCTGCACACGCCTTTGGAGATAGCCGAGCGCCATCATCACAGCTTTGATCCTTTTCCCGACGAGAATCGCGTACTGCCTTTCGGAAGCGGAGCCGGTGTCTTTTACAACTATATCGATCTGCGATTCTTCAACCCGACCGATCTGACTTTTCAGATACGGTTATGGCTCACTGGCAAGCATCTCAAGGGAGCAATTTATTCAGACCGTGAAACACCGTACACGTATCACGTTGTCGAAAAACACCACCGTTTCCTAACCGACAACGGCAGGACTTTTCGTGAAAACGAGATTTGGCGCGAGGTGACGAACCGCCGCACCGGAAACCGCCTGACCGAGGAAATGCTGGTTAAAAATTTCGCCGAGGTAAAGTACGAATTGAGTTTTGCCGCCGAAGCGTGTAATTTGTAAATGCACTTATGAATAACGATCTTGAATACGATCCCGATTGGGATCTGGTAGACGAATTTGACGAGGACCTGGCGGAGTTTGACGAGTTTGACGACGAGCTCGGCGACATCGCCATGCGGACGGCCGTCATGCAAAAGAACGATATGATCGCGCTCCTCTGTATAAAGACCGCGACCGCCGGAGCCGCCATCTGCCGCGTTGACCCACGCGAAGACCGGCCCGCCGTGCAGATTTACGACGACGCGTCCGCCGCCGTCGAATGGTTTACAAAAAGCCTGCGAACAAGCCGTCAAAACGGCTGGAACGTCATCTACGACGGCCTGCCCCTGCAGGGTTAATGTCAGAACCGGGAGCGATAGCGACTGGGTTCTTCGCCGCCACGGAACAGGAACCCAGTCGCTATCGCTCCCGGTTCTGACCTATGCTTCTCGCCGTCGACATTGGAAATTCGAACACTAAGTTCGGTGTTTACGACGGCGAACGGCTAATTTTTAAATTATCAATTCCCACGATTCGCAAGCTTTCCGCCGACGATCTCTCTAAAATCGTTGGAAACAAAATCGAGCATCCAATTTCCTCCGCAATCGTCAGTTCGGTCGTCCCCGAGATCGATAACGCGATGGACGGGTTTCTCAATTTCAAATTCCACGTCAATCCCGTTTTCGTCAAGAACGATTTTGATTTCGGCCTGACGATAAATTACACGCCGCTGGCCGACGCCGGCGCCGACCGGCTTGTAAATACATTCTCGGCGGTCGAAAAATACGGCGCCCCGTGCATCGTTTGCAGTTTTGGCACCGCTCTGACAATTGACGTAGTGGATGCGAACAGGACGTTGATCGGCGGTCTGATCGCCCCCGGAATGAATTCGCTCGCGACCGCCCTGAAAATTACAACCTCAAAATTACCCGAGGTCGAGATCAAACTTCCCGACGCGGTAATACAAACCACGACCATCGGCTCGATCCAATCCGGCATCGTCTTCGGCTATTTCGGCCTCGTCGAGACCCTTATTTTAAAAGTAAAGTCAGAACCGGGAGCGGTAGCGACTGGGTTCTTCGCCGTTCGCGGAACAGGAGCCCAGTCGCTACCGCTCCCGGTTCCGACTCCAACGGTCATCGCCACCGGCGGATTCGCAAAGCTGATCGCCGAAAACACCACGCAGATCGACATCGTCGAAGAAAACCTACTCCTCGACGGCCTCCGCCGCCTGCACGCCCGCATCGGACTCTGTTAGACAGGCTGAAACGAAAGGGCTTCGCGTCGAGCGGGGCGTTGCTTTTGGGCTTTGCCCTTTGATATGCGGAAAAGCTCGGCTTTTCCGACAGCATTCTTTATTAGGTGCGGCTATGCCGCCGACTGCGGAGCGGCGGCGCAGCCGCGGTGTCATTACGGCGGGGCAGGCGAAGCGGAGCTTCGCCGCACATCGAGCGGCACAGCCGCCATAGCAATTTGCGTCGCCCCTGGTTGGAATTGGGTCGCCCGCCGATTGGAATACGGTCGCCGACGATCGGAATACGGTCGCCGCCGATTGGAATACGGTCGCCGACGATCGGAATATGGTTGCCGCCGGTTGGAATACGGTCGCCGGGGAACTCGGGGCATGGTGCGTTATACTTCAGGAAATGAATTCGCACTCACCCGACATTCCACCTTCGAAATTGGTTTCAGCCCTTCGCGGCTTTAACCTTTTGCCGGCGATAGTTTTTTTGCCGACGCGGCGTAAGTGCGATGAGGCGGCGTCCGAGGTGGCACTCGACAAATCGCAACGCGCCGAGCCCGAACGGCAGACGAAGCGGCAAGAGATATTTGACGCGTTTGCAGCCGAATTCCCCGAAGTCGCAGGCCATAAACACAGCAAAGTGATTGTCCGTGCCGGCGTCGCCGCCCATCACGCCGGGCATATTCCGTCGTGGAAACTCCTGATCGAGCGAATGATGTCCGCCGGTTTGTTAAATGCGCTGTTTGCAACTTCGACCGTCGCGGCCGGAGTCGATTTTCCGGCCCGAAGCGTCGTCATCAGCAACGCCGACACACGCGGAAACGACGGCTGGCGGGCGTTGACAGCCAGCGAACTGCAGCAAATGACCGGACGCGCCGGGCGACGCGGTCGCGATAATGTCGGCTTTGTCGTGCTCGCACCCGGTCAGTTTCAAAATCCGAAAAAGATTGCCGAACTTCTCTCATCAAAACCTGACCCGCTCGAAAGCCGCTTTCGCGCCACTTACACTAGCCTGCTGAATTTACTCGACGCGTTTGGCAATTTCGCCCAGGTTCGCGAGATAGCCGAGCGAAGTTTTGCCTTTCGCGAGAGCCGCCGAATGAGCGCCGACAGCCGTGGCGTGGATGGAGCCGAAATGCTCAGCGACCAAATCTGGGAGCCTTTCGAACGCCGCGCCAAAGTGCTCGACCATTTCGGCTACCTCGATTTCGACGGTGAGAAGGTCACGGAAACCGGCAAGTGGCTCGCCGATCTGCGAATCGACCGCCCGCTGCTCGTCGGCGAAGGTCTCAGTCAAGGCGTATTCGACGACCTGAAAATATCCGAAGCCGCCGGCTTGATGGCGTCAGTCGCATCTGACGCAGACCGCAGCTATGGCGAAATGCGCGCGAGCCGCCGGATGACCGATATCCTGGCAAATTTTGAAGACCTCGTCGTCGCCGTCTCAAATATCGAATACAAAAACCGCGTCGAGCCCGCCGAAGAAATCAATTATTCCGCCGCCGCCGCCGCCGAACGCTGGACCGCCGGAATGGATTGGGACGAACTCGTGATGCGAACACGTGCTGAAGAAGGCGACCTGGTCCGCCTGCTCTCTCGAACCGGCGAAGCCCTCCGCCAACTCGCAAACCTCCGCAACTCAAACCCAACCGCAGCCGCAATCGCCCAAGCCGCATCCGAAGCCATCCTCCGCGAACCGGTCCGATGACTAGAGCCGCAAGCATCTTTTCTTTCCGTGTCGTCCGTGGTTGATTTTTCTGAAATAGCCACGGAACGCACAGATCGACACGGAGTACGGATGTATCGGCGAAGCGGTTTCGTTTCCTTTGTCCATTTGCTAGACTAAAGTAGTAAGTTGTGGTCGTTACTGGTCAAGGTTCTACGAAAATGCAAGTACTACTCGCGGATGAATACGGATTTTGTTTCGGCGTCGAACGCGCTGTCGAAATGGTGGAAGAGGCTCTCGAAGGCGGTGAAACCGTCCGCAGCCTCGGCCCGCTTATCCATAACGAACAGGAAATGCAGCGTCTCGGCACTCACGGCGTAACCACGATCAGCGACCCCGTACAGATCGGCCGCGGCGAAACCGCCGTTATCCGCGCCCACGGCGTGACCCCGCAAGTCCAAAAAGAACTAGAAGAAATCGCGTCAAAGGTTGTCGATGCAACCTGCCCATTCGTCACCCGCGTCCAAAAACTCGCCGCCCGCGCCGCCGCCGAAAACCGCCACGTCATCGTCGTCGGCAGCCCCGACCACCCCGAAATGATCGGCGTCAAAGGCTACGCTCCCGATCACGCCTTCGTCATCAAAGACGAAACCGAAGTCGCCGGATTGCCCTGGCTCCGCAACCCGCTGGTCGTATCCCAAACCACCATCAAGGCCAAAACATTCTTCGACACCGCCGAGGCGATAAAGTCCCACACCTCGGACGAAGTCCAAATCGTCAACACCATCTGCAGCGCCACCCGCGACCGCCAGGAAGCCGCCCGCGCGCTAGCCGGCATGGTCGACGCCTTCTACATAATAGGCGGCCGCCACTCCTCAAACAGCGTAAAACTCCTCGCCGTCTGCAAAGAACAGTGCGAAAAAAGCTTCCTCATCGAAACCGAAGACGAAATCAACGATTTTGACCTGATCGGCGCAGAAAAAGTCGGCGTCACCGCCGGCGCCTCAACCCCCGACTGGCTCATCCAAAAAATTGTCAAACATCTGGAAAGCATCGGCCAGGCTCAGGATTGGTAGCGAGCGGATTCCCAGGTCTTAGACATCAATACCTCCAAACCATAGGATTCCCCGGCGACGCGATGCATAACGTGCCGGTTGCACATCCCAAGTGTCCCATCTGTCCCCGGGTGTCACCGTTGTCCTGATGTCCCAACTGTGATGTCCTCCTCATGTGCACACCTATTCCGTCCCCGTTTTGTCCCAAGCGTGTCCCAGCCTTGTCCCAGAGTCTCTTGGGACATGTAAACACTTGACACTAAACCACTTCCGGGCACGACGCTGCCGAAAATCGCGAACTTTTCGAGAAAACTTGTTCAAAAAGTTAAACTGCTGCAATACTTGGAGTTACGCGATTTGACCCATGTTCGTCGCGTGGGACAAAATCAGCCCTCTGGGACGCGCCGCAAGCGTCGATTTTTGCTTCCGCCATCGGGGACGATCCCCTCGACCCGTTCGCTTTTCTCCCTTTGCAAATGACAAAGGATGAAGGACGGTCTTCTTCGCACACAATTTCACCTGAAGTTACCTCAAGTTGCCTGAATATATTTTCAAAGACCCAAAAATGGCGCACTTCGCCTGATGGGACAGTGTTGCACACCCTATACAAATTGTCAAGGCTTTTCGAACCTCCGATTGATTCGAGGCAAAGTCAAGATACTTAGTCTTGGCACCTGCGATAACAATTTCGAAATTGCAGACCGCCGCCAGGGCCGATGGTGCTACACAACTTACGCTGGCTATACCGGCTGGATTTTCGACGCTTTTGTAACGCGATGACGGACAGAAACATTCTGAGCAATTCAATCATTGCGTTTCCTAATAAACTGGTGTATATATGGCGTTCGGATAGGTTCCTAATTAACTTCCGGCGTGTGGTTTATGCGAGCAATTACCGCCATCTTATTAAATGTATTAGTCTGGTCGGCGGTGGCGTTTGCTCAGCCGGACCGTCAACTGGTGCAGGACAAGCCTGGCGCCCAAAAGAAAACGGCTTTGGTGATCGGGAACGGGCGTTATCTCCGGGCGTCGTCGCTTGATAATCCGGTCAATGACGCGACCGATATCGCCGCGGCATTGGAGGGGCTTGGTTTTCAGGTTATCAAGGGCACGGATACAAATCTGGTCCGAATGCGGCAGCTTATTCGCGAATTTGGTGAAACGCTGGCAAAACATAAAGGCATCGGCTTGTTTTACTATGCCGGGCACGGCGTCGAAGTGCGTGGGCGTAACTTTCTGGTTCCCGTCGATGCCGACATCACACAAGAGGTCGAAACCGAAGATTCCGCGATCGATGTATATACTATTTTGCGGCGGATGGATGCGGCAGACAATGGTTTTAATATCGTCATTCTCGATGCCTGCCGAAATAATCCGTTTTCACGCGGCTGGAATCGGGATGGCGATACGGGCGGGCTTGCCAATATCAAAGCGCCCACCGGAACATTTATCGCTTTTGCCGCCGCTCCGGGGGAGACCGCGTCCGATGGCAATGGAACGCGAAACGGGATTTTCACTGGCGCCCTGCTCAAAATCCTGAAACGCCCAAATCTGAAACTCGAGGAAGTCTTTAAAGCCACCCGCGAAGAAGTAATGACCCGGACTAACAATAATCAGGTTCCGTGGGATTCCTCGTCGGTCAAGGGTGATTTTTATTTTAACCTGATTGCTGCTAAAACGTCGGTGGAATCGCAAACGCCGCCAAACACGATTGCCGTTGTTCCTAAACCAACGCCCTTGCCAACGGCGACACCGGTCACCGTCACCTTGAATCTCGATGGCGAAGGGGCATACTGGCAGTACGTCACCGGACGGGACACACAGTCACTTTACGAGGGTTATTTGGTGGACTATCCTTAAGGCAGGAATTTGTCCGTCGCCCGGATCCGGATCGATAATTTCAAGCAAGATGTACTGAAGCGCTTGTAAGGAATCGATCGAACAAGATGGCGTGAAAGTTAAAGGCTTTATGCTAAA
>JANPCJ010000174.1:0-3619 GCA_031430895.1 Chloracidobacterium sp. | reverse complement strand
GCGGGCTACTGACCGTGTGGGTTACTGACACAAAATGTTCTTCCTGTACGGCATCTTGCTGACCATCGCCTTTATCGTGCTATTGCCGCGATTTCTTTTTGACGCTGTTTTTAATGGAAAATACGCGGCCGGTTTCTTTCAGCGTCTCGGATTTGTCCCAAAATTTGATGCCGCCGGGAAGAAGGTGATCTGGCTGCACTGTGTTTCAGTCGGCGAAACCAATGCCGCGCGGCCGCTTGCCTTTGGGATAAAAAAGGAATTTCCCGATGCTCGTCTGATCGTTTCCACAACCACGCGAACCGGACAGGAACTCGCGAAAAATATCTTCGCCGAGGTCGCGGACCTTGTTTTCTACTTCCCTTTCGACTGGAAATCCACCGTTCGCCGATCGCTGCGTCGCCTGCACCCGTCGGTCATTCTCCTGATGGAAACGGAAATCTGGTTTAATTTTATCCGAGAAACGAGCATGAGCGGCGCCCGCATTGCGATTGTCAACGGCCGTCTTTCTGAGCGGTCGCTCAGGCGGTTTGCGTACATCCGACAATTTATGCGGCGCATCTTGAGCTTTCTCGATCTCGCCCTTGTTCAGGAGAAAATAGATGCGACGCGTCTGATGTCGCTCGGGCTGAGAGCGAGCAAGGTCAGGGTAACGGGCAATCTGAAATTTGACCATCATCTGAATGAGCAGGAAGCCGAACTGACATCTGAGTTCCGCGAAAGGTTTGGCATTACGCCGGATGCACCGCTTATTATCGCGGCTAGTACGCATGCGCCGGAGGAACAGTGGATCACCGATGCATTTAAAGAAGTTTGGAAATCGTCGAGTGAGAAACTGCCACGTCTGATGATCGCCCCGAGACATCCCGAAAGGTTTGCGGAGGTTGCGGAGACACTAGAAAAGACTGGCTTTACGTGGGCTCGCCGCTCGGAACCGGCGCTCCTGTCGGACAGAAGCGTAGAGATCATCCTTCTCGACAGCATCGGCGAACTTCGTGCCGCTTACCCGCTTGCCGAGATCGTTTTCGTCGGCGGCAGCCTAATTCCGCACGGCGGCCAAAGCGTCTTAGAGCCTGCGGCATCGGCCCGAGCGATTGTCATCGGGCCGCATACCCATAATTTCGATGCAGTCGTTACCGAGTTTCTTGCCCGCCGAGCCTTGCTTCAGCTACCCGACGTTCCTGAGGATTCTAAATGGGTCGAATGGCTTTCCGAAACTCTGGGACAATTGCTGGAAAATGAAGATTTGCGGCACGAATTGGGCGAAAATGCGGCTTCAACAATAGAGGCCGGCATCGGGGCGACCGCAGAGACACTGAAGCATCTGAGGCCATTAGTAGATTCTTCGAAATAGCTGATAGCTGTTTTATTCTCCGGCTTCCTCACTGGTCAAATGATCTTTATTTTCTACATCCTTGCCGCTCTTTTGATTTTCCTCAGTCTTAAATCTTTTCGCGGTGGGGTCGAGTATCTGAATTTTTTTAGGTGTGAGATTGCGAAACCGAAACCCGACTTTACACCGTTCGTCACCGTCATCGTTCCATGCAGGGGAATTGATTCTGGACTCTACAAGAATTTAAACTCTTTGATAGAACAGGAGTTTCCACCCTACGAAGTCCTTTTTGTAGTTGATGACGAAAACGATGACGCCGTACCCGTGATTAGGGAAGTTTCACGAAAAGCCGCGAAGGACGCAAAGAAGACAAAACTGATCGTTGCTGGGAAGGCTGATGGTTGCAGCCAAAAAGTTGAGAATCTGCGCGAGGCCGTTTTACATGCGGATGATAGATCAGAGATTTTCGCTTTTGTTGATTCGGATGCCCGGCCATCGACTGAATGGCTGCGATATCTGGTCGCTCCATTGCGGGACGAGAAGGTAGGAGCGGCGACTGGATATCGATGGTTCATATCGAAAAATCCTTCGTTTGCATCCGAATTGCGTTCGGTCTGGAACGCTTCGATAGCGTCTGCCCTAGGCCCAAACATGAAATCGAACTTTTGCTGGGGCGGCTCGATGGCTATCCGGCGCGACATCTTCAACCAGCTTGATATTCGCGAGAGATGGCGGGGAGCGCTTTCCGACGATTTCACGGTCACGCGCGCCGTTAAGGAAACCTGCATGCCGATAGTCTTTGTCCCGCAAGCCCTGAATGCATCCGTCGAAGATTGCGGAATGGGCGAAATGCTGGAATTTACAACGCGGCAAATGAAAATTACACGAGTTTACGCTCAGAATCTTTGGATAATGTCACTCGTCGGATCGGGGCTGTTCAATGCAGTCATGATCGCGGCATTTTTGATCGCCATCCTGAGTTCGCAAAATGGGGTCGCCGTCCTCGCGTCAATTGCGACTCTCGCTTTGGTTGCGATGTTCAGCATTGGAAAATCATGGCTGCGGCTAAAGGCCGTGCGACTCGTGCTGACAAATTACGAAACCTACCTCAAACGGCAGGCTTGGACTCAAAACACGTTCTGGCTTATGGCGCCCGCGATTTTCTTTTACAATTCGCTCGCCGCGCTCTTCTCACGGCGTCTGACATGGCGAGGCATTACCTATGAATTGAAATCACCCACTGAAACTGTCATTATTGCGGATTAGACTGGTGCCACAAAATGACTGACGAAGACCCCGAGAACGATTTTCACAACCGCGAACGAGCCGTATGGCCCGACGAGCCTTCGCCGTTTGAGGACCCGTTTGGGTACGAGGCGAAGGACGCCGAGGCGGACACTCGGGCGGAATCGTCGTCTTTCGAGTCTGCCCATGAAAACGACATTCTGGAAATCCGGGACAAACCTTCGATGCAGCCGCTTTCAGAGCTTACGGCTCTGGCCTCCGTGACGGAGCCGGTCCATGAAGTTTGGCTAAACGGTCCGCCGCCCGACGAATTTCCATTTTTACAAACGCCCCCATCGTCATCGCGCGTTTCTGTGCCATGGCCGGATCAACTCCGGCCCTTCGAACCTCCGTTTGTGCCGGTCGTTTACACTCCCGAATCGACCGAAGAAAGCGTCCGTCGAAGCGGTTTGGCGTGGTCGGCCGGAATCGTTTTCTTTGGCGCGGTTGCGTTTATGCTATTCCTTGGCTGGCTCGCCGATCTGGTTCTAGGCAGCACACCGTGGGGCATCGTCGTCGGCGTGGTTTTGGGATCGGTCATCGGGTTTATTCAGTTTTTTCGCATCTCGTCGCAGATATACGCGCCAAAAAACAGCGACCACCGCCCGTTTTTGTCGAGGGATGATGACAAGGAATGATTCAAGCGGCAACATTGCAGTCAGGAACGCGGGCTTGCCCCATCGGCACCAACTTAAGGCTGTAAATTCATGCGAAAAAAGGCGTTAAAGTCCCTGAAAGGGACCAATTTAATAGCGTCGGGAGCATCCCGACGAATGTAAAACAGACGGCCTATCCGTCCCTGTAAGGGACGAATGGCAGTCTTTTTCGGCCATTTCTCCCTTACAGGGAGAATATTCGTCGGGTTTGCTCAGTTGGCGCCTATGCTGGCTGGAAGGTCCATTTTGAGTTTTTGCCCTGCGGGATGTAAAATATAGGTTTGATAATGGATGAGGAATTTGATCCTTTGACAACCGACAGCGGCGTTAGGCCGATCTCGCACAGGGG
>JANPCJ010000173.1:0-2584 GCA_031430895.1 Chloracidobacterium sp. | reverse complement strand
AGAAACCACCAACTGGCTGGCGGTAGAACCAGTGCGGGTAAACGTATAAACAAGATTCCCCGCACCGTCTTCATTCACCACCAGCGGCGCGACCGCGACTGTAACTACAGCCGTCGGATCATCGTCGTCAATGATCGTGCCCTGAGCGAAGCTTGGAGTACCCACAGTGTAACCCGGCCCGTTAGCCACGGTCAGCCTAACCACTTCCTGCGGTTCGTCGATCAAATCGGCTTCCGGGTTGATAGTGACAATGGCCGTCGAACTTACGGAATTAAAAGTAACGGTTCCGGTAGTTCCATTAAATCCAACCATGCCCGTCTGGGCATAATCCGCCGGAAACGCCGCCGTCGAGCCTGTGGCCGATACATTCACCGTCAGCGGACTGCCCGTCGAACCGCGCGTAAATGTGTATATGAGATTCGCCGTCCCGTCTTCTATGACGGACGAAGGCGAAACCGTTACAGCGACACCAGTATTCGGCGTTGGTGTTGGTATCGCGCCGTTACGCGCTCCAAAAATGTAGCGCCCGGCCACACCAGAGTTCGACGAATTATTGGTCAGCCCGGTCGAAAAATTTGAATCGAGAAGAGCTCCATTAACGGCCGATCCCGGGAGTTCGAAAAAAGTTCCCGCCGCCGTCGTGCCGTTCGCATAACCCGCCCGAGCTGAATTTCCACCGAATCCGCCCGTTCCCCCGGAGAAGTCGCCGGTTTCCCAAGTAATCGTATTGTAGTTGAATTCGATGTCGAAGTTGCCCGCGCCCGTGTCGAACCGTTCAATAAGAATAAGTTGAAATGAATTCAGCTTATCGACATGTGAACTGAAGTAACCAACATTTATCCAGTTGACACAGAAGGCTGGCCGTCCGTTAACCGTGTCAGTGCCGTATCTGGTAAGGCCGGAACCTAACCCGCGAGTGTCGACATCGGCAAAAAACGCGGCCATAATTGGCACGGTGGTCGTATTCAAATTAAAAGGCGTAAACGTGTTGAGCGGCCCTACGAATGTTATATTGCCGTTGTTATTAACAAAAGTTTGCGACCGATTAGTGCCAAAATAATTAATCGTGAAAGGCAGGGTAATGGCCGCCGTTGACCCGTCGTCATTCGCGGGGAGCGTGTTCGTGTTACAGCCGGCGAGATTGCGGATCGCGTTCGCAACTTCAACCGAACGACCTCTCCCTTTTTCGTCGTCGGAAATCGCCCCGCCCCTAGCGCGAATAAACTGACGTTTCATCTCCGCCTGAGCCGGGTCTTCCGTAATCGGCACGATTCTTGGCATCTGCGATTCCTGCGTCGCATTAACATCGGAACCGCCCTGAGCGCCAGTGCGCGTCGAAACTATGGTCAACAGTCCAAGACTGAATACAAGCGAAAAAAGGAAAATGAACCCACGATTGGAAGACAGGATTGACTTAAGAGATTTTCTCATGGTATGTAAACACTCCTCAAAAACTTCAGACAAGCGAGCAAGGGGTTGCCGGCATCCTTTTTTACTTGTGTAATCTTTAGAAACCAGCGGATTAGTTCCGTAGCGGCAGATAAAGATCGTAACGCCCAAGCGACTTAAAAAAAGTCTTTCTATTATGTATTGTCAAAAACATGCAAAACCTTTCATTTTCCCGCTCCTCGTGATTCTAAAATTCGTATTTCAACGAAAATTGGATTCGCCGGCCCGGGGTGACGGTGCTGGTGGCTCTTCCAAATCCGGGTGCTTCGAGCAGGCGGACGGGGACGCCGAAATTTGCGCGGTCGATAAAATTGAAAATATCGGTGCGAAACGCCAGGCTTCGCGATCCGAAGACGAATTGTTTTATCACCGAAACGTCGAGCTCGAGCACATTTCCCGCGCGGAATGTGTTGCGGCCGATCTGTCCGTTTTGGCCAAACGGGGCCAGCAGCGATCCGAGGTTTGTGGTCGTCAACCGCAAAGGCTGGCTCCGATTGCCAGTCACCTCGATGCCCTGGGTTGTGTTCAATCGGTCGGTCGCGTTGCCGTCAAGATTTACGTCGATAACGCTGTTGACCGTGAACGGCTGTCCCGACCGAAAACGACCGGTTGTCGCTATCTGTAAATTGTCGGTCAGATAGCCCAGTAAACCATTAGTCTCGTTCTTTTTAAAGCTGTAGATCATGTCATACGCCAGCCGATGGCGGACGTCAAAATTGGCCGGACCGCGCTCGGCAGCCAAGTCGCCGCTGTTTTGCGGCAGCACGTATGCTCCGGCCAGGTCGAAAACGTCAGAGACGTCATCGGTCACCTTCGAAAACGTATAGGACAACTGCATGTTAAACGATCCCAGCAGACGCCCGCGAAGCTGTGCCTGGAGCGAATTGTAGGTTGACGAGGCGGTCGTTTCAAATTGATTGACAGCTCCGAGCGTTTGCAGGGCGCCAGCCGTATTCCGAAAGTTCAACGGCCGCTGAGGCGAAAAGATGTTGCCGGTGGCTGACAGCAAATTCGAGCCTGGCGTCGCGACTATCGCGGTGGGAACAGCGAAGAGCGCGGAGCCAAGATTTGGTGTGGTGAACCTCAGCAGTTTTCTGCCCGCTGTTCCGACGTACGCTGCGGAGGCCGTAAAGCC
>JANPCJ010000172.1:0-8861 GCA_031430895.1 Chloracidobacterium sp. | reverse complement strand
TTTGCATCAAAACTTACCTCCTTTGATTGAAAAAATATCAATAGAATCTTATTTTGAAAGAGTATAGAACGAACGACAATCAGAAAAAAGAATTTTGGTTCTTGACAGCTTTTTTTCCGGGCTTTGCCCTTCGATGAGCGGCGACGGCTTTGCCTCGCCGGGCAGTTCTCCCCCCGATTTCGCGGCTATGCCGCCGCTTGAGGTGATGATTCAGATAACGCGAAGTAAACCTTGCTACTACCTTACCTCGGTCGCTCATGATCGACTGCCCGTTTTTCGTTTAGACCTTATCAAACAAATTGTCTGCGACGCCTGGTGCGAGGCGAGGAAATCGGGTGAAATACTGATCTTCGCATATGTGATAATGCCCGATCACTCACACGTTGTTACCGACGGGCATCGCGAAATTATCTCAAAGAGAATGATTTTGAAAGTTCATTGAAAAAACTTCGGCAGGAAGAAAAGCGGAAAGGCTACAAACATTCGGTTTGGCAGCATCATCCTGATGCTTTTCGAATAACAGGCGAAGACACCTTCATGCAAAAGGTAAATTACATTCACCAAAATCCAGTTCGAGCTGGACTTGTCGAACGTGCGGAAGACTATCGCTTTTCAAGCGCTCGCCTTTGGAACGGAAATCCTTTAGATGATGAGCCATTCATCACCGATCACAAACTCATAAAGTGGCGCTAAGCAGCGGCGTAGCCGCGAAGATTTAGTTTAGGCTAACGGTGAGTCCGAGACTCACCGCTCATCGAGGGGCAAAGCCCGAAGGCCCAAGCGCTTGACGTCACCACGCTTCCGTATTAAATTTCTCTTGTTCAAAACCAATCAACTAAACCTGACTTCGGATGGCCTTTATTAGCTTTTTTTGTTGTCCGAAATCGACAATAAAGGAGGCTTTGTAATTATTATGGCTGAAACAGGACATGCTAAGAATGTCGCTAACTTTGCGACGATGATAGGTTTTTGCACCGGCTATGGTGGGGACTACAACCCGACAAATGCGGCCATTGATTTTGCGGCGCTGACGGCGGCTTTGACGGACGCACAGGCTTCGCTCGAGGTAATGTCAAATCTTTTGTGTAAATGATCGGGTTTGGTTTTTCGTTTCTTCCTCTTTTTCTTTGCTTCTCATTAAATTCAACGCAGAGTTCGCTGAGGCGGACGCAGAGATAGCCGAGAAGAAATCTAATTGTGTTTCACATCAAACTCCTAATGCTTAATCCGGGATAAAAGAGAATCCGTTAGCGCACCCGATTGTCTATGGTACTCGCGTTCGCAGGGCGATTATTGATCGATTTCCTTATATCGTCGTGTACCTGCTGGAAGGTGAGTCGATAACGATTATTTCATTTTTCCACACCAGCCGAAATCCAATCATTTGGAGAGGGCGACTAAACTGACATTGCTCCGGGCTGATTACTCCATTTCTTACCCGCACAGTCCCCAAATTGCCCCCTTCTTGTCGATTTGGTATCTTAAAAAGTTACCCGTGTATTAGTACTAGTTATAATCAGGATTTATATAGAATGGCGACTGCAACAAAAGGGATCGGTACAAAAGCGGCCAAACAGGCTGCGGTGAAGAATGGAAAAACGGTCGTTGCCGAGAAGGCGAAGACGACCGAGGCGGATGGGTTTATTGAGGCTGAGAAGATTCAAAGGACCGCGAAGGCTGAGACGCCCAAGGCCGCGAAACCATCCAAAGGCGAATCCAAAGATCACCATGGCCTCGATAACAAAACGCTCGTCGGGCTTTATCGCACGATGTACATGTCGCGTCGGGTTGATGACAAAGAGATTCAGCTAAAGGGGCAGAACAAGATATTCTTCCAGATTTCGGGCGCCGGCCACGAAGGTATCCTGGCTGCCGCGGCCCTCGCGATGAAGCCTGGTTATGACTGGTTTTTCCCGTATTACCGAGATCGCGCGCTGATGCTCGGGCTCGGCATGACGCCGCAGGAGATGTTGTGGTCGGCGGTTGGGGCCGAAGTCGACCCGAATTCGCATGGGCGGCAGATGCCTTCGCATTGGGGGCATAAAGATTTGAATGTGCCTTCGCAATCGTCGTGTACGGGAACGCAGGCTCTGCATTCGGTCGGTGCGGCCGAGGCGAGCTATCGCGCGGGTCTAGTCAATGGACTGAAAGACAAGATCGTCGGCTATAAAGGCGACGAGGTCGTTTACATGTCGGTAGGTGACGGAACGACGAGCGAGGGCGAATGGTGGGAGGCGTTGAACACGGCGAGCAACCTGAAACTGCCGGTCATCTTTGTCGTCGAAGACAATGGTTATGCCATCTCGACACCGGTCGAGGTTGGCACGGCAGGCGGTGATATTTCGAAGCTGGTCGTCGGATTTCCCGACCTGTTCATTCAAAAATGCGACGGCACGGATGTGCTGGAGAGTTACGAAACGTTAAAACGAGCCGTCGAATATTGCCGCTCGCGCCGAGGCCCGGCTTTTGTCCACGCCAAAGTTACACGTCCGTATTCGCACTCCCTGTCAGACGATGAAAAGCTCTATCGCCCCACCGAGGAATTGGAGGCGGATGCCGCAACCGACCCGATCAAGAAATACGCCGAGTTTTTGATGACCGAGGGAATCGCCTCGTCTGAGGAACTCGAAATATTGCGAAAAGAGGTCGATGAAGAAGTCACAAAGGCCGCGGACATTGCGATCGACACGCCTCAGCCGGCACCCGAGACGGCCTATCGCAACGTCTTTTCGCCCGACATTGACCCGACGGATCGCCAGCTTTTCGACACCGAGGACGGAGCCGAATTGAGCGGTAACGCCGGGACGATGGTCGATCTAATCAACCGCTGTATGCATGAAGAGATGGAGCGCGACGAGCGGATCGTCATCTTTGGCGAGGACGTTGCCGATTGCTCACGCGAAGAATATCTCGAACAGGTCAAGGGCAAGGGCGGTGTGTTCAAAGTAACAGCGAATCTACAGCGTAAATTCGGCTCGGTCCGTGTCTTTAATTCCCCTCTCGCCGAGGCAAATATCATCGGCCGCGCTGTCGGCATGGCGATTCGCAATCTTAAACCGGTTGTCGAGATACAGTTTTTCGATTACATCTTCCCGGCCTTTCACCAGATACGGAACGAGGTTGCTGTGACGCGTTGGCGCTCGGACGGCGACACAAAATGTCCGATGGTCATCCGTGTTCCCGTGGGCGGCTATCTCAAAGGCGGCGCTGTTTACCACTCGCAATCGGGCACAACGCTTTTTTCCCACACGCCCGGTTTGATGATCGTATATCCGTCAACCGCGCTCGACGCCAACGGCCTGCTGA
The DNA here is from genome assembly GCA_031430895.1 of Chloracidobacterium sp. Lineage (GTDB taxonomy): Bacteria > Acidobacteriota > Blastocatellia > Pyrinomonadales > Pyrinomonadaceae > OLB17. The sequence continues at coordinate 5,555 of JANPCJ010000172.1, read as the reverse complement.
GAACCGCAATCCGCTGCGATGATCCCGTTTTATTTCTCGAGCATAAACATCTCTATCGCCAAGTCTATAACAAATCCCAATACCCATCGAGCGATTTCCTAATCCCGTTTGGCAAAGCAAAAAAGGTTCGCGAGGGCAGCGATGTCACTATCATTACGTACGGCGCTCTCGTCGAACGCTCAAATCAAGCCTGCAAACGGCTCGAAACACTAGGTATTTCAGTCGAACTGATCGATCTCCGCACCCTCGTGCCATACGATTGGGAAGCCATTGCGGAATCGGTCAAGAAAACCTCGCGCGTCATCGTCGCCCACGAAGACCCGATCTCATACGGCTACGGCGCCGAGATCGCCGCACGCATTTCCGATGAGCTTTTCGAATACCTCGACGCCCCCGTCCGCCGCGTCGGAGCGACCGACACTTTTGTCGCTTACGCCCCGCAGGTCGAAGACTTCATCCTGCCGCAGTCTGAGGATGTGGAGAAAGCTGTGCAGGAATTGATTAAGTATTAGTCGGAGCTAAGTTCATATGAATCGATCGGAGTTCCAAGCACTATCTGAAATTCGCGTTCAAGAGGCGAGGAAACTCTTGGACGGCGACTGCTTCCACGGGGCTTATTATCTTTTGGGTTATGCGGTTGAGTTCGCTTTTAAGTCTTGTATTGCCAAACAAACCAAACGATACGATTTTCCGGATAAGAATCTTGCATCTAGTGTTTACACACACGATCTGAGTAAGCTTTTGAAGGCTTCTGGTCTCGAGCAAAGATTTCAAAATGACACAAAGAAGAATGCTACACTTGAATTGAACTGGGCTATCGTAAAAGACTGGAGTGAGCAGAAAAGATATGTAACTGGTATTAACAAGCAGGAAGCAATTGACTTTCATTCGGCGGTGCTTTCTAATCCTGACGGAGTATTGACATGGTTACAGAAACGGTGGTGAAAGAAGCCCTATCAAAGGAGATGATCGAGGCTGGTTCTAATTTGACTCGGCGGCTAGACGAGACGAGCTTTGTCGTTTCGGCCTCAATGTGGTTTTTCAACGTAGATTCAAGTTCGTGGCGCTATATAATTGCGAGTCCTCAGGTTGATTCCAACGGCGTTAAGAACGCATACAAGAAAGTGCAAGACACACTAGCAACGCTATCGAATGGCGATGGATCAATTAGTTTGAGGGACATCACTTTGATTAGCCCAAACGATCCGTTGATTAAGTTGCTCAAAATTGTGATCAGTACGGGTGATGGAATTTCAGGAATTAGGTTTTCTAGAAATCTCATAAATGGGGTTCTTATTGAGGATGCCTATATCTATAGGTTGAATTGACAATCCTATTCGTTTCATGACGAAAATAGTTACTTACGATCCAGTAGTTATCGACGCCAAATATGTAGTCGATTATAAGATCCACGTCACCTTCGATAATGGCGAGGAGCGCATTGCTGACTTTGAAAAATGGCTCACCGGTGGCATGTACAAACCGCTGGAGGACAAAGCATATTTTCTTAAATTCTTCGTGGATGGCTGGAAGATCTCGTGGAAAAACGGTGCCGACATTGCACCGGAAACTCTTTACGAAGAAAGCGAACCGGTATAACATCCGTTTTAAATCCGTTATTTACGATCCAAAGTATCGAATGCGTATCCAGATTGATTCCAGATAACATACAGATTTCATGCGTTATCAAGATCGGTTCATGATAATACACGGATTTGGGTGTGTTAGGCCAAATCATTCCGCATAAATCATAAGTTCGGCAGATTCGTTGCTCTTTGATAGTTCAATAGTTCTGCAAAGCAAATGTTACAATCGTTTTGGAGATAATTTTATGATAACGATTACGTTTCCAGACCACGAAACAGAAAAACGCGCACTTGGTTTTTTGCTTGGACGTTTTTCTGGGCGGGTCTTAAAATCAGGCGAATATCTTGTTCCCGAAACTGCCTTGGAAGCGCTTGCAGACCAAAATATTTCTTTCACCGTTCAAGGCAAATCAACTTATGAACAACAAATTGCGGCGATTCGAGGTACTGCTCCCGCTACAATTTAACGACGGACGCGAAGTTCCGCCTGATTGGTTAGCCGAAGCGGTTTTGGAAATTGTCGAGAAGTTTGACGCGGCGAGCTACGAAACTCAAAAAGTTGAAGGGCATTGGCGGCATCAAGGCATTTTATATCGGGACAACTTAGGTGAAAATCGTTATTGACGCAGCGGACGAAGAAACAAACCGTGAATGGATGCGTGATTACAAAGCGCGTTGGAAAGAGAAACTTGAACAGCTTGACTTGTGGCTTGTGAGCTACACGATTGACGTGGTTTAGAACGGCGCCTTCAATCCCACATCTGCCGAACAGTCAGTGGACCTGAGGGCGGGACAGCGTCTTTCTTAAAACGTCGCTCGTTAGACTCAAAATTGCGTGGATTCGGTTTCGCCCCACTAGAAAGGTCTCGCAAGTTTGTAGACACCAGTCGCTATGCGCTCGGCGAATCCTTCGTTAACAAGCTGATGATTCGCCGAGCCTGATTCCCACCGGTAAAATCCGAATTTGCCTGATAGTTCTCCTAATAATGTCATACCGTTCATTTGCAGATATGCGCGGGCAAGTTCGAGGACGGCTTCGTCACGCGGCATTTTGACTTTTAATTCTTCGGGGAAACGGGCCTCGGCGAGCGTCCAGATGTAGGTGAATTTGGGGACATAGACGACCTCTTGCGGGACGACCTTCATGCGTTTTTGGAGCTCGTCCATAGCTTTAGTGAGATCTTTTTTGTCTTTGAAACCGCATTCCTCGCGAATATCGGCGGTTCCCATTTCCCATTCTTTGCGGAGAACTTTTAGCACCAACTGTCCATTTTTAGACAGAATCCCCGATTCGCCTTTTCGCGAACAGCCCCAGATCGAGTTAAAGACCGGTATCATTCGCGGAGCGAGGAACCACGAATTGCCTTTAATGAGTTTGCCGTAATAGAGCTTGCCGCGAGCGATCACGTCGTCCTTGAGCACCCACGTGCGGCTGGCTTCGAAATCTTTCTGCACATTGCGCGGAATATGAGCGTCGCGTCGGCCGCATACGGCGGTGTAAACCGATGGCAGGCCTTTTCGGGCATCGGTTAGGCCGAGGCAGAAACCCAGTTCCTCGACCATGGCCTCGACCTCTTCGGCCGAATCGATTTTCCGAGATTCCTCACGCCGCCATTTGCGGTCGCGATATTGTTCGATTTCTTCGGGCAACTTCAGCACTCGGAATATGATAATGCAGAAGCTGCACCGGCAGAAGCCCACACGGGCAGAAGGCGCGCACGTGAGTAAGGGCTTAACATCCAGGTTGAGTGTTAAGCCCTTACTCACGTGGGAGCCTTCTGCCCTGCGCTTCTGACTAATTATCCGTCGGCGTGTATCGTTGATTCGGAGATGATGAAGTCACGCTGATTGTCGAGCCGGGCATCAATCGAATATTGTCGCTGCCCTGCACGACTACGGAACCGGCCCCAACGCCGCCGCCGATCACGGCACCGATGACCGCGCCTTTTGCTCCACCCGCAATCGCTCCGATAATCGCTCCGATACCGCCTCCCAGACCACCGCGTTTAGCGGTCTGTTTGGTCTGGCTGTCGCCTCTTGCGGTGCCTTCGTTATCGATCTTGACGGTCTTGCCATCGGCAGTTTTTATGTCCTGCAAGTTGCCGGCAAAATCGTAGGTCTGGCCGTTTCGAAGAGTAATTCTTTCAAAATTGAACGTCACATTCGAACGGCCCGAAACCTTGCCTGAGCTTCCGACGCCCGATATATATCCCTCGACGGTCGCGCCGCGAAATTCGTTTGGCGACTGGACGGTGAGCCGAAACCGGTCGTTGTTTTGCGAAATTTTGGTGTTGATCTCGTTTTCGAGAACCCCGGTGATGAGTGTGCCGTTCGGCACAAGATAATTGCCGGGTCGAGTGGTCACAGTGGTCGGCGAGCCGCCGTTCGAAGTATTTCCCGGTTGATCGTTGTCCGAGTATGAGCCGTTCGGGTCGTAAGTTGTTCCGGTTTTTATGCCAAGCTTGGCGACCGAGTCGGTCTTATTGTAAACGCTCTCGGCAAAGACGGTTTGGCGGAGATATTCCGTTGTTATGCGGCGAGAAACCTTCATTCCCTGGCCGTTCGTCACCGAGGTAAAGGTGATCGTATAATCAGTCTCACCGCCGAGACTCGAAACGGTCAAAACCTGTCCGCGAAGTGTCGCACGCAGGCGAACGGTTTTGCCCGTGGGCGATTGCTCAACTTTGTCGCGTCCGTCGGCGGTTATCGTGACCGGAGGCGCGTTCGTCGTGGCAAGTGTCACCTGGCTGCCGCGAATATCTATCGCGATCTGCTGCGGCGCCACAAGCTTTTCTTTCAGATCATCACGCTGTTCGGTGCCTAGGCTTGTATCGGCGACGATGTCGTCGATGCTTTCGCTGCGGGCCGCGTCGAGATCGTATGTGCCCGAAAGACCTACGCTTTGCGTATTTGTCCTCGGATAGTTTGGCGTATTAGTCTGCGGATACGGCGGATAGTCTTTTACGCCCTGTGGCTCATCTTCAGTCGCCCAGCCTGGAACGACGCCGTAGTTAGTTCCGAGACGTTCGATCTGTTTTCGGACGCCCGCCCAATCGTCCTGAACTCGCCGATTTTGAGAATTGTTCAGTAAAAACTGGTCAACCCGGCGGGCGGCACTGACGATATCGTTCACATCGTCGCGATTCTCGCGTCGCCGGTCAAAATTGTCCTGAAACCGCCGCACACTGTCCCGCAGGCCGCGAATGTCGTCAGAAACGCCCGCCAGATCTCCGTTGTTCGCTGAGCTGCTCTGCATCTGATAGCGAAGATTGTATTCAAAATCCGCGATCTTTGAATTCAGACTGCGAACGGCGTCGCGAATATCGCGGTCATTGCGCCGCTGCGCATCGGCTAAACCGGCTAACGCGATCACAATCGAAAAGGCTGCCAACGACAACGAAAATCTATTTCTGATTTTGTTCATCATACCCTCACTCTAACCCTTCTTTTACAGGCACAAACGTACCCGCGCTGTAAGAAGCATTTTTCGTGCCAATGGTTGTTTAAGAATCCCTTCACTTGCGGCGCGACTATGCTAAAATCGCGAAAGCCCACACTTGAAAATTATGTCAGGAAATACCTACAAAGCGACGGTTGCATACGCGGGCGACGAATTCTTTATCGGGACACCGCCGAGCGGACACGCACAAGTGATTGATACAAAAGGCGATAGACACGCCGCACCGACGCCGGTCGAAATGCTGCTCGTCTCGGTCGCCGCCTGTACGGCCGCCGATGTGATATCGATAATGCTCAAGAAACGACAGGACGTGACGGACTATAAAGTTGAGATCGAAGGCGAGCGAGTGGAGGAACACCCGCGCAAATTTACAAAGTTCCACGTCCACCATATCGTGCACGGACGCAACATTTCCGAAAAAGCTCTCGCCGACGCCATCGAGCTGTCCGATACAAAATACTGCTCCGTCGCCGCCACCGTCCGCCCGACGGCCGAGATCACGACGAGCT
>JANPCJ010000171.1:0-23632 GCA_031430895.1 Chloracidobacterium sp. | reverse complement strand
GTGTCGGATTGTGTCGGCGAAGAAGTAAAAGAACGGGTTGAAGCATTACATTCGGGCCATGTTCTGCTGCTTGAAAACCTGCGTTTGCACACCGAAGAGGAAAGTAATGACGCCGATTTTGCAAAACAGCTTGCCTCTAATGCTGATGTTTACGTAAATGACGCCTTTGGGACCGCCCATCGATCTCATGCCTCGACCGAGGGGATCACTCATTTCGTTGACGACTGCGTCGCCGGGTTGCTGATGGAAAAAGAACTCGATTTTCTCGGTCGCGCTTTGAACAATCCTGAACGTCCATTTGTCGCAATTCTTGGCGGAGCAAAGGTATCGGACAAAATCCCGGTCATAGAGTCGCTCATCAAACGCAAGGTCGACAAACTGCTCATCGGCGGTGCGATGGCCTATACATTCTTCAAAGCTCAGGGCTTTACCATCGGCAAATCTCTGGTCGAGGACGACATGATGCCAAGGGCCCGCGAGATCGAACAGATGGCGGCGGATGCGGGCGTCGAGCTGCTGCTGCCGACCGATCATCAGGTTGTCGACAGTTACGACCCGCTCAATTCCCGAAAAACAATCCCGGTCGCGTTTACAAATACGGGCCTCGTCGGCCTCGATATAGGCATTGAGACCATAGAAATATTCAAAAAAGCTCTCGAGGGCGCGAAAACAATCGTTTGGAACGGCCCGATGGGCATGTTTGAAGAAAAACCCTTTGACGAGGGAACGGTTGCCATCGCTAAAGCGGTAGCAGAAGCCACCGAAAAGGGTGCAATATCAATTGTCGGGGGCGGCGACTCGGTTTCGGCCATAAATCAGGCCGGTTTGGGCAAAAAGATCAGCCACATTTCCACCGGGGGCGGCGCAACACTCGAATTTCTCGCCGGCGACGAATTGCCGGGCGTCGCGGCTCTCGATGACCAATAATCTCCGGGTTATGAAAGATTTTGCGAATGAAGCCAAAAACGCGCTCCTGATTCTATTGGGTATTTTCTCAGCGGCTTTTGGGCTAAAGGGTTTTTTGCTTTCCAGCCGGTTTATTGATGGCGGCGTGACCGGTATCTCGATGCTTCTATCGGACATTCTTGGTTTCTCTCTGCCAATCCTCATACTTTTGATTAACATGCCGTTTGTTGTCCTGGGCTACCACCAGATCGGCACTAGATTTGCTATCAAAAGTACGCTTGCGATCACCGGCCTTGCGCTTTGCTTGTTTTTGGTGACCTTTCCCGACATGACGCCCGACAAACTATTGACCGCCGTTTTCGGCGGCCTATTCATCGGAGCGGGAATTGGGCTTGCGATACGAGGCGGGGCCGTTCTTGACGGCACGGAGATCGCGGCATTGCTCGTCAGCCGCAAAAGCCATCTACTGCGTGTCGGCGACGTGATCCTGATACTAAACGTATTTATCTTCCTAGCCGCCGCCTTCTTTCTTGGCGTCGAATCGGCGATGTATTCGATCCTGACATACGTTGCCGCATCGAAGACAATCCAATTTCTAATCCACGGTGTTGAGGAATACACCGCTATCACAATAATTTCGCAAAAAAGCGAAGAGATCAAAGAGTCGATCATCGGTCGTCTAAACCGTGGCGTAACGGTTTTCAAAGGCAGCGGCGGCATGGGCAGCACCGGCGTCAGCGACAGCGAACAATCGATATTATTCTGCGTTGTGACACGCCTCGAGATCGGCAGCGTCAAATCTCTCGTCAACGAAATAGACCCTGCGGCGTTTATTACGACGCACTCACTGTCGGATGTTGAAGGCGGTTCGATCAAACGGCCGGTGCTGCATTGAACCCGACATTTCTTTACGCCTATTCGTGCTGACCGGCACCCTATTTGTTAACCTGATGTTTATGAGAAAACCTGTAATTGCGGGTAACTGGAAAATGTTCAAGCTGCTAGGCGAGGCTGTGGATACCGCGCTCGCATTGAAGCCCTTGGTGGCAAATGCCAATCATTGCGAAGTAGTCATCGCACCTGTGTTTACGGCCTTGAAAACGGTTGCGGACCGGCTTGAGGGATCGAATATTCGCGTGGCTGCTCAGAATTGCGCTATCCAAAACGAGGATGGAGCTCATACGGGTGAGATTACGCCCCTGATGCTCAAGGATGTTGGCTGTTCGCACGTGATCGTCGGGCATTCGGAGCGACGCGCGTTCTACGGTGAGACGGACGATTCGGTCAATTTAAAGACAAAAGCGGTGCTTGCGGCGGGCCTTGTGGCGATTGTTTGTGTCGGTGAAACGCTCAACGAAAGGGAAGGAGGAAATGCCGAGAATATTGTCAAGAGTGAATTGTCGCTCGGTCTCGACGGTTTGACAGTTGCCGATATGGAACGTATCATACTCGCTTACGAGCCTGTCTGGGCAATTGGTACGGGTAAAACCGCCACGCCCGAACAGGCTCAAGACATGCACGGCTTTGTTCGGCGAATCGTCGCCGAAACGCATGGAAATGAGGTCGCCGAACGAGTTAGAATTCTCTACGGCGGCTCCGTCAAGCCGGACAATATCGCGACCCTTATGTCGCAGCCGGATGTTGACGGCGCATTGATCGGCGGAGCAAGCCTCGATGCAACGAGTTTTGCTGACATTGTGAATTATAAGTAGTTCAGCAAACTTCAGTTTGCTGATTCGGACGGCAACAAACTGAAGTTTGTTGAACCTTGGAGTAAAGCGTTGGTTTATTTTTTATACGGAATATTTTTTCTCTCGTGTCTTGTGCTGGTAGCCTCCGTCTTGCTGCAACCGGGCAAAACCGATGCGGGAGCATTGTTTACCAGCAATGTGTCGAGTACGGCCTTTAGCCCTCGCGGAACGGCGACGGTATTGTCAAAGCTCACGATCGCGGCGGCCACAACATTCATGTTATCAGCGCTATTCCTTGCGATGCCGGCCTTAACCGGAAATGTGTCGGTTTTGTCGAGCAACCCGGACGCCCCGATCGAGACGACTGCTGAAGCGCCCGCGGCGACGGATTCAAACACGGTCGTTCCTAACCCGGCAACGGACCCGACGGCGAATAACAGCAACAGTAGCCTGATCGAAACCCCGGCGACGGAGGCATTGAGCGACAAGGCCGCAAACGCGAACACCGCTCCGGCAAACGCAACCGCTGCTCCGGCAAACACTCAGCCGCCCGCGAACAACTAGCTCTTTGTATTTTTCCTTTTTGTATTTGAAATCTCAAATTTTGAAATTTCAGATCAGCAATCTGCTCAGGTGGCGTAATTGGTAGCCGCGCACGTTTGAGGGGCGTGTGGAGCGATCCGTGCGGGTTCGAGTCCCGCCCTGAGCACCACGTATTCAATTACGAATTACGAATTGGAAGGTCTGCCCCCTTCACTCGTAATTCGTAATTTCACTTGACCACCATCGTTCCCGTCCCTTCATCCGTAAAGACCTCCGCCAGGATGGCGTTGCGCTTTGTGCCGCTGACGATATGCGCGGAACGAACGCCGCGTTTCAGCAGGGAGATCAGATTTTCGAGTTTTGGGATCATCCCGCCGGTGGCACGGCCGGAATCGATCAAATGCCGGGCGTCGGCAATCGTGATGCTTGAGAGCTTCGTATCCTCATTCGTTTCGTCCAAATAGATACCGTTTACGTCCGATAGCAGAATCAGCTTTTCGGCACCGAGGTCGGCCGCGATTTCGGCGGCGATCGTGTCGGCGTTGATATTAAACACGCGGCCGTCGTCATCAGCGCCGAGCGACGAGATCACCGGCAGATAATTGCTATCGAGCAGAATGTTTATCAATGAAGCATCGATCTCGACGACATCGCCGACATGCCCGAAATCGACTAGCTCCGTCTCGCCGGTTTGATGATTAGTGACATCTCTCGGTGGCCGTTTGACGGCCTTTACAACCCCGCCATCTATGCCAGAGAGACCGACCGCCGGAATTCCCTGGCGGCGAAATTGGGCGAGTATCTCGGTATTAATCTTGCCGCGAAAGATCATCTTCGCGAGATCGAGCGTATCGTCATCGGTCACGCGGCGGCCTTCGATCACAGTCTGAACGACGCCAAGCTTCTGTGCCAATTCCGTCAACTGCTTCCCGCCGCCGTGAATGACGCAAACACGTATCCCGACCTGATGCAAAAGCGCCAGTTCCTCGGTCAGCGACGCGAGGTTGTCTTTGTCTTCGGTTACCTTGCCCGAAAATTTGACAACAAATGTCTTGCCCTGAAATTTCTGTATGTAGGGCAGGGATTCTCGCAGTAGGTCAAGTGTCTCAATATTCATTTTATTAGTTTGGCCATGATCGCCTTTTGGATGTGAAGCCTGTTTTCAGCCTGATCTATGATCACGGAACGCGGTGAATCGATCACGCCGTCCGTCACGATAACATTACGCCGCACGGGCAGGCAGTGCATAAAGATCGCGTCATTCGAGCGGGCCATTTTCTTCTCATCGACGATCCATCTTGTTCTCAAACTCGAACGAAACTCTACATCTTTGTCGAGGGCACCATAGAAGTTCTTGCTGCCCCAACTCTTCGCGTACACGACGTCAACATCGTCGAACGCCGATTCCATTTCATTCATAATCTCAACGCTTCCCCCGTTTTCGCTCGCTTGACGCTCAACATCGGCCACTAATTCCTCGTCTAATTCGTACCCGGCCGGATGGGCAATCTTCAGATCATGGCCAAATTGGGCCGCAGCCAGGGCGAAACTATTTGGAACGGCCATTGGCAGCGGTTTTGGATGCCAGGCCCAGGTCAGCAGAACCTTCTTTTTCCCGTCGCCCAACCTTTCCCGTATCGCCATCATATCCGACATCGACTGGCATGGATGATGCATCGCCGATTCCAGGCTGATGATCGGAACAGTAGCGTACCTTTCGAATGCAGCTAGAATCGGATCGGTACGTTCAGTTTCCCAGTCTTTCATCGCGGCAAACGTTCGAACTCCAATCGCCGAAACATATCGTTCGAGGACACGCACAAATTCTTTCAGATGCTCGGTCTTGTCCGCATCCATTACGACGCCTTCGCGATGTTCTAGCGTCCACGACGTACCGCCGGGTTCGAGAATCACAGGATTGCCGCCCATGTCGTATATTCCGACCTGCATCGATGCTCTGGTCCGCAAACTCGGATTAAAGAACACGAGTGCAACGGACTTCCCTGCAAGCGGTCGTCCTATCTGATGGCCATTTTTTATTCCAGCCGCAGCCTCGATTAGTTCGTCGAGCTCCAAGCGGGAAAAGTCAGATGTTCTCAAGAAATTGGTCACGTCCGTAACACCTCTATCAATAGATTCAGGTCGTTGATATCGAGACAGAGCGGTGGAAGGAGCCTTAAAACATTCGGATCGCTCGATGTTCCCGTGATTATCCTTTTCTCAAGCAATCTGGCATGCACCCGAGCGCATGGCTGCGTGAATTCGATTCCGAGCAAACATCCTTTTCCCTTGACGCTCACAATGCCTTCACAATCCGCGAGTGAATTTCGCAAATGATTCTCGATCGCTTTGGCATTTGCGAGCATAGCATCGTTTTCGATTGCCTCGAGCGTCGCCACAACGGCCGCCATCGCAAGCATTCCACCGCCAAACGTGGTGCCGAGATCGTTCACTTTGATTTTTTCGGACACAGCATCATTCACCAGACAGGCCCCGACCGGTACGCCGCTGCCGAGCGACTTGGCGAGCGTCACGATATCGGGCACGACGCCGTCGGCCAAATCGCTTCCGGCAAAGAACCAGTTTCCGGTGCGGCCAGTGCCTGTTTGAACCTCATCGAAGATCAAAAGTATGCCGCGTTCGTCACAAAAAACACGCAGTTGCCGAAAAAACTCCGGCGGAGCTTCTTGAACGCCAGCCATTGATTGGATCGGTTCCAGAATTATGGCGGCAATGTTCTGGTCGAAGACGGCTTCAACACTATTCATATCCCCGAACTCGGCTGAAACGTGGCCCGGCACATTTGGTCTGCCAATCTCGCGGTACTTGCCGAGAAATGTCGCGGAGATCGAGTCCGCAGTCCGTCCGTGGAAGCCGCCCGAAAAGCTGATAATCTTCTCTCGCCCCGTCGCCATCCGGGCCATCCGCATTGCATTCTCGTTTGCTTCCGTCCCTGAATTGCAAAAGAACGCTTTCAGTAGAGAGTCGGGAGCTACGGAGACCAGCTTTTCCGCGGCTCTGGCCCTAATCTCTGAATAGACAAGATTTGAATAAAACAACAACTTCCCTGTTTGTTCCTGAATTGCCGTAACAACATGCGGATGCGAATGTCCGGTTGCACAGACGGCGTGGCCGCCGTAGAGGTCAAGATATTTGTCGCCCTCGCTCGTCCAAACCCACGCACCCGAGCCCCGCGCCACGGCGATACCCATTTTCTTGTAGGTTGCGACCTGAAAAGTGTCCTCGGTACTCTTTATTTGCTCGAACTTCATACAACTCCATCGAGGCAATAGGAGCTAACCTCAGGACAGTCAGGAAGGCGGGTTTACCCCATAGGCGCCGACTTAAGGCTGTAAATGTTCATTCTAAATAACTTCCTGTCCCTGAAAGGGACACATTTAATAGCGTCGGGTGAAACCCGACGACGAGCAAACCCCTACGAATACTCTCCCTGTAAGGGAGAAATGGCCGAAAAAGACTGCCATTCGTCCCTTACAGTGACGGATAGGCCGTCTGTTTTACAATCGTCGGGATGCTCCCGACGCTATTAAATTGGTCCCTTTCAGGGACTCTAACGCCTCTTTTCGCATGAATTTACAGCCTTAAGTTGGCGCCTATACGGGTTTACCCCCGCTTATTTGGCGCTTTTCCAACTGTTCTAATCGCTTACCGGTTGACACTTGCTTCGAGGCACAAATGCCATCCGAGCCGTCCTTCAAACCAACGAAAAACCGGCCTTGGCAAATAACGAAAATACCATTCCATCTGATACTCGTACTTCACGTACTTTGGAATCTGATACGGAAAGATATGATCGACAAAAATTTTCTCGATGTTAAATCCGTCGCCCATCAATTCGTCGGCTGATTTTTTTGTATACGAGTATGTAATCGGACAGCCGGTCTGTGCTTCAGAGTGTCTGGCGATAATTTCGTCGAGTCGCCAAAACTTCCCTCTTTCCTCAAGCAGCATCAACAAAACCTTCCACGAATACCGGTAATAAACCATTATCTTGACGATGGATTCCGGGTGGACAAAGTTTTGTCTGACGTGGTCGATAATTCTGGCGGGATTTGGCGAATGGTGGATGACTCCAAACGAATAGATCAGGTCGAATTTTTGCGACGGAACATAGTCGGCCAGGTTTTCGGCGTTTGCTACGTAAAAGTCGATCTTATCGGAAAGACCAAAAACCTCGGCCCGGCCTTTCGCGAGGGCCAGCGACTTTGACGACAGATCGACGGCGGTAACATTGGCACCGGCGCGTGCAAAATTTATCGTGTCCGTACCGATCCCGCAGCCGATCTCCAGTACATTAAGACCGCGCCAACGGTCAAATTCGGCAAAGCCGGGAATGTGCGGCTCGACAAAGTATTTTCTTGCTTCGACCTGATTAAAATATTCTTCCGTCCCGATCTCCGCTGTCGAATGGCGGATATTGCAGGGCCGCGAATTCCAATAATCTTTGACCGAGTCGATCGAAACATCCGCGAAGTCGTTTCTCATACAGTAACTTCCATCGCGATGCGGGCGTCGCCAGATGCGGCTATTTGGCCAGCCACTTGCTGTTCGATCCACTGATAGGTCTTCGCCAACCCGTCTTCGAGTGAGATTTGTGGTTCCCAGTGTAAAACCTCGCGCAATTTGGAATTATCCGAATTGCGCCCGCGAACACCCTGCGGCCCGTCGATATGTTTTTTTGCAACCTTAATACCGGCGGCGTCCGAAATTATGTCGGCAAGCTGATTTATCGACACCATGCGGTCCTGGCCGAGATTTAGCGGCTCGGAAAAGTCGGACATCATCAGCCGGTAGATGCCATCAACGCAGTCGTCTATGTAGCAGAAGGAACGGGTTTGCTCACCGTCACCCCATATTTCGATCTGATGATTTCCGGTGAGCTTTGCCATTGCTATTTTACGGCTTAAAGCGGCGGGGGCCTTTTCGCGGCCACCGTCCCAAGTTCCCTTTTCGCCAAAAATGTTATGAAACCGCACCGTCCGCGTTTCGATACCGTAATCCTCGCGGTAAAGTTTGCAGAGACGCTCGGAAATCAGCTTTTCCCAGCCATAAGCGTCCTGCGGATATGCCGGATAAGCATCCTCTTCTTTAAGCGGCGTGACATTTGCGTTCTCCTGAAGATGCTCAGGGTAAATGCAGGCCGAGCTTGTGTAAAGATACTTTTTTACACCATTCTCTCTGGCAGCATCGAGCGTGTGTAGATTGATAAGCGAGTTATTGTGAAGTATCTCGGCGTGGTGGCTCGAAATAAAACCCATGCCGCCCATATCGGCGGCGAGAGCATAAACGTGATCGACGCCTCTTGTGGCTATTAGACAGTTTTCCCATCTTCGGAGATCGAGCAGCTCGAATTCGTCCGCCGCCGAGACGCCATATTCAGGCAGCTTGATGTCGGCCCCTCGAACCCAATAACCTTTATCTTTGAGATAGGCTGACAAGTGGCTGCCGATAAAACCGCCCGCACCCGTAACCAAGACCCGTGTTTGTCCACTCATAATAAAAGGAAGTGCTTTTGACTTTAATCCTCGTCGGCCGAGTTGTAGTTGCTCCGGTGATAGTAGCTCTGGTAATAGTAGTAGTTGTCTTTTGTATTGAGATTGACGTTATTGAGAACGACGCCAAAAATCTTTGCCCCGATCTCGTGCAAGAGCTGTCGCGAGCGGCGGACCACCTGACGTGAGCTCTTACCGGCATGCACCACAAGGATGACGCCATCGACCATTGACGCAATCAAAACGCCGTCCGTAAACGAGGCGATCGGCGGCGAATCGACAACGATATGCGTAAAATGAGTTTGCAGCATGCGCAAAAGTTTTGCCATCTGCTCGGAACCAATCAGTTCGGCCGGGTTTGGCGGAATCGGGCCGGACGTGAGAAGAAACAGTTTGGTTTTTGCATCCTGTTTTACCGTTTTTTTGATCTCATCATCGCTCAGCTCGCTCGCCAACAGTGTACTGAGACCTTCGCCATTTCCAATATTAAAAATAGAATGCAGCCGCGGCCGACGCATATCCGCATCGATTATCAGGACGCGACCGCCGGTTTGGGCGAGACTAATGGCCGTGTTTGTGGCCGTAGTAGTTTTGCCTTCAGAGGGAAGGCTCGATGTAATCAGCAGCGATTTTGGGGCCCGACCGGCTGTCGAAAGTAGAATCGACGTCCTCAGATGTCGATATGCCTCGGCAAGCGACGAGCGCGGGTCGGCCGAGATCAATAAGGGCGATCCTGGCGTTAGATCCTCCGCATCGTTACCACCGACCAGCAAGAGTTTTCGCTTTGGAATCGAGTCAATCGTGGGTATCGCCGCCAAGGCGGGCAGTTGCAGGTAATTCTCGATCTCCTCGGTCGTGCGGATCGTGTCGTCGAGATATTCGAGGAAAAGCGCCAGGCCCATTCCAAAAAGTGCCGATAGAAACAGCGCCGCCGCGACCGTCATCACCCGCCGCGGCGAGACCGGAATTTCCGGCGGTATCGCGATTTCAATTACACTGATGTTATTGTCCGATCCCTGGGCAGCGATATCGTTTCCGCTGACCTGCTTTTGCAGATTCTCCAAAAAGCCCTTGTTCGTATCGAGATTCTGTTTCAGAAGATTGATACTGACGGCACCCTGATTCTGGCCCTGCGCCTCTCCGAACTGCTTGTTGAAATCGACCCTGATCTTGTCCTCTTTGTTTTTTGCCTGTAGATACTTTGTCCTCAGATTTTGGAGCAGATCGTTGCTTGTTCGCTGGCGATAGGCTCCAAGTTGTTTTTGGAAATTGGAGACCGAAGTCTCAATCGCATCCTCATAGCTCTTAATCTGAGCATTCAACTCGCGAATTTCTGGGGCATCGTCCTGATATTCCTGCAGCCTTAGAGCCTTCGTCTGCCGCAGATCAGCTATCTTTTTCAGCGTGTCGAACTGGAACGACCGAATACTATTTTCCTGCTCAGTCGTAAAACGCTGCATCTGCTCCTCGGCCAGGGCTTTGACCTTTTCGGGAGAGTTGCTGAGGATCATATAATTGGCTTCAGCATTTTTGCGGTCATTTTCGGCGGTCAGCAAATCCTTGTTCAGACCGCTCAGCCGATCCATCACGATCGTCTGGTCGTTCGAGGTTTTTAGGATGCCTTCGCTTTGAGTAAGATCGACGAGCCTCTGTTCGTCGGCTTTGATATCCGATTGCAGATTGGAAATTCTAAGCTGTAGAAAATCGTTTGTCTTTCGGCTTGTGCCGGAACGCTTTTCCTGATTGGAATCAGTGAACGTCTTTCCGATGGCGTTGACAACGAAAGCCGCCAGATCGGGGTTTGTGTGTGTAAACGAAAGACCGATCAAACGCGTGTCCTTCATCGTCGCACGCGACTCGCGAACCGGATCGATCTCGAGATTCCGTTTGATAACGTCCACAAAGGGCGCGAGTCGCTGGGCTTCGGCTATCTCTTCGGTTGTCGCAAGCCCCGTCTCACCGAAAGTCGTGTCTGCGGTCTTGTCCTTTTTGTCGTTGGTTGCAAGACCTAAAGACCTTAGAATCGATCGCCACGGCGATGTCGACATATCGACCCTTGCCTTTTGAAATTCCGGGTTGGCGTCGAGATTATGCTCTTTAATGACCCGTCGCAGCAGGTTGTCGCTCCACAGAAGCTGGAGCTGGGTATTAAAATATGACGGATCGGAGGTCATTATGGGCCGCTGGCGATCATTGGTGACGAGATCGGGATTGGTTTGCTCGTTATCGACCTGAATTTTACCGTGGGCGGAGAAAAGGTCGGGTTTGCGGGCCATGTAGATCGCAGTCAAAGTCGTCAACAGCACCGTTATACCGATAACCAGCCACAAACGCTTGCGTATGGCCCGCCAGTAATCGAGCAAATTAAAACCTTCGCCGATCTGAGCTTCGCGGTACGCCGGATAGCGTCCGGCCGGAGCCATCGGCGGCTCGAACGGGCGCTCCAGCTCCACTTCGCTGAGCGGTGTGCGAATAATTTCGCGCGTCTCTTTCATAAAATCCTATTTGGGAAATCTGTAAGCAGCGTTCGGAACCGCTCCTTTTATCATATTCCCAATCCCGGACAAGATCGATTTCACCTTGTCTTCGGAGACCGCTACGATGTCATTCGGTTCGAGAAAAGGGTCTTTTACCTTGCCCTTGTCGATCTGATTGAGGTCAAAGGTCAGTTCTTCTCTTTCCAGACTTCCCTGCCGCTGTCTCAAAACGCGCACCTTATCTTTTTTCGCCGCGCCTTTTAACCCCTCGGCGGTGACAATTGCCTGGGTCAGGGTAATCGCTTCCTGTACTTTATATGCACCCTGCTTGTTTACATTCCCGTATACATAAACTATGTCGGCGGGGAGCACGGAGACCACATCGCCGGGCTTCATCCAGAGTGTATGCTTGCCCTCTTGAACATCTCGAAGCTTAAAGCCAAGAATCGCGATATCGTCGGTCTCATCTCCAGTTCCGAATCCCTTGCAGCTGGATGTGCTGCCCGTTCGGGCAACTATCAGACGTGTTCCCGCCTCTTCTTTAGG
Source organism: Chloracidobacterium sp. (assembly GCA_031430895.1). Classification (GTDB taxonomy): domain Bacteria; phylum Acidobacteriota; class Blastocatellia; order Pyrinomonadales; family Pyrinomonadaceae; genus OLB17. The sequence goes on along the minus strand of JANPCJ010000171.1, from coordinate 11,956 downwards.
ACCGCCGGCAAGGGCGAGCATCTCGAGCAGATGAGTGCGTCGGTTTACAAAAAAATTGCCGGCCTTTTCGACCGCACCCATTACGCCGATTGATTGCGACTTTTGCTCCGCAACGACGACACTCACCTGAGGATCGCGCAAGTATTTCTCTTTGTAGGCTGTCTCTATATCGGTTTTCAGTTCACTTTCGGTGCGACAAACGGCGGTTACCGGTTTTTCCAGCCGGAACAGCGTAATCGTGCCTCCGGGACTGACCAGAACCCGCTGTGTGAGCTCGGGATGACGAAAAACCTGGACCTCCAGCACATCCTGAAAGCCGATCCTGTAACGCTCGTTTTGTGGATCGAGACCGGCAATCGTCTTTTCTGAAGGTAACGGAGCGGATTTGCCTGCATCTTGCGCCGCCGCGAAAATACAGCTCACGGCAAGAAAACAAACGGATAATAAAAACGTGTTTAGATTCTTCATATTCCCTCTCGGCGACATAATTCACTATTCCCATTGAGCCGAAAAACCCGGGTGAGCACTATGCTTCTATCAAACGATAATAGTAACAAATGCACATTGCTTTGGAAACACAAGTTTTGAAAGTCGGGTCAATTTCGCTAAACTCGTAATCACTCTTTTCGCACACACACATGGAAACCGCGACGCCGATGCTTCGGCAGTATCTGGAAATCAAGAAGCTGTATCCGGGGACGATTCTGTTCTTTCGGCTTGGTGATTTCTACGAGATGTTTAATGAGGACGCGATCACCGGCTCGCGCGAGCTTGAAATCACGCTGACGGCACGGCACAAGGATTCGCCGAATCCGATTCCGATGTGCGGCGTCCCGCATCATGCAGCCGCAAATTACATCGCCCGTCTCGTTCGCAAGGGGTATCGCGTCGCCATCTGCGAGCAAACTGAGACGCCAGCGAAAGGCGTAAAGCTCGTAAAACGCGAGGTCGTTCGGGTTATTACGCCGGGAACGGCAATCGATCCCCAATTGATGGAATCGAAAGAGCCGGTCTATCTTGCGTCCGTTTGCGGCGGCGGAGACACATTCGGCGCCGCTTTTTTGGAAACATCATCCGGTGATTTTTTGACGACGCAGACAACGGGAACCGAAGCGTGGCAAAAGGTCTGCGATGAGATCGAAACGTATTCGCCTCGCGAGCTTCTATTTCCGCAGTCGATGGAAAAGCTCGTCGGCCAGGTCTTCGGTGCATCAGGGCGATCGGGGACGCTTTTTGAGGACTCTCAACCGAACAAATTGGCGGGGATCGGACCGCTTACAATTACCCCGCGAGAAGATTCTAACTTCGATCTAAAGGATTCAGAGCGCTTGCTAAAGCAGCAGATGGAAGTCGCCGAACTTGCCGGTTTCGGCCTCGTGGGCAAGGACGCCGCCATCCGCGCAGCTGGTGCATGTCTAATGTATGCGCGCGAAACTCAACGGGCATCTGCGGGTCACATTTCGGCGATAAAGTATTTCGAGTCATCCGATTTTATGATTCTCGATGCGATAACGCTCCGAAATCTCGAGATATTCGAGTCTCGAGGTGAGAAAGGGAAAAATACCCTTTTTGGCCTGATCGACGAGTGTGTAACCGGCATGGGATCGAGGCTGCTAAAGCAATGGCTGCTGCGACCATCGCTAAAACGCAGCGAAATCCAAACACGGCTTGCGGCCGTTACTGAACTTTGCGATTCGATCCTGCGGGAAAAACTGCGATACCTGATGAAAGAGGTCAGCGATCTCGAACGTCTGATCGGCCGTTTAAATCTTGGCACGGCGACGCCACGCGATCTGGTGGCGTTAAAGCGTTCGATCGGACAAGCGCCGGTGGTCAACGAAACACTATCGGATGCAAAATCGCTTCTTCTTCAGGTTCTATCGGAGAATATCTACGAATTGCCTGAGATTCACGACCTCATCGGTCGTGCCGTCAACGACGAACCTCCCGCCGGTACCAGCGATGGCGGGATTATCAAGTCGGGTTTTGACGGCGAACTCGACGATCTGCGCTCAGTCTCGACCTCGGCCAAACAGACGATCGCAGCATTTGAGGAAAAGGAACGCGAACGGACCGGAATTTCTAATCTCAAAATACGTTTCAATAATGTTTTTGGTTACTATATCGAGATTTCCAAAGGTAATGTTTCCCGCGTCCCTGATGATTACGAGCGGCGGCAGACCCTCGCCAACGCCGAACGCTACACGACGACGCAGCTCAAGGAATGGGAGCAGAAGGTTTTGGGCGCCGAAGAACGGATCGTACAGATCGAATCCGACCTATTTCAGCAGGTTCGAGCCAAAGTGTGTGAAGAAACCCGGAATTTGCAATCGACGGCCCGGGCTGTTGCGACGCTCGACGCGCTGTGTGCACTGGCTGAAACCGCTGCCCGGCGAAACTACGTGTGCCCGATTTTGCATGACAGAGATGAGATTGAGATAAAAAATGGCCGCCATCCTGTCGTCGAGGCATCGATCGGGACGTCGTTTATCCCGAATGACATGCACCTCAACAATTCGACCGATCGTCTGCTTGTCATCACGGGCGCGAACATGGGCGGCAAATCGACGGCCCTCCGACAGATCGCAATCATTCAGATTCTCGGCCAGATCGGCTCGTTTGTTCCGGCGACATCCGCGCGGCTGCCGATTCTCGACCGCATCTGGACGCGGGTCGGGGCATCGGACGATTTGGCGTCGGGCCGCTCGACATTTATGGTCGAGATGACCGAGACCGCGGCAATTTTGCATAATGCAACGCCGCGGAGCCTGGTTTTGCTGGATGAGATCGGGCGCGGGACATCAACATTCGACGGCTTGTCTATCGCGTGGGCAGTTGCGGAGTTCCTGCACAATTCGCCCGAACATTCGGCAAAGACGCTGTTTGCTACTCACTATCACGAACTGACGGAACTCGCCGAGAATCTGCCCGGTGCAAAAAATTATCAGATGACGGCGACGGAACGCGATGGCGACGTCGTGTTTCTGCATAAACTGCAGCCTGGCAAGGGGTCTAAGTCGTATGGAATTGCCGTCGCAAAACTCGCCGGTCTGCCCGCCGCCGTGATCGAAAGAGCAAAGGGCGTTCTCGAAAAGCTTGAGAAATACGAGCTTGCCGTTTTTGCCGATGAAAAGAAGGAAGGTTTGGCAAAGGCCGCCGGCGGGCGTCTCGCGGCGCAATATTCGCTTTTTGCCGTTGCGAATGAAGATGCGATTGATGAATTGCGCGATGTGAACATCAACGAGCTTTCGGCCGATGAATCGAAACGACTACTCGATAGAATTCAACAAAAGATCGTCTAAACCACGGCCCGGCAGGACATTTTCTATGCGGGAAAAAAGGTCTTTCCCGCCGAAAAAATGGTTTTTCCTGTCGAAAGAAAGGTTTTCCACGCTGGAAATCCGACCTCTTTGATGCGTTTCTTTTCGTGTCAGTGCCGATCAAATCTCAGTCTTAACGCGTCCTTCCCGCCAGAACTCATCTCAATACGAAACTTTCCGACAATTTTCGTCCGGGTCGCCGTTTGATTCGCGTCGATGGCAGCGGTGGAGCGGTCGAGCCATCCGTCGATGTCCGGCCAGTTGGGGAATAGATTCTTTAGCACTGAGGAGGCGGTCGCGCGAGTTTGCGGATTCAGTTTGCCGGAGTCGAGCCCTAGAAAAATCTCGCCTATTTCTCTATTCGGCCCGGAAATATTGAGAACGATACTGTTATCCGCCGTCGCTGCTGACTCTTTACCGTTAGATTGCTTGATCGTAAAGACATTTGGCATACCTGAAACCGCCTCGCTGTAGCCGAATCCAGCCGTCGGAGCACTCGAACCGCCCGGAAAGCCAAACCATAACGCCGCGTATTCGCCGGCAATCGCGACCCCGACCTCATCCCACGGCATAGTTCTGAACATCCCGTCGTTCAGGATTATCGAATTATGAAGCTGGCTTTTTTTCCACTCCCCGAGCGCCAAAGCGGGCGTCGCCTTCCCTTTAGTCTTCCGATAAAGCGTTTCATAGCCCTCACCGTTATAGCCGCATTTTAGTTTTCGCGGGGCGTCGGTCACGCAGTGCCATGTTTTCGCGTCGCTCAGGTCGTATTTACAATCGCTCCAGCTATGGGTGAGCGTTTTGAGATTTTGCCTGAGATCGAGCATCCGGCGGTTGGCTACGATGCTAAGCGACTGGGAAAGGCGGAGCGGCGGCAGTTTGCTTGCCATCCTATAACTGTTTACCATCTCGAACAACGCTTTTTCGTCCGCCGAATTCGCATCGCCCGCACACGCTTTTGCCGTAAATATCTGAACTCCCGTACATTCGCCCTGCGCAAATGCGGAACGTGAATTCGCTCCGACCGCAAACAACGCGAATAGAATTAGAATGCCCGCATTAAAACTTCTCATTTGCGTACTTCACAGAGTTTTTTATAACAGTTCTGATTCAAATGCAATTTGTGAGAGAATTTTTGGTTTTCCTTTGCGACTTCGCGGCTTTGCGAGAAGTTTCTTGCATTCTATCGAAGGGGTTTCCCGCAAAGCCGCGAAGTCGCAAAGGAAGACAAGTCAAAACTGAAAATGAACTAGTGCCCAGATTTCATCCAACTTTAAGAACTTTGTCTTGCCTGTTAGACTCATCCTCGGTGTGTTTTAAGTTTTCACGATGATCGAAAATCTCCGTTCCCTGTCCTTAGAACAGAAAATAGGTCAGCTATTTTTCATCGGAATCGCCGGTCCTCATCTCGACGGACCTGCAAGTGAACTCCTCGATGAAATCTCGCCCGGCGGCGTGTGTCTTTTTGCGAGAAATATTCGAGATGCACACCAAGCCCGAGAGCTGCTTGACGATATTCGCCTCCGGCTCGTATTCACTCCGTTCCTGAGTGTCGATCAGGAAGGCGGTCTCGTCGACCGGCTCAAACGTATATTGACTCCGATGCCAGCGGCGAGCAAGCTCACAACCGCCGATGACGCCGCACGTTTGGCGACGATTATCGCCGAGGCATTAAGAATACTCGGTTTTAATATGGACTTTGCCCCGGTCGTGGATGTCGTTGATGACGGGCGGTCTAATTATTCCAACGGACTTACGTCTCGTACCTTTGGCCGTTCAAGAGAAGATGTTGTCGAGTTTGCGGTTGAATTTTTGCGGAGTTTGCAAGAGGGCGGCGTCACCGGTTGCCTAAAGCATTTCCCCGGCCTGGCCGCCGCCGGGGTTGATTCGCACGAGGAATTGCCAAGCGTTAAAATTACGGAAGCAGAATTTGATTCAAAGGATTTATTTCCGTATAAACGCATGCTCGTATCCGAGGTTGTCCGTGCCGTCATGGTCGCGCACGCCTGCTTTCCAAGCCATCGTTTGCAGGAAACGGATCAAAGTGGCAAACTTTTACCGTCTTCGTTGAGTTACAACTTCGTGACCAATCTGCTTCGCGGCGAACTCGGGTTTGACGGACTCGTAATTACCGACGATCTTGAAATGGGTGCAATCGTAAAGAATTACGGCATCGGGGACGCTTGCAAAATGGCCGTAATGGCCGGTGTTGACATGCTTGCGATCTGCGCTGACCCGTCCGCGATAAGAGAAGGATACAACGCCGTTCTGAATGCGGTGAACGATGGCGACATTAGCTTAGACCGTCTGCAAGAATCATCGGAACGCATTGCGAAAGCTAAAGGGCAGTTATCCGAACCGATGGAATTCGACATCGACCTTCTCGATGAATTGTCTCGCCAGATCGCCGAGCTAAACTCTCGATTGAGCCGCTAGAGCGGGAGGAAAGATCATTTTGCGTAAATTATTATTTGTCCTGTTGATTCTCTCGTTTCTTGCCGCCGCCTCAAATTGTCGCCGCCGAAACGTCGATTTTGTAACCGTTTCGCTCTCGGAAAAGTTTTCGGCCTTTGACACTCTTACCTCAGCCGCCGCACCGGATGCCGCCGCCGAGCGCATTAAGGCCCTGGTATTTAACTCGCTCGTAAAAAAAGATGCAAATTTTGATTATGTGGGTGAGCTTGCGAAAGAGATAAAGTCGTCGTCCGACGGCCTCGTCATCACGCTCGTGCTTCAGGACAGCGTGAAATTTCACAATGGAAAGGAGTTCACCTCCGCCGATGTGAAATATACGTTTGACGAGCTATTTAAGAGCAACGGCTTCAAATCGGGCGCGTTTTTCGACACGGTCCCGCTCGACAAAACCGAAACACCAAAAACCGCCGCAACGCCCACTCCTGCGGCCCCGATTACAAATGCCGACCCAAAACAAACTCCGGCAACAGCAAAACCCGAGCCTAAGACCAAGCGTATTCCTCACATCGTTTCCATCGAAACACCCGATGCCAAGACGGTAATCTTCACTGTCACACGCCCGGCATTGCGCAATCAGCTGCTCTCGAATCTGGTCGCCATACCTATCATCCCTGAGGGATCGATCGCCCAGCAAAAGGATTCGCCGGTTGGATCGGGACCATTCAAATTTGTCACGTTTGATGCTTCGCAAAATATCGTCGAGCTCGCGGCGAATACAGATTATTGGGACGGTCCGCCAAAGATTTCAAAGCTGCGGGTAAAAACCGTGACCGATGCGAACGCCCTTCAAGCCGAACTGCAAACCGGCGGCGTCGACATCGCCCCTCTGCCGTCAAATCTACCGCCTGACACGCTCAAAGCAATGGAAAACACGGCGAATCTAAAAGTGGACAGGTTCGACGGATCGAATATATATTACCTGGTTTTTAACACGCAGTCGCCGCCGCTCAATAACGCAAAAATCCGTCAGGCCATCGGCTACGCCATCGACCGGCAAAAGATCGTTTCCGAGCTGCTGTTCGACCAGGCAAAAATGGCCCACTCGATTCTCCCACCGCAATCGTGGGCATATTCCGCCGGTACTCAATACGATTACAACGCGGCGAAGGCAAAACAGCTCTTGCAGGAAGCGGGATATAAAAACGAGCCGATCAGTTTCAAATACGGTTCGGGCAATGCAGCGGTAAACCAGTATGCGCAGGTGATCCAGAGCTCACTAAACGATGTCGGTCTAAACGTGCAGATCGAAACGCTTGAGATCAATACTATCCGCCAGCAGCTTGCTCAGGGACAGTTTCAGGTTTATACGGGGCAATGGATCGGCGGCAATCAAGACCCGATTTTTCTCCGCGATCTTTTCAGCTCGACAAAAATTCCCGGCGGAGCGGTATCGTGCTGCAACCGAAGCCGCTACGTCAACGCCGAGGTCGATAAAAACGTCGAGGACGCGATAAATGAGATTGACCGTACCCGCGCGAAAGAGCTTTACGGCAAGACGTGGGAAATAATAAGCGGCGATCTACCGCTCCTGCCGCTTTGGTACCCGGCAAATATGGTCGTTTCGAATAAGAGAATTGGCAATATCAAGGTCAGCGCGAGCGGCGATTGGAGTTTCATCAAGGATATTACGGTAATCGATTAGCCCAGCACGTACGACAGACGGCCGAGTCTGTCGATCAAGTTTAGATTGTCAACTACCGCCGTCATGGCTCTGCATTCGACTCGAATCAAACTATCGTATGAACAGCCTTGGCATGTGTATCCCCCGTGGCTTGACAAATTATAGGCATTCGCTAAACTTATCAATTGCCACGCGGGAGTAGCTCAGTGGTAGAGCGCGACCTTGCCAAGGTCGAAGTCGCGAGTTCAAATCTCGTCTCCCGCTCCAGTTTTCGGAGAGTAGGCAGTTGCAGTCGGCACCGGGCAGTTTGATTATTACGGCCAACCGCCTACTGCCAACTGCCTACTGTCGTTAGGCGGCGTAGCCAAGTGGTAAGGCAGAGGTCTGCAAATTCCGCAAAAGCACTTTTCACCTGTTATCACACACCGTCACACACTGATATTTATTGACTTTTCTGAAAGTCGCATCTAATGGGTAACAGTAGGAAATACGCAGTACTCCCCAAAGATTCCCCCAAAGTGAAACTTAGCCTTTTTTGATATTCATACCGGCAGCATTGTGATTTCTTGCCCGGATGTTAAAGACCATTCGTCTGAACTAATCTTCGACTGCCGCCATTGGAAATTGAAGCTGTCGTATGATCAGTAATGCCGTTCGTAGCCGTATGCCCCGGCGGTCCTATGCGCCGTCAAACCAGCATACAATATGATGCGAAAAGAAAGAGATGGACGTCGGTATCAATATCGTCACCGTCGGCGAATTTTCACCGAGCCGGGCCCCGTCGCCAAAAGATTTGACACTACAATGCGGTGTTCTCTATCACTTACTGGTTAAATCCCTTCAGTTCATACCGATCCGGCTAAACGAGAGATTTCCGATCGAGTACTTTTGCCAGTCCTTGTAATCGAAGTGCCACCATTCTGCTTCGTACACCGTGAACCCCTCGGCCTCCATCGAATCCCGTAACAATTGACGATGCCAACGCTGAAGCGAAGTGCCGCCTGGGTAATTCGGGGACGCTCGGTCGGTCGTCTCGTCGTAGGTACCAACCATTTCTACCGGTTTACCAGTTTTCAAGTCATACAAGGTTAGATCAACGGCCGCACCGCGATTATGACGCGAACCTTTGGACGGGTCGGCGACAAATATCTTCTTATCGTCTGGCGTTGCATCCCAGAATACTTTCGTAACATACCAGGGCCGGTAGGCGTCATGTATAAGCAGGCCATAGCCCTTTTGTTTCAGTCTGCGATTAACGCGGTCGAGCGATTCAGCGGCAGGTCGCTGCATGAACGCTCGTGCTTCGGAGTAAAAGACCGTGCCGAATAAATTATTGGTGGTCGCGTAGCGTATATCCATTTTGATCGTTGGTATGAGTTTCTTCAGTTCCACCATATCCGTCGGACGAAACTCTCCGCTCTCTTTCGGCGGGTTTGCGGCTCGAGCCTCCTTTAGGAGATCCTCTACGGGTCGAAGTGGTTCGACATGCAACTGTGCGGCCCCGCCTTCGGGTTCAATTTGGCGACGCGGGTATTCGGCCTTCTCGATCTTACCAAGTGTCGCTCGCCCCTTAGCGTCTCGCGAAAAGACGATGAGCTGTACGGCATGGGGTCCTTGCACGGGAAACTTAAATGTATTTTTTGAAACTTCTTTAAGGCATTCGATGTTGGAGCCCTTGAACAAAGCACACAGACTTCTGTCCTTTTCGAGGATATACAGAATGCCTGTATCCGGACCGTATTCACCTATCAGCCCACGCCAACGCGTGGGAGCGGGCGCTGGTTTCGTTTGTCGGTCGGATGTCTGTTGCCAATGGCGACGTGGAGCTTGGTCTCCGACGACGGCAGCGGCATTCGCCAGGCACAATAGTGTAAACGAAATTAGTCCAATGAATACTGCTTGTTTACGAAGACTCTTCATGCATATCCCATCTTTCACCGATTTTCGGACGATGCGACCCCTAAGGATAAAGGAATAGTTTCCTTTCTGACCGTAAGCTTCTCGATCTTTGCTTCATTAACTTGATAACCGATGCCCGGACCCGCCGGAGCGTTGATAGTGCCTTCACTGCTTACTGTTACCGGCGGCTCTATTATATCCTCTTCCCAATACCTCGCGGACGCCGAGACGTCACCGGGCAAGGTAAAGCCCGGTAGAGTTGACATAGCGATATTATGAGCGCGCCCGATGCCCGATTCGAGCATTCCGCCGCACCAAACAGGAACACTATTTTTTGCAGCAAAACCCTGGATCGCCTTTGCCTCGGAGTGTCCGCCGACACGCCCTAATTTGATGTTAATGATCCGGCACGATTCGAGTTCGAGAGCATGCCGCGCGTCTCTAAATGACGTAATTGACTCATCGAGGCAAATCGAAGTCTTTAGACGCTTTTGCAGTTTCGCGTGGTCAACCAGATCACCGGCAGCGAGTGGCTGTTCGATCATAAGCAAACCGAATTCATCAAGCTGCTCGAATATTCTAATGTCGCGGTCGAGCCGGTACGCCGAGTTTGCGTCGACCGATAGCATTATATCGGGAAAATTGGAGCGGATAATTTTAACCAGTTCAATATCCTGACCGGGCTTGATCTTGAGTTTGATCCTCTGATACCCGCTCTGTAACTCGTGTGCTACTTTCTCAAGCAGAATTTCCGTTGTGTCCTGCAGGCCGATCGAAACCCCGCAATTTATGGATTCTCTCGTCCCGCCGAGATGCCGCCAAAGCGAAGTGTTTTCTTTTTTTGCTTCCAAATCCCAAATGGCGGCCTCGACCCCGCCGATCGCCATCCGATTTCCTTTGATAGGTGCAAGTACATCTGAAACCTCCGCCGCCGACTCTATTGAATTTCTTGCAAGCAGCGGAGCGAGGAAACTGCTGATTATCGTCCATGCAGTATCTATAGTTTCATGATTGTAATAGGGTCCCTCAGGTGCCGTGCATTCACCATATCCAACCGCCCCGTCCCGGTCGATAACGCGGACGATCAAAATTCGCCGTCTTGAGACCGATCCAAAACTGGTTTCAAAAGGCGCCCTTAAAGGCATTTCGATCTCGCACAATTCCAGCCTTTCCAAATTCAACCTGTTCATCTGATTTAGCCTATTTCTAACCGACCGCCTCAAAACCGGGATATAAAAGTGAGAAGATTTTCCGCATATTTAAGCCACAGAAAACCAAGGCTCGCTACCGCCGGTGGCTGTCTATTTGACCTTCTTTGCCGGAGTATTGCCACCGCCCTGTTTAAGAGTGAATCCAGTTACCAGCCCGGCCGCGTCCTTGATGAACACGATTTGGGCATTTACATCTTTGGAATAAAATTCCGTTTCCGACTCGGGTGCGAGTGAGAATTTCCCCTGGCCGCCGAGTTGCCCCATCAGCTTTCCGCTTTCCAGCGTAATCGCAACGATAATGTTTGTGCCGATCTGGTATTCACCGACATACTTTTCCATCACCTTTTGATCGAGCGATATTAGCTTGCGTTCTTTCGGGGTCTCGTAGGCCGCGCCGAAAACGATGGCCGCTAGATTGTTGGCTATTTGCCCTGCTGGAGCGGCTTGAACATTACTCAAAACGACAACCGTCACATGATCGTCAGGGAATCGAGAGATCTCGGTCGCAAAGCCGTAGATTCCGCCGCCGTGGGAGATCTGACGACGGTCAAACCGCTTGCCCATATTCCAACCGTAGCCGTAGCCCGATTCGCCCTTCCACGGCGTAAATATCTCGACGAGCGTTTTCTTTTTCGCAAGTTTCTCTGTGTAAAGGGCCTGATCCCAAATGAGCAGATCACCCGTGGTCGAATAGAGCGACCCGGCCGCATACGGAACCGACATGTCCATATACGATGCGTTGATCACCTCGCCCGCCTGTTTTTGATAGCCGGCCGCGCGGTTTGGGATTATTCTGAGCGGATCGTCGTACCCGGTTTGCTTCATCCCGAGCGGGGTGAAAATATTCTCCTGCAGAAAATCCGCATAGGATTTGCCGGATACCTTTTCGATTATGTTTCCCAGGAGAAAATAGCCGGAATTGCTGTAAGACATTTTCTCACCCGGCACAGATTCCAACTTCTCTTTCTTTAAACGGTCGGCCATTGCCGCTGTCGTGACCGGCATGATCGTGGTCTTTGCAAAATCGGGAAATGAAGTGTAACTCGTAATGCCTGAGGTGTGGTTGAGCAGGTGTTTGACGGTTATCGGCTTCCAAATATCGGGGCAATCCGCGAAGTAATTGCACATCGGATCACTGACACCCAATTTGCCGCGTTCCTGCAGCATCGATATCGCCATGCCGGTGAATTGCTTGGTGATCGAGCCCAGGCGAAAGATCTTCTCCGGCGTGTTCGGCACGTTAAGCTCGACGTTCGCCATTCCGTAACCTTTGCTAACAATAGGTTTGCCGTCACGTGCGACCATGATCGTACCACTGAAACCGTCAACTTGCAGCACGGCTTTCATATATTCATCGACTTTCGCCTTTACCTGATCATTTGTCGGCAGAGTTGCGGTTCCCTGGGCCGCAATGAAAGACACGTAAAGCA
>JANPCJ010000170.1:0-4060 GCA_031430895.1 Chloracidobacterium sp. | reverse complement strand
GCGAAAAAGCTATCGACTTCCTTTTACAATCAGTTGAGATTGCCCGCAAAATCTGCAACACCGACAGCGAAGCGGCCGGCCTGCAGCATCTGGCGGATGTGCATTCGCAGCTCGGCGAAACTGAAACCGCCATCCGTTTGTACCAGCAAGCCTTGGCGCTCCGCGAGGCGAACGAAGGTCAGGGTATAAATTCGGGCTATTTTCTCTTAAACCGCATCGGCGATTTGTACGGTAAGCAGAAAAATTGGCAGTCGGCTTTGGATTTTTACTTGCGGGCGGTCGAGGCTAACAAGAAATCCGGTGGTGTTGGCTTTCACTTAAATTCTTTGTGGCGCGTTGGAGCAATGTATGTCCAGCTTGGAAATCCCAACAAAGCACTCGTACTGTTGAACGAAGGCCGGAAGCGCGAAGAAAATATCCGCAACCCGCAGCGTTTAGGAAGCGTTCTGCTCGGGCTCGGCGACGCCTATTTCGCGCTCGGTGAAAAGCAGAAAGCGTTAGGGCATTTCCGCGAGAGCGCGGCGGCGTTTCAATCAATTTCGAATGCGACCGGAGAAGCATTTGCACATTTTTCCGCCGCTCGGGTCGAACTGGATTCAGGAAATCTCGACGCGGCCCAAAAAGAAATCGAGACCACTCTAGAGCTTGTAGAATCGCTCCGCTCGCGTCTTAATAATTTGGATTTCCGGGTTTCGTATTTTGCCACGGCGGAGGATTACCATGATTTCTACATGGAGCTGCTCTGGCGGCAGCACGCGAAAAGTCCACGGGGCGGGTTTGACCGTAAGGCGTGGGCAGCGACCGAGCTTGCCCGGGCCCGTACGCTGGCGGAAATGCTGCTGGAATCCAAAGTGGACATCAGACAGGGTGTCGCTCCCGACCTTCTTCTGCGCGAGCGTGATCTGCAAACTTTATTAAACGAAAAGGCCGACCTGCATTTACAGCTTACGTCAGAAGCAAACTTGGCGGATGCCGCAGAAATGACACTAATTTCGGGCGAAATCCAGAATCTGATCGGCCAACTCGCCGATACGCGAACAAAAATCCGTCAGGCCAGCCCGCGTTATGCTGAGATGGTTCAACCAAATGCTCCGAATCTACCCGATGTGCAGAATGGCCTCGATGCGAACACCGTAATACTCGAATACAAACTCGGAGCGCAACGTAGTTTTCTTTGGCTCGTCGGAAACGATTCTCTCGAACAGTTCCAATTGCCTCCAGGGGCGGAAATACAATCTCTCGCCCGCCGCTTTTACGAACAAATCTCCTCGCGCAAACCGGAAGCTCAATCTGACGGCGCCTCACTATCCGAAAAGCTCAGCGCCATTCTGCTCGGTCCCGTCACGGAGAAAATCAAAAACAAGAGGTTGGTCGTCATAGCCGACGGAGCTTTGCAGCTTGTGCCGTTTGCTTCGCTAACAATTCCAGATTCCAAATTCCAAATTCCAAATTCGACAACCCGGATGGAGCAAAAACAATCTGAAATTTGGAATCTGAAATCTGGAATTTCAAACAATCAATTTCTGATCGAAACAAACGAAATCATAAACTTGCCGTCCGCCTCGATCCTTCCGCTTTTGCGCGATAATCTGCCGGTACGCGGCGGGAAACGCAAAACCCTGGCCTTATTTGCCGACGCGGTCTTTACCAGCGACGACACGCGACTGCCGTCGCGGAACACGGCCGCGGCAGGGCAGGTCGAGATAAAGTTTAATCAGCCGGACAGTCGTTTGCGGCTATCGCGTTTGCCGTTTTCACGGCGCGAGGCGAACGCCATTATGGCTATTTCGCCGCCGGCTGAAAGTTTCGCCGCGCTCGATTTTGCGGCAAACCGCGAGACGGTTTTGAAAACCGATCTGTCTCAGTTTCGGATCGTCCATTTCGCCACCCACGGTTGGCTTGATTCCGAGCGGCCGCAGCTTTCGGGAATTGTTCTCTCGCTCGTTAATGAGCGCGGAGAGCGGCGAGAGGGATTTCTCCGGCTGCACGAGATTTACAATCTCAATCTTTCGGCCGACCTCGTCGTATTGAGCGCCTGTCAAACCGGATTGGGCAAAACCATCGGCAACGAAGGCGTCATCGGATTGGCTCGCGGTTTTATGTACGCCGGTTCAAGCCGCGTGATTTCGAGTCTGTGGAATGTTGATGACGCCGCGACCTCGGAACTAATGCGCGTTTTCTATCAAAAACTGCTGCGGGAAAAGCTCTCGCCAGCGGCGGCCTTGCGAGCCGCGCAGATTGCTCTCTTTAAACAAAGACGATGGCAAAGTCCCTATTTCTGGGCGGCGTTCTCGATTCAGGGAGAATGGAAGTAGGAGTCGAGAGTCTGGAGTCGAGAGTCCAGAGTCTGACTTTGCCGGCGTCCGCTCGATTTGACTCCTCGTGACCTACAAAAAGAAAGATTGGCAATTAAACGAAGCAGCCTTCGACGGTCTGCTCGCCGTTCTCGATGGTGACGACCGCGAACGTGCCGGAGAAGCTTATGAAAAATTGCGAACGCGACTCGTTAGGCTGTTCGAGTGGCGCGGAGTGGATACGCCCGAAGATTTTGCCGACGAGACACTCAACCGGACGGCACGAAAGATTGAAGAAGGCGTTAAAATTCTAAATGTTTCAAATTTTGTCGGTGGCGTGGCGCGCAACGTCCTGCTCGAATTTTTTGACGAGCGCGAGCGCGAAAGAAAAAAGCACGGCGAGTTTTCGGAAACTGAAAGATCTTCGGCGCCGGAAGCCGAGGACGAGCGCATACCGTGTTTTCGTGAATGTTTGGACGATCTGCCCACGGAGCAGAGCCTTTTGTTGGTTGATTACTATAATCGGACGGAGACGCCAAAAATTAAGCAGCGAAAGGAGTTGGCGGCGACGCTTGGCGAATCTGCCAACGCGTTGCGGATTCGCGTACATCGCATCCGTCAGGAACTGGACAAATGTATTAGCGGCTGTATGGAACGCTTGAAATGAAATTGTGAATTTTTCCACTTAGAAGCGGAAGGATAATAAAACTTTTGGAAATCGAGACAAAAAAAGAACAGATTTGGAGGCAATTCCTGCTCGGCAAAGTCGCTGGGCCTGAGCGAATCGCGATCGAAGACGGCTTTATGACGGACGAGGACAACTTTGCCGCGCTCGAAATCATGGAATCGGAATTGATCGAAGACTATCTGAGTGATGAGTTAAACGCCCACGATCGTGTGCTGTTCGAGTCTGCATATATGAAATCATCTGCTCGACGCTCGAGGGTTGAGCGGATGAAAGTTTTGATTGATGAGGCATCGGCACGAAAACGCTTTGCCGTTTCTTCGGATCACCAGGTTCCATGGGGCCAAAAAATAGCCGTATTTTTCAAACACGCGGGATGGCGGACCGTCGTTGCTGCCTCGGCATTTGTTTTGCTGGCGATCGCGGGGGTTTGGTTTCTCAACCGTCAAGACAATAATCCCGAACGGGCCGCAAGCGTTGAGTCCGTGCCGCCGCCGGCTCCTCTCTCGTCTCCGGCCGTTGAGGTTCCTCAACGCGAGGATAACTCGAACGAAAACGCATCGCGGGCCGAGATTAAGCCCGCTCCATCCCCGACGCCGAAAAAATGCGCACCGCCCGAACGCGAAATTATAATGGCAATCCTCGTACTGTCACCGGGCGGTGTTCGCGGCAGCTCGACGGAGAATCGTCTTCGAGTTACACAGCAAACAAGCGAGATCAGGCTGCGTCTCGAGTTAGAGACGGAAAACTATGCGACGTACACGGCTCGTGTTACAAGCATTGATGGGAAAACGATTTTTACCTCGCAAAGACTTAAATCCAACAAAAAGAGCGTTCTGCTACAGTTCCCAATCCGCGGCCTCCCGCGAGGCGATTATATAGTCGAGCTCGCCGGGATCAATTACGCCGGTCTGACCGAAAGTGTCAACGATTACACCTTCAGTCTCGAACGGTAACCCACCGCCGCAGTTCTAGATCAAGCTGAAATAATCCGTAAAAGATAATAAAGGACAGTCAGGAAGGGCGGCTTGCCCCCGCTCTTACTCGGCCAACAGGCCGGTAAAAAGAGCGGGGGCAAGCC
>JANPCJ010000169.1:0-18352 GCA_031430895.1 Chloracidobacterium sp. | reverse complement strand
ACGCCCGGATACGCCATGAACAGCTTGAACGAAGTGATGCCCTCGTCCATCAGCTTGTACATTTCTTTCTCGTCGCCGTCCTCAAACTCGGTCGTGATGAGATGAAACCCGTAGTCGATCGCCGTCTTGCCCTCGGCCTTTTTGTGCCACGCATCGACGCCCGCGGTCATCGATTCGCCCTTCGTCTGCACCGCAAAATCAATGATCGTCGTCGTCCCCCCAAACGCCGCCGCCCGCGTCCCGGTAAAAAAATCGTCCGACGCAAACGTCCCGCCAAACGGCAGCTCCATATGCGTATGCGGATCGATCCCGCCGGGAAACACCAGCTTCCCCGACGCATCCAACACAACATCCGCCTCCATATCCAGCCGCTTGCCGATAGTCGTCACAGTCTCGCCGTCAATAAAAATATCCGCGCGATAGTCGTCAACCGCAGTGACAACACGCCCATTCTTGATTAATGTTTTCATCTTTTATTTTGTTTCTTTTTGAACTGGTTTTGAGTTATTATAAGGCTGTTATGGATCAAATAACCACCGCAATTTATGAAAATGGAGTATTGCGTCCGACCGTTACCCTCGATCTGCCAGAACACTCAGAAGTTGAGATAACCATTCATTCGAATGGCGATTCGCTTGACGATAAGGTTGGACGGGCGCTCGAAGCTGCCGGTTTGTCAATACCTCGACAGATAAGAAAGTCGCAGATAAGCCCTGAAAGACGTGCCGAACTTGCCGAGATATTTTCCTCGGAGACGCCTCTCGGCGATTATATCCGCGAAGATCGCGACGCCAGATGAATCAAATTTTCTACGCCGACAGCAGCGTTCTCGTCAAACGCCACATCCAAGAAATAGGGACAGACCGAGCCGATTTTTAGCCTCGTTTACGAGGCTTTCCCGAAGGGCACCTAGCCACGTTGCTTTAGCACGTGGTAAGTTTGAACGATTGATTCAAAGGGCGTTTTAACGTCCTTACCATCTAAATGCTAAAGCCCGAACCGATAAGGACGTTAAAACGCCCTCTAAATATTTACTACAGTTAACCACGCCGTAAACGGTCGTGGCTAGTTGCCGCGTGGGCGCGGAAAGACGGCTGAAGCCGCCTCAAAAATACGATTCATCAGACCATTTAAGAATACCCATATTTGTCACGCGGATCGATCCCGCCGGGAATCACCAGCTTGCGTAGGCGCCAATAACAACATCCGCCTCCATATCCAGCGCTTGCCGATAGTCGTCACAGTCTCGCCATAAAAATATCCGCGCGATAGTCATCAACCGCGGTGACGATGCAACCGGATTTTATGAGTGTTTTCATATTTCTTTGTGTTAATATAAGCGTATTATGGTTCAAACCACAACGGCAATTTATGAGAATGGAGTCCTGCGTCCGCTGGTTTTGCTTGATTTGCCCGAACACTCGAAAGTCGAGATTACGATAGAAGATTCCAATTCGATACGCGATAAAATCGATAAAGCTTTAGGTTCGCTTATTATGAAATTCGATAATGATGTCGAACCAATTAGTGATGAACGCCGAGCAGAACTCGCCGAGATATTTTCCGGCGATCCGCCCGTAAGCAGCTATATCCGGGAGGATAGAGATTCCAGATGATTCGATATGAATCAAACTTGTTACGCCGACAGCAGCGTTCTTGTGAAGCGTCATATTAGGGAGGTTGGTACTCCATGGTTGCTTATTCTAATGCACCCGTCAGAAAATAATATTGTTTTCACCTCGCTATTAAGCAAAGTGGAAGTTCTGAGTGCGTTTAACCGACAACGGCGCGAAGCCTCAATAAGCGTATTTGATTACAACCAGATTTCAGCAGCTTTCGTGGGTTCAAGCAGTGAATATCGTTTCATCAAGCTTGAACAATCTATAATCGCCGAAACACAACGACTTCTCGAAGAATATCCACTACGTGCGGGCGATGCTGTCCAATTGGCATCTGCGGTCGTCGTTCGCACCTCGTTGCTGAATGCCGGATTACAAGAGCCGATATTTTTAGCGTCCGACAACAAACTGCTCGACGCCGCAATCGGTGAGGGTTTCACGACCGACAATCCGCTCCTGCATCCGTAAAAAATCGTCCGACGCAAACGTCCCGCCAAACGGCAGCTCCATATGCGTATGCGGATCGATCCCGCCCGGAATCACCAGCTTTCCCGACGCATCAATCACAACATCCGCCTCCATATCCAGCCGCTTGCCGATAGTCGTCACAGTCTCGCCGTCAATAAAAATATCCGCACGATAGTCGTCCACCGCAGTAACAACCCGCCCGTTTTTGATAAGAGTTTTCATATTTCCTAAAAAGCTCCCAGGCTACGTTCATTTCTTAGAACGCTCAAGAATTGCTTTGAATTCGCTGCCCGGCTTCCACTCAGGGCGCTTATTTGCTTGGGCAATTTTGTAACCGGCGATTAATAGCCATTGAGCATCTTCGGCGGCTCCGGAAAGGTTCCAGTCGGGCTTAATTTCGTCGGAGACTTGATGGTAATCCTTATCGCCGTAATTGTTCCATTGAGTCTCGCCGAAATCCTTCGGCCGACCAGGATAGTCCGAACCGCTAAACGGAAAAATGGCGGGAATTCCGGCCTTTGCAAATTCCATCTGGTCCGAGCCAAAATAAAGGCCTCCGTCACCGAGAGATTCTTTTACGAACACGCGGCCTTGCAGTTTTGCCGCTTCCTCAAGAACCTCGTCGAGAGTGGAAAGTCCATAGTTAGCGGAAAGAATATCTTTCGTTCTGCCCCAGGCATTACCGCCGTCCAGATTGATGTTCGCTATTGTATTGGAAATTGGGAACAGAGGATTTTGGGCATAGTATCGTGAACCGAGAAAGCCTTTTTCCTCCGAGGTCGTGGCGATGAAGAGAATAGAGCGTTTCGGCTTTTTAGTCAGCTCTGCAAATCCTTTGGCGATCTCTAGTAGTTGGGCCGTTCCGATTGCATCGTCGATGGCTCCATTATAAATCTGATCGCCCTTAAGGCTTGTGTCTTTGCCGAGATGGTCCCAATGAGAAGAATAGACAACATACTCATTCTTCAACCCGGGATCGGTTCCCTCAATTTGGGCAATAACATTCTTGCTAACGATGTTTCGGAGTTTATTCGTGACTGAGATACTGGCCTTTGCCGGTGTCACGATGACTTTGAAATCGCTCCTAGCGGCCGATGCTTCCAATTTTTCGAGGTCGTGTCCTGCGGCTGTAAAAATACGACGGGCTGAGCCGACGGTCATTAGCCCGGAAATCAACGTCGGTGTATTTGCGTTTCGCGGCTTTAGGCCAAAGCCCTCCATTTTCGCGAAGGTCTGGAAGAGAGAAAAGGTGTTAGCCTTTTGAGGATCGGTGATGACCAGAATTCCAGCCGCTCCTTTTTTCGCCGCGAGATCGAATTTAAAATCCCGGGTCGAGTAATATGTACGTGTTTCACCCCTAAAAAATGAAATATCCAACTTCTGGGAATCGTTCTTGTCCGGGGCCGAAGGCTCGCCGCTCAGGACAATAATCAATTTATTCCGAACGTCCACGCCCTTGTAATCATCCCACCCATACTCCGGCGCGACGATCCCATAACCCGCGAAAACCACGTCCGCGTTTTTCACAGACGCTGATGACCGTAACGCTGGAGCGTCGTGAACAAAATCATCGAGAAATTTCAAAGCCGTTTTCTCTTTGCCTATCTCGACATCAATCTGTGGCACCGTTCGATATCCGACCAACGGGACTTTCTGAACATATGTGCCATCTGGATTTCCCGGCTTAAGTCCCGCTTTCCTAAATTGACTGACTAGATAATTAACCGTCAACGTCTCGCCAATTGTTCCAGGATTTCGACCCTCGAATCTGTCAGAAGCCAGTGTCGTGATATGTTCTAAGAGCCTTTTGCTTTCGATGGAACTGAGTGCAGGTTTAAGTATCTTAATAACCTGAGTGGACTCGCTTGTGTTTTGGCTAACTGCCGGCAGCACAACGACAAGCAACGAAATCACAAACAAAATACAAAATATTCGATTTTTCAACATATACCTCTGTGACCTAGCAAAGAACTAATCCGGCATCGAACGCCTCGATCACCTTATCGAATCGAGTCTGTCGTCGAATTGAGCAACGCGACTAAGGCGTTTTCTTCTTCGCCGGACTCTTGTATTCGCTCTATTTTTTCTTGAGGCCGAGGGCTTGGATCTCGTTTGAGCAGTCGCCACACTCAAGCTTTGACCTGTAGTTTGGCACCTAGCATGAAGTCGTGAAACGCCAACTGCGAGGTGACTTCGTCGTCGCGGCTGGCGGCGGCGGTCGGAGCGTTAGTGCCGAACTCGATCATAGCCCTATGATCTCCATGTCTTTTTTCAGAAGACGATTAACGACCTTACTCCTGTCGATATTCTTCTCCGCCGACAATTTATCAACGAATGCAGCGATCTCAGGCTCAAGATAGATAGGTAAATTAAACTCGCCGTCTGGGTTGTGAAATTTACCTCTGACTCCTTTTGAAAAATCATATTCTTTTTTCATATTGTTTTGTTTCTGCTTTAGTAGCTTTTCTGGCTGAAATAATTCTGATCCGTGCGCTTTCGGCGTCCATACTCGTAAATTTGTGCGAAAGGACGAGTAAAAACACCATTCTCATCCAAACCAATTGTAATCCAATGTTCCTCAGATTGACTATGTTCTTCGTCCGGGATCGAGAGCAAATTTGGGTCGCGAAAAACGGTCGTCGCTCGCTCAAAACCAATCTTGTGTTTGCGAACGTTGCCCCTCGCTTTCTTTGGATCCCATTCAAAATCGTAACGCATAATCCTCAAATACCCGATTTGATCTGCCCTAACTTGCCATCATGAGACCTCAATGACATCAAACCCAGCATCTACTGCCGCCACAGACAATCTCTTATCGGCACATACGAACGGCCGATTTCGCGGACGTCCGTTGCACCAGGCCAAGGCCGCTGCAAGTTGGAAAGCATCCAAGGCTCTGATGTTCATCTTGGAGGTGAGCGAGACAGCTATATTTAGCACTGCCTCTGTTGGCTTCACTACGAGTGAGGTTGCGTACACCTGATCCCATTTGCTTATCGCCGCAAGCGATTGACTTTTACGAATAGCCCCTTCGTTTAGCAACCGGTTTATGCCGCTATGCACCTCGACGTGAGTGCCCCACCAAAATACAAATTCGCTAAAACTGCTGCGTATGAGACGCGATTTGTGTGAGGCCGCCTGGTTACAAAACAGCGCGATGATCGCGCTTGTATCCCAAAATGCGACCTTAGCGGGCATCACGATCCTCTCTTATAACCTCAAGAATCTTCTCTAGCGGAACATTCGGAAGATCGTCATCATCATCCCAGAAAGCATCCGGCAGTGGATTTCGATCCAAGGGCGGTCGCAATATGCCTTTTGCGATCAGATCAAGCTCCTCGGCCTCATAATCATCGGTGTAATCGATTGGCACAATCTTGGCAAAAGGTACATTTCGCTCGCTTACCAACACCTGCCCGCCACGCTTAACTTCTGCAAGATAGGCACTTAGACCATTTTTTAGTTCGGCAATATTTGCTGTTTTCATAACATGGCCATAATAGCCTAGTTGGCCCAACATGGTCAAGTATTTTTCTTAACACAAAGCAAGACCCGCATCCAACGCCTCGATGACCTTGTCGATCGAATCGGTGGTTGAATTTAGCAGTACCACGGTGCGGATGACGTTGCAGTCGATGCCGCCTTTTGCCGATGAAGGGACCGAATCGACGTTATGGCGAGGACGGCTGTATGCGTGCCGGCGATTCGCTCTCAAACTCAGTGAGCTACTGTCTCAAACTAGCGGTTTTTATGTTTGCACGGGCCCCTTTTCCTGTTTTGTTACAAATTCGCGTTTAGAGCCACGGTTTAGGTTTCTGCCCGACTTTATCCTTTCGCCTTAATCCTTTATCCTTTAGGTAAATGTCGTATCAGGTAATTGCACGAAAATGGCGGCCGCAGACCTTTGAGGAGGTGACTGGGCAGGAAGTTATTACGCGGACTCTGCGTAACGCTCTCGAATACGACCGGCTGCACCATGCGTATCTGTTTTCGGGTGCCCGAGGCGTTGGCAAAACCACGACCGCACGTATCCTGGCAAAGGCATTGAACTGCCACAAGACCGACAAGCCCAACCTGACGCCGTGTTTATTAACCGATCCAACGGCGTGTCCGTCGTGTATCGAGATTTCGGAAAGCAGGTCGATGGATGTGCTTGAGATCGATGCCGCCTCGCACACTGGTATCGATGATGTTCGTGGGTCAATTATTGACAACATTAACTTCAACCCGGCACGTGACCGGTTTAAGGTCTTTATCATTGACGAAGTTCATCAACTCTCGAAACCGGCGTTTAACGCGCTGTTGAAGACGCTCGAGGAGCCGCCTGACAATGTCGTTTTCGTCATGGCGACGACGGAACTGCACAAGGTTCCGGAGACTATTTTGTCGCGGTGCCAGGAGTTCGAGTTTCGAACGATTCCGCTGCAAAAGATTTTTGACCGGTTGAAACTGATCGCCGGGGCCGAGAAAATCGAGATTTCGGGCGATGCTTTGCGCGAGCTTGCCCGTTCGGGCGAGGGCTCGATGCGTGACGCGCAGTCGAATTTCGATCAGGTTATCAGCTTTTCGAGCGACAAGATAGCCGCGGCCGACGTCACAAACGCCCTCGGTTTTGCGGGCGTCGAGATACTTACAAAGACGATAAACGCGATCGCGGAAAGACAGCCAAAGCTTGTGTTAACCGTCGTTGACGACCTCATCGCACGTGGCCACGACCTGAGAAATTTCTGCCGCGATCTGCTTGGATTGTTTCGTGATCTTCTGGTTTTTAAGGTCGCGGGCGAGGACAAGCATCTATTCGAAGGAGCCGTTTTTAGCGAGGACGATATGCGGTCGATGGCCGCGCACTTTGCCGAAGCCGATCTTCTCCGGTTTTTCAATTCGCTTTGCGAAACCGAAGCCAGTCTCCGCGAGGCCGTCCATCCGCGATACGTGCTCGAGATCGGCCTCGTAAAACTGATCGAAATGCGCTCCGTCGTCACCATCGAGAGCATTCTCGAACGCCTCGATGCCCTCTCATCGAATGCTGCTTTGCCGCCAAAGTCAGATGTGGGCGTCGCCGCGACCGCGGCTCGACCCGCTTCGCAGGAAAAAAAAACTCTGAACGTTGAACCGCTTCCGCGAGAACCGGTTTTTGTCGAAGAATCGTACGCGACGTCGCCAGTTGAATACAGTGATTTCAACGATCTTGCGAGCGGGCCGGAATTTCAGGATTATGAGCCGGTTGTCGAGCCGCCCAAGGCTGCAAAGAAGGCTGCTTCGACAAGCAGTTTCGTCCCGCCATCCGTCCGTCTGCCGTCGCTGTCGGCGGAAGATCTTGAACATTTTGACGACGCGCGACTCGACGATGCCTTCGAAACAAGGCTGTTACTGAGCGGAGATGATCTCACTCCGATAGGCGGGTCGGATAAGCTCATCACGGTGCTATTGGGCGAAGTTTATGTTGCTCCAATACCGGTTGCCAGGCCCGTCGTGACAAATGGATCATCGGGCGCGGCAGCCGTTCCAGCTTTCGACATCGCGAAATTCAGAGAGGTGATCGCGCCAAAGGGGCCGGATATCGAGCTGCCGGCACTGAGCGCCGAGCCCACTGAAACCGAGCTTTTGGAATTTGCAAACGCTCATCCGTCGGTTCGCGCGGCGATGCGGGTTTTTCGGGCAAAAATTATTAAAGTTGATAAGACCTGACGTCTCGGGGGCCGCGATTTTTCGAACATAGCCGCCTCGGCCGACGTATTATTTACAGAGTTGGCATATTTGATGACAAAGATCTTTTTGCCGGTAAAATTGAAACAACTAATAGCTCTCCTGGCGATACTTTTTGCGGGACTTGCGGTCCATGCCCAGGAAACCCAGCCTTGGTCGGTCAACTCTTCACCGCTCCCGGAACCGACCGGTTTCGTAAACGATTACGCCGGCGTAATGGATGCAGGCGTAAAGCAGCAGCTCGAAACGAAGCTAAAAAATCTCAAGGACACGACAGGTGTCGAGATCGCGGTCGCTGTGGTAAAAACGACGGGCGAGAGACAGATATTCGACTATTCGCTCGCCGTAGCACGCGGCTGGAAGATCGGCACGAAAGACGACGATAATCCGAGCGCCCTATTATTTGTCGCAATTGACGACCGCAAATATTTCACACAGGTCAGCAAGGACCTTGAGGACGAATTGCCGGATGGTGTCGTCGGCAGTCTTCAGCGGCAGTTTCTCGTGCCGGAATTCCGACAGGGCAACTACGGCAAAGGCATTTCGGACACGGTCGACGCTTACATCGCCACGATCAAAAGCAAGGGTACAGGGACGGGTGCGCCGCCTCCACAACAGACGGGCACCGAAAAGCGAAAATCCAGCGGCCTCTCGATCTCCGGCATTTTTTGCTGTGGTGTTATTATTTTGGTGATACTTTTGCTCATCTTCAGCCGGTCAAAGCGAGGACGAAACGACGATGATGACGACAGCTGGGGAGGTGGGGCCGCCAGCGCATTGCCTTGGGTGATAGGCTCGATACTTTCCGGGTCGGGAAGTTCGAGCGGATCGTCGTCGAGTGGCTGGGGCGGCTCCTCCGGCGGCGGAAGCGACTGGGGCGGATTCGGCGGCGGCGGCGATTTCGGCGGCGGCGGCGGCGGCGGGGACTGGTGAGGGAGAGTTCAAAGTACCAGGTTCAAAGTTCCGGGTTGAAGAAATGTTGAACTCCATATCGAAAACCTGGAGCTTGGAACTAACAGAGCTATGAAACAGTATTTCGCGGATTTCATTGACGATCTCAGATCGACGCACGGCAAGAATTTGGCGTCGGTCATTCTTTACGGCGCAGCGGCTGCGGGTACGTTTGTGCCAAAAAGATCGGATTACAATATCTTGATTGCTCTGCACAAAATCGGACCGGAAGACCTGCGGAATGCCCATGCGGCCATGCGGGAATGGCATCGCATGGGAAACCGGTTGCCGGTATATTTTACCGTTTCAGAGCTGCAGAACGCGGGCGACGTTTTCCCGATCGAGTTTTCGCAGATGGATGCCGCGAGGAAAGTTCTTTACGGGAAGGACGTTCTGGCCGGCTTGGAATTTTCCGATCAAAACCTTCGTCATGAGACCGAGTATGAATTGCGCAGCAATTTAATACGGCTTCGAAGGCGCTATATCGCCGCATCGACATCGGTTGAACGCCTGAAAGAATTAATGGCCGAGAGCATTTCCGGTCTCGCATCGATATTTCGAGCTGTTTTGATCCTGCACGGCATCAATCCGCCGTCGGATTATCGAGAGATTGCCGCCGCGACAGCCCAGAATTTGAAGATAGACGGAACGCCGTTTGAAAAAATATTCAATATCCGTGAGAATAATTTCACCGTCACGCTTGATGAAAAAAGCGCCAACGACCTTTTTGGCGAATATATGGAACAGATCGAAAATGTCATAAATGCGGTCGATTCCATGGAAAAATAGTTTGGTTAATGCAACCAACGGGAGAACAAAAATGAAAAGAGCAATTTTATTATCTTTGGTTTTATTTGCGGCATTCGGCCTTAGCGGCTGCAGCTACAACGATCTGACCGCTAAACAACAAACCGTCAAAGCAAAATGGTCGAATGTCGAAAGCTCGCTGCAACGCCGGGCCGATCTGATCCCAAATCTTGTCGAGACGGCCAAGATGGCGGGCGTTCAGGAGCAGGAGGTCTTCGGCCAGATCGCCGATGCCCGTTCACGCCTGTTAAACGCTACAGCGGTCGCTCCGGGCTCGGCCGATGGCGACAAGACGCCAGAACAGAAACAGGCTGTCATCGAAGCAAACAACACCTTTGGCGGCACGATCGGGCGGCTGCTGAGTTTACAGGAAAATTATCCGGTACTGCGTTCGAACGAAGCGTTTATGAAAGTTCAGGATGAGCTTTCGGGGACGGAAAACCGGATAAATACTTCCCGCATGGACTATACGGACGCCGTAAATCAATACAACACGACTCGTAATTCGTTCCCGGCCGTATTGACGGCGGGCTTGCTTGGCTTCAAAGAACAACCGTATTTTGAAGCCGAACCCGGAGCGAGAACAGCTCCCAGCGTCGGTGACGCCAATGCAATGAGACGCCCCGCAACTCAACCCGCCGCACCGGCTCCGGCAAACACGGCACCTGCAAAACCGTAACGGACATGGCAGTGCCATCTACAGTAGCAGGTGGTACCCGACTCTGCTTAGAATCCGCGCGAATTGCACATCGAGCAATGATCGCAAGGCTTGCCGTTCGGCTCGAACGCGCAAGCCTTTTCTTTTGTGCTTTTTTCAAAGAGGCTTTCAACGATGGCTTCAGCTATTGAAAAGTGATCCTGACTGGGATGACGCGAATGGAGATTTGAAATTTCAAATCTGGGATTTGAAATAGACGTTTCGAGAACGGCTAAACGCTTTTCGATACCGTCAACAGTCTTCTGTAGCGAAGTCAGATCGATTGTCACAGATTCGGCCGAAATCAAGTTCGCGATCTTTTCGGCCAATTTCTGAGCGTATTCGTTTTCCATAACAGATTGCCGCAAAAAAGGCGCAGAAAACGCAAAAAAAGAAAATCCCACTTTGCGCTTTTTGTGTCTTTTTGCGGCCAATTATTCGTTCGCCAGTAAATCGACGTAGTCGACAACGCCGACGATTGCAGAATCGATCGCGGCGCCGGGCCGTCCGGTCGCCGCCGTGGAAGCCGACCAACCCTCCTGCGCGATGATTACGATATCGCCCTCACCCGCTCTGACCGAATCGAGAGCGATGCAAGTGTAGTCCATATCCTCGCCTTCGGGCGTGATCTGCCGGCAAAGCATAACGCGCGTCCCCTCGTAACGCTGATTCTTTTGCGTTGCTACGACGTTTCCAATTACACGGGCAAGAAGCAGTTTTTTGTAAATAATTAATAATTATCAATTGATAATTATCAATTAATCCTCCAGACCCATTTCAGCCGCCATTCCATACATGGCTATCTGAGTCGATTATCCCGACAATGGTGCAGTCCGTCGGCGTTTCGTCGCGTTTGAAAGGAAACGAAGCTTCCTTGCCCCGACACCAAAAGACGAGTTCGCCTTCGCCCGCCCCGACGGCGTCAAGCGCGACGGTTGGTTTTCCTTTGGGCTTAAGATCAGCATCAAGGGTCTGCACGATCAAAAATTTTCGCCCTTCGAGCGATGCGTTCTTGACGCTCGCGACGACGGTGCCGATTACACGTGCGATCTGCATTTAATCCGTAAAATCAATTTCGTCGATGACGCCAATTATCGCCGAATCGACCGGGCAATCTTTATTGCCCTCGGCCAAACGAGCGCTCGAGCCGCCAACCACTATCACTTTTTCGTGGAAACCAGCGCCAACCGTATCAACGGAGACAAGATAGCCGCTCTGGTCGGTGCCGTCGAGATTGATCGGCTTGACGATGAGCAGCTTTTTTCCGTGCAGGCGTTCGTCTTTTTGCGTGGACACGACAGTGCCCAGGATGCGCGCGATTATCATTTGAGCAGTTAGCGATCAGCGATCAGCAACAGAATCATTCTGACTGCTGACTGCTGACCGCTATTTCCTTACCACGGGTAATGTCTCATCGACGCTCGAATGCGGGCGCGGGATGACGTGGACGCTGACGAGTTCGCCGACGCGGCGGGCGGCGGCGGCCCCGGCGTCGGTCGCGGCTTTTACGGCCGCGACATCGCCGCGAACGATGGCCGTGACAAATCCGGCACCGATCTTTTCGTAGCTGACCAGCGTGACATTGGCCGCCTTGACCATCGCGTCTGCAGCCTCGATCATCGCAACCAGCCCCTTAGTTTCAACCATTCCCAATGCTTCTTGCATTTAGTTTCGCTCCTAAATCGTATTATATCGCTAAAGTTTAGTTAGTTTAACTCAATCTGGCCGCTTGGCTCAAAAGCTCGATCAATTCTTCGCGGGAAAATGCGACTTTTGCGCCGTTCGAACTGGCTGCCGATGGATAAGTAACGTCCAGATGACAAGAGATGTTTGCCTCGTGCAAATATCCGCACGCCTGGCAGCGGGCGTTTTCTTTTAGAAAACCGGCCTTTTCCCTTATCTTTATGAGTTTTTCGATTGCGTCGGTTGGTAGATCATTAGCTCCTCCAAGAGCTTTAGCCAGGATCGCGATCTTAGCGGTGTGTTCGAGCGTTTCCAGCCGGTCAAAGGCCTGCCACAAATTTTCACCGTAGGCGACAGCACCGTGATTCGCCATCAGCAAGGCATTGTGATGAGCCACAAACGGTTTCATCGCCTCGGTCAATTCATCGGTCGAGGGTGTTCCGTAACGGGTAAGCGGAACGCAGCCAAGTGTCAAAATCACCTCGGACAATATCGGTTTGTCAATAGCAAGCCCGGCGACCGCAAAGGCCGTTCCGTGTGGTGGATGGGCGTGGCAAACTGCCTTGATATCGGGCCGCATCTTGTAGATCAACAAGTGCATTGCGAGTTCCGATGACGCCCGCTTATCCGAAAGGGAACGGCCATCCATGTCCGTTACGGCCAGATCGTCCTCGGTCATACGTCCTTTGCACGTCATAGTCGGCGTCGCTAAAACACGATCATCCGACAAACGAATACTCACGTTTCCGTCTGCCGCAACGACGTAGCTGCGATCATAGAGCAACTTGCCGACCTCAACGATCAGTTTTCTCGCCTTGGATTCGTCCATACAAATAGAAACCACAGATTAACACGTGCGAAGCGCGGCGCGTTAACCTGTGGTTTCAATTTAGCCAAAAACTAGTTTCTTGCTCGCGGGGCGACCGGTGGAGGTGGCGGCAGCGGCACGGGAAACTCGACGCCCGGACTGTTCCACTCCTCGAGGTGCATCGCGTGCGGTGCGTTCCACTGGCGGCTCTCCAACTCGTTTCTCAGACGAAGGTTCTCGTTTTTCAGCTCCTCATTCTCGACCCGAATGCGTTTCATTTCCTGGTGCCGCCGAGCGCGCCCTCCGCCAAAGCTCGGTGCGCTGATACTCACAAAAAAGCTGGCAATGAAAATACCCACTGCGAAAGTCGCCGCAAACGGCAATATACGCTTAAAAAATCCTTTGCTACACATCATCTTACCTCTCAAAACCTGTATCTATGATTACGTCCGTCTTAGGCGTTTAGTTTCACCCGCCAGATTTATTTTATACCTTCGCACGGTGAGCGGCAAAGCTAAATTTTTCAAACGCATAAATTTGGCGTTTATTGGTTGCCGCCATCGCATAGGCGCGTTGCCCTCGCGGAGAAATTACATTAAACTTCCTGCTTCAAGCATGAAACAATGAACGTCCTTCTCATTCAAGAAAAAGCGACGCGAGAGCAAATGGTTTCGATGCTGATTTCTCTTCAAGACTACGTAAAATTGGCGGTCGATGTTGAGATAGGCATTTTGGCCGGAGGTGGTGAGCTGCACGCCGATTGCGAGTCAGTTCTACTAGACAACACAAGCAAACAGGAGAATGTTTGGGGCGCGGACTGGATTCCTAATATCAGCGCCGTCACTTTTGAATCATTGATAAACATTCGTCCTGGCCAGCAGAATTTTTCTATGGTTATTGCCGATGCAGATTTGAAAAAAAGGATTGAGCAGGTTGTACGAAAGCTTTTGGAGGGCGTTGAGTATGAATAATGCTGAAGGACGAAAGAGTCGCTACTTGAGGGACGCCTTGCCGATAAGAATTGGTGGCTTGGCCGCCAACTTAGCTCGCGTAAGTTCGTTTTCCAAGATTGACGGAGCGAGAAGTGCCGTGACCGGCTTGATTGAGGAAAGCAAGTTCTTTATCGAATGGACCGCAATCGAGCACGATTTATCGACGACTGTGGAATTAATCGGTATCCAACGGATTTTAGCGAACTGGCACTTGAACATCGATCTGATTTGGCGTGATTCCGTCAAAAGAAACGAAATCGGCGACCGGGCAAAAAAAATCTCCGACAGGCTCCTTCTCAAATCCGGTTTACTTGATCAATGATCGCCTACCTTTCCGGCAAACTTCTCGAAAAACACGCAAATGCGGCCATTGTGGATGTCGGCGGTGTCGGGTATGAGGTGTCGATTCCGCTCTCGACATTTTACGAGCTTGGCGAGACCGGTTCCGACGTCAGTTTGCGAATCTACACGCATGTCCGCGAGGACGCGATACAGCTTTTCGGCTTTAATACGAATCGCGAACGCGATCTATATCTGCGGCTGATCTCGGTTCAGGGCATCGGGCCGAAATCGGGAATCGCGATGCTGTCGGGGATGAACGCCGAGGAGATAATCCTGGCGATCCGCTCTAATGATCTGGCCCGTCTCAAGTCTATCCCCGGCGTCGGCCTGAAAACCGCCGAGCGGCTGGTTATCGAGCTTCGCGACAAGGTCGGTGAGCTGTCCGGGGAAGGTTCGGTGCTGGATGCCGCGTCTCGCGCAAAGATTCCGGTCGATGCGGTGTTTGACGATGCTCTGTCGGCTCTCATAAATCTCGGCTACCAGCGGAACGCGGCAGAAAAAGCCCTGCAACAAGCCGCGAGCGAAGGCACGGATATGTCGGTGCAAAAACTTCTCCGCCGCAGCCTGCAATTACTCGCGAAGTAAGTACAAAGTCAGATCAAGCGTTCCGACGTGCATGAAATTTATGTTGATGAACAGGCTCTCAGCCTGTTCTACAATTCGGCAAGACCTCTCGCAGCTCGATCGCAGAGCCGTCTTCGCGCTTGTCTATGCGGCAATCGGGCTGACGTGTATCACGTATTTCAAGAATCCAGAATATTTGGCTGTCATCGCGCGTCGCGCGACATTTTCCGAAATAGGCGAACGCGCCGCGCAGCCGGTCGACAACAATCTCTACGCGTTGATATGGTGGGTCTTCGTTTCGGTGACGTTCTATTTTGTCGTACCGGCGATCTTTGTAAAGTTTGTGCAAAAGCGAAAGTTGAGCGAGATCGGTTTGGCGTTCAGGATTGAAAAAGGCTTTGTAAAGCTGCTCCTCATCTGCGTTGCCGTGATGCTGCCGATTGTATATCTGATGTCGCTAACCGGCAGCTTTTCGGCGAAATATCCGTTTCTGCGAGTTTACAATGGCGATCCTTACTTAAGTTCGACACTCCTGATATGGGAACTCGTCTATTTCCTACAATTCTTCGGTCTTGAATTTTTCTTTCGCGGTTTCCTGCTTCATAGTCTAAAACCGTCGCTCGGTCTCTATTCGATTTTTGTCATGACGGTCCCATACACGATGATCCATTTCCAAAAGCCGATGCCGGAGGCGTTCGCGGCCATATTCGCGGGCATCTTTCTCGGCTGGCTGAGCTACAAGAACGGCAACATCTGGCTCGGCCTTGTGCTGCATTGCTTTGTCGCATTCTCGATGGATATTTTGGCTTTGTATAATAAGGGGCTATTATTTTAGACAGCTACGGCGGAGGCTCAGAGAAAAGAGATGGAACCACAGATGAAAACGGATGAACACAGATATAAGATCGACCTAAAAATATCTGTGTTCATCCTTCTTCATCTATGGTTTCAGTCTTGTTTTCCGGCTTCCGGGCGGCCGGGGTAGAAATAAACAGACATGACCAACGCAGCTGCGATAAATATCCGGAATGAAGGCTCGACGGACGAGGAAAACCAGTTCGATGCGTCGTTGCGCCCGGCGCAGCTTTCGGAATACATCGGCCAGACGAAGGTGAAGGAGAATTTGCGGGTCTTTATGAAAGCGGCGCTCAAGCGGCGTGAAGCTCTCGATCATATTCTGCTCACCGGGCCGCCGGGTGTTGGGAAGACGACGCTTTCGAACATTGTCGCCAATGAGATGGGCGCGTCGCTCAAATCGACCGCCGGGCCGATCATCGAGAAGGCTGGCGATCTGGCCGCGATTCTGACAAATCTCGAGGAAGGCGACGTTCTTTTTATCGACGAGATACATCGGCTCAATCCGGCTATCGAGGAAATACTTTATCCTGCGATGGAGGATTACAACATCGACCTGATGATCGGCCAGGGAGCGGCCGCGAGGTCGATAAAGCTGGAACTGCCTAAATTTACGCTTGTGGGAGCGACGACGAGGCCCGGTTTGATCACCGCACCTCTAAGAGGAAGATTCGGCATAATTTTCCACCTCGATTTCTATGCTGTCGACGATTTGCAGACCATCTGCGAGCGTTCGGCGAAGATCTTAAATGTCGAGATAGAAGAACGCGGATCATACGAGATTGCTAAACGCGGACGCGGGACGCCGCGTATCGTCAACCGCCTGCTCCGGCGTGTGCGTGACTTTGCCGAGGTCGACCACGACGGCCGCGTCACCGAGGCTGTGGCCTGCAACGCGCTCGACCGGATGGAGGTCGACAGCTACGGTCTCGACGAGCGCGACGCGAAGTTGCTGCGCACGATAATGGAGAAATTCGACGGCGGCCCGGTCGGTCTCGGCACGATATCGGCGGCCATCAACGAGGAAAAAGACTCGATCGAAGAGATCATCGAGCCGTACTTGCTCCAGATCGGCTTCCTAAACCGCACACCCCGAGGCCGCATGGCAACGCGGCTGGCCTACCAACATTTCGGTCTCGAATCTCTCATGCGGATCGGTGAAAATCCGTCGCTATTTGGGTAGAACCTCGCATTTTGTAACAAAATGTCAAAAACCCTCTTTGCAAACGTAAAAGTGGCAGTTTGAGACAGTAGTTTCCCGAGTTTGAGACAGTTAATGCCTACTTTGAGACAGTTGTTTTTTGTGCGCCGTTTCGGTCGCATAGCGATCAACTGATTTTAGCCGTGGCGTTTTAACCCACGGACAAGGGTAAAGAAAGATGCCCAGCGTCGCGTCGGCGTCGTTTCCATGTTTTCGGTTCGCCGTCCGCGAAGCGGCAGCCGCTTCGCCGCCACGACCGTTTACGGCGTGGTCGAAATCGGGTCTTATTCTTCTAGGCGCGTTTCAACGAGCTTAAAATTCATACGGCTTAAGCCCGAAGAGGTAAGGACGTTAAAACGTCCTGTTAAAAATTACTTTCGACATCTGCCCACGCCCTAAAGGAGCGTGGCTATGTGCCCTTCGGGAAAGGCGACTGAGCCTCCGCTCTGGTCGCATAGCAATCAATTGATTTTAGCCGCGGCGTTTCAACCCTCGGAAAAGGCGTTAAGAAAGATGCCTCGCGTCGCGCCAGCGACCGGTGAACGGCTTTGGGCTCCGCCCGCGTGATGTGGGGAAACGGCTACGCCTTTCCGTCAGTGAGCCCATTAGAATCATGTGGCTACGCCTTGAAATCGGCGTAGTGTTCGTTACCGACTGCGAACAACATCCACTTGAATCCAAGTTTGGTTATGTTTCACATATGAAACGTTGACTAAGGTGAATTCAAGTAGTAAGTGCAACTCGAAGATGAATCATTGAAGGGCAAGCTGGAGATAGCATCCTTCGCTCTTTGATGGAGACATCGGCAGCTTACCCTGAAACAAAGGTATCAGATATGGACGTGTTTGCGGGTTGGGATGAAGCAAAAAGAGATCGCGGCGGAGGTTGGGGTTAGCGGATCGAGTATTTCACGCGAGTTGAAACGGAACTGGTCAGGGGATCGTTATCGTCCGGCGGCAGCGATGGACAAGGCATATGAGCGGCGGAAGGAGAAAGGCCGGCGACGGATACCGGAGCAGGTGTGGAGGGAGATCGAAGTCGAGATACGACAACAGTGGAGCCCTGAGCAGATCACGGGAAGACGTCGTTCGAACGGCCTGTCAGCGGTCAGTCACGAGCGGATCTATCAGCATATCTATGAGGACAAGGCTGGTGGCGGCGACCTTCACACATACTTGAGATGCCGCAAGAAGCAGCGAAAGCGATATGGCTCGTACGCAAAGCGGGGATTCCGGCATAAGCAGATCAACATTGACGAGCGGCCGCAGATCGTCGCCGACAAGGGCCGCATAGGCGATCTCGATGTCGATACCATTATCGGCAAAGGCCATCATCAGGCGATCGTCACGATCGTGGACCGAAAATCGAAACTTCTCAGAATAAAAAAGGTCACTAGAAAAACAAGCACACTGGTCAGGCAGGCTATCTGTAGCGAGCTAAAAGGCTTAACCGTTCATACACTGACCAGCGACAACGGAACCGAGTTCGCTGAACACCGGAAGATCGCCAAATCTCTGGGGCCGACTTCTATTTCTGTCATCCATATTCATCCTGGGAACGTGGACTCAACGAAAACACCAATGGCCTTATTCGCCAATTCTTTCCCAAACAGATGAAGTTCGATACCATTACACAAGAGCAGATCAAACACGTCGAGGA
>JANPCJ010000168.1:0-2622 GCA_031430895.1 Chloracidobacterium sp. | reverse complement strand
CCCTGAGTTACGGTTTGAGTCTCGGCCGATGAAGACAGATTAACTCCAGTCGCAACCGACTGGAGAGCAGGTACCGCCATTACAATTCCGGCGCCCGAGTCTCGATCAACTCCGGGGCTTTCGATGTCAATCGCCGTCGTTTTCATGACCGACCTTATTTCCGCCGGAGTCATCGAAGGCGCGAACGATTTCAAAAGCGCCGCAATCGCCGCCGCGTGTGGAGCTGCCGCGGAAGTTCCGAAAAACGGATTGAATCCAGAAACTGAAGTGCTGACGCCATCCGCCGCCGAAATGTCTGGCTTCTGCCTTAGCGCGCCGCCGGTTGCGGACAAATTCCCCGGCGTGATAGCCGTGCCGTCCGGATTGTAGAAAACTCGCCGCGGTCCATCTGAACTGAACCGCTCGACCTTATTCGCAGTCGTAAAGGGATTGGGGAAAGGCCCTGTCGGATTCGTCCCCGTACCAATCGTACTAGGGAAAGCCGACGCGGCGGGTACGGCGGCCACGGAAATGCAGTTACTCGCGGTCGAATGACCGAACCCTGCTCCCGACGTGCCTGTACCGAAAATAGTCGCACGCCCATCTAGCGCGACGGCAGCCAGATGTAGAAACCGCGCCGCGCCGCGTGATTGGACGATGATGATCTTCTCGCCTTGACTAAGCGGTAGGATTGTCTCGACTGGATCCTGACTACCAGTTTGAAAATTGTCCGACCTGCGCAGGACGGAGGCAGCGGTCGAATCCAGCACGTATAAATCGTAATCGTTAGCTGACAGCCCCAGTTGATCAGACCAAAATAAGACCAATCCGGCGCAATCTTGCCGGGTGCAACTGCCCCCGCCGCTGATGATCGAGTTGTAAATTCCCGAGCCAAAGCTGTGAACGGTCACAGTTTGGCCGCCGACGGTAAACTGGCCGCCGCTTGCAAAGTCTCCCTCCCATGTGCTCGATGTCCCGTCGTTCAAATTTCCACTATTGCCCGCTGCGGAAAAGTACAATGCACCATCCGCGGTTACTGTGTTGACAGCCTGCGCGACAATACCGTCCTGAAACGGCGATTCATCAAGATACACAACATCATCAACAATGATGTCGCATCCGGCAGCACGCAGATCAAGGATATTCTGTGCAAAGCTTGCCTCGCTTCTGGATGCCGTAGCGAAAAATAATTGTGCTCCCGGAGCCAGATCATGGATGATCTCAAGCATTGCCGTGCCTTCCCCTGTGCATGGAAAATCGCCGCAAGTGCCAACGCCGCTTTGTCCTGGAAGAACAGTGACCGTACCAAGCTCACCTACACTCTGTGAAAAACTCAACCTATCTACACTGTCGGAAATGACGCCGATCTTGACCCCCATTCCATCTACGCCAAATTGTGTCCGGGCGAGGTCGGCTTGATGGGTCTTGTCTCCCTGGGTATTGACGCCGCCGGTAAACGGCACGGTGATCGACCGGTGAGTCGCGGTCAGGCCCGGCAACATCGACAGGAGACCTGGGAATTCACGGCGAACTCTCTCGGCACGGTTTGCAAAGCCTGATTCCCCTCGGTTGCTCAGTGGCCCGGGAATAAATGAATCGTCAATGAAACCAGCCGACGAACGAGAAGATTTTGCCCGCGCCGGCGGCCCGATGAACTTCACATCGGGTAGATCAGCAAGCTGTTCCAAATCGTCCAACGCCAAACGTGCTCGAACGGTCTTGTATTTTGGCCATGATTCGATCACGGTGGCCGAGGTCTGTTCGAGTCTTGCCGATAAACGGGCGGCCTTGTCGGTCTTGATCTCGACGATCACCGTGCCGTCAGCCTCTAACCTGGTATCGGTTTTTATTGTTCGAATCCCCTCGGCCACATCTTCGCCCCGACGCATCTTGATCTCGGCGAGAAGCTGCGAGTCAATTTTTCTCTGCGCGGCGGTCCGCGAT
Source organism: Chloracidobacterium sp. (assembly GCA_031430895.1). Classification (GTDB taxonomy): domain Bacteria; phylum Acidobacteriota; class Blastocatellia; order Pyrinomonadales; family Pyrinomonadaceae; genus OLB17. Next base: position 699 of record JANPCJ010000168.1, on the reverse strand, counting down.
GACTTTTCCCGAATTAAGGCAGAAAGTTGCTCCTTTATTTGTGGACTTAACTCATCTATCGCTGCATCATCCGTCGGTCCACTTTGACTCGGACCGTTTGTCGGCAAAACCGTATTTTCGTTCGTCCGCGACGGCTCATCGACGGTGTCTCCCCGATCCGTGTTCGCCGATGAACCCTCTGGAAGGAATACCCTTGTGGCTTTCGCTGATTCTAAATAAATAATGCCAAGCGCAAAAATGCTAGCGCAAACCAGGACGAGCAATGCCGTTCGCTTCATATTTCTCCTTTTGCATGTTATTGAAGAAGTCCAGGTGGTCAATCCAAAATGGATCAAAAAACTGAGGCGTTTCAAGAACCGCATCATTGCGCAAATGTGCTAGCCGCAGGGAAAACTGCGTTGCGGCGATGAACTGCCCGCGGGAGCTAAGATTCATCCAGATTTGCACGGTATCGGAACTATATACCGACGTTTTTACGATTGCAAGGCGACGGCGGCGCGTTTTTGTAACACGAATGAACTTCCCAATGTCGAATTCAAGCGGAGCGTTGTCCCATCTATGAAAATATGTCTTGACTTTGGTGGTTTCATATGCTACGCTCGTTGTGTATTCTCCTATGAACATTGACAATCACATAAAACAAAAGCGAATCGACGACACACGTGAACTGTATTTGAAGTATGAGGGACGGCATCATGA
>JANPCJ010000167.1:0-20320 GCA_031430895.1 Chloracidobacterium sp. | reverse complement strand
CGAAGAAAGAAGGCGAAGCGGCGAATAAAACCTAGTCGTGAGTCTGAAGTCTGGAGTCTGGAGTCAAGAGGCGAAGACCGCCACGCACATCCCTCTTTCAACTCCAGACTCCAGTCTCGCGACTCTCGACTGATTACATGTATCGATTTATGGAAGACGAAAACGGTAATGGCAAATCGCCTGCTCCGAAGACCGGCGAGGCCCTGATAAGCATGAAGAACATCTGGAAGACCTACCAGATGGGCGCCGAGGAACTTCATGCTCTTCGCGATGTTTCATTCGAAGTCAAAAAGAACGAATACCTTGCAATCATCGGTCCTTCGGGTTCGGGGAAATCGACTTTGATGAATCTGATCGGGTGTCTCGATTCGCCGAGCAAAGGCGATTATTGGATCAACGGCAATCTCGTTTCGGAGATGTCGGATGACGAACTGGCCCGTATTCGAAACAAAGAGATCGGCTTCGTCTTTCAGACTTTCAACCTCCTGGCACGAGCAACAGCATTGCACAATGTAGAATTGCCCCTAATTTATGCCGGTATGAGAGCCGCGGCGCGGCACGATCAGGCTCAGGCCGCCCTTGCGTCCGTGGAGCTTGGCGACCGCGTTACGCACCGTCCCAATGAGCTCTCCGGCGGCCAACGCCAACGCGTTGCCATAGCCCGTGCGCTTGTCAACAATCCGTCCATTCTTCTGGCCGACGAGCCGACAGGAGCGCTCGATTCCAAAACCAGCGTCGAGATCATGGCCCTTTTTGAAAAGCTTCATTCCGAAGGCAACACCATTATCGTGGTCACCCACGAGCACGAGGTCGCCGAACGCGCCCATCGCATCATTAGCATACGCGATGGCCGGATCGAGAAAGATGAAAGAATAAAATGAATGACAAGGAAATCAGTAAGTTAGTCGCAGCGAACAGTTCCGCCGAAAAACAATCAATATCGACCTCGACGGGTCTCATTGCTGCAAATAACATTATTCCTGTCGCTGAGAATAGCGGTGCAAGGTGGATGCTGGCCGGGGGAATCGCGATCCATTTATACGGTTATCTTCGTGCAACAGCGGATGTTGATTTCATTGCATCAAAACTTTTGCCACTCGAGAGCCAAGGAAACTTGTCGTTTGGGGGCGAGTCGTATTTAACCGAAGCCGATAATCGAAGCGTAACTGTCGACTGGATCGTGAGGGATGACGAACAACGTGAGTTTTATGAGCAAGCCCTTGCCGATGCTATTCTGACGGATAATGGCCTTTGGATAATATCACCCGAATGGTTAGTTATTATAAAATATCTTTCCTCTCGAGTTAAAGACAAACTTGACTTGATTTGGCTCCTACAGGCGGACAATCTGGTCAACAGGGATTTATTAGTCACACATTTACGCAAGGTTTTAGGCGAAAAGGCCTCATTCTTTGTCATCCCTGAGTTTCAGCGTGAGTTCAACTACGCCGATCTTTTAAAGTTGCGCGAAACAACGTCGAAGTATGATTGAAGGCTCCCCCGGTACCTATAGCGTGGGCTGTTCTGGTTCAGCATTTTTATTTGGCATCTTTCGGGAATTCCCCCCTATCTAAACTGAATAAATCTGGAGCAAGGTCTTTTCGGGAAGTTGCGTATAATATTTACGGTTCGACTATGAACTTTACCGAAACCATAAAACTTGCACTATCTGCGATCTGGGCGCATAAGCTCAGGTCGTTTCTGACGCTGTTGGGAATGATCATAGGAATGACGGCGTTTATGGTCGTGCTGTCGTTGCTCCAGGGCTTTAATTCGTATGTCGATGAAAAGATCGCTGGAATAGGTTCGAATACGTTTAACGTGCAGCGATTCAATTTCGAGGATTTTAAGGATACTGACTCGATAGCGGCGGCGCAGCGGCGCAACACTGAGCTGAGCTTTGACGAGCTCGAATTTATTCGCCAACGGGCGCAGCTCGTGGAGCAAATAGCCGCCAAAGCGGGCAATATGTCAAGCGACGTCCGCCGCGATTCCGAAACATTAGCGGATGTGTCTATTACCGGAGCAGAGCCTGCGATTCGGGATATTGAGAATCTCGACATCGCCGATGGCCGTTATTTCACCGAAGCAGAAAACGAAAATTCGATGCGTGTCGCCTATATCGGGGCGGACATCTCCAAAAATCTATTTCCGAGGGGTGAGGCTGTCGGCGGCGAAATAGTGATTCGCGGAATCCCCTACCGGATCATAGGAATTCAGACTGCCAAGGGAACCGTCTTCGGGTTTCCACAGGACAACTTTGTTCAACTGCCGATACAGACATTTAGCTCTAACTTTGGTGGTCTTCGCAGGCAACGTGCTCCGTATTTTATCGCGACGCCAAAGGAAGGCGTCAGCATGGCCGCGGCCGTTGATGAAGTTCGCACCTTGATGCGAATAAAGCGAAAGGTACCGGCCGGCGAGAAGGATAATTTCGGAATCGTCACACCCGACGCGATCAGCGGTTTGCGAGATAGTCTGTTTGGAACTATCTCTATTGTCATTTTGGTTGTGCCGGCCATTGCCCTAATAGTCGGGGCAATTGTGATAATGAATATTATGCTTGTCGCGGTCACCGAACGGACTAAGGAAATCGGTATTCGAAAATCCCTCGGAGCAAGGCAATCGGATATTCTACGGCAGTTTTTGCTTGAATCCGCGATGCTTTCGGCCATCGGCGGACTGATCGGTCTGGTACTTGCACTAATTCTTGGCTATATAATTACAGCGTTTGTCTTTCCTACGCGCATACCCTGGTGGTCGGCCGTTATTGCGATTGGTGTTTCCGCGGTTGTCGGCATTATGGCCGGACTTTTTCCAGCGTGGAAAGCGGCCCAGCTCGATCCGATTGAGGCTTTGCGGGCAGATTGATATGAAATTGGTAACGGGCCCATTCTACGAAAATTTCAAGATGGCGATCGACACGCTGCGCGGCAATAAGCTGCGCTCCTTTTTGACAATAATCGGGGTTGTCGTAGGCGTGATCACCGTCATGCTGATCTCGTCGATTATCAGCGGCATCGGACTCGCGGTCGAGCAACAGGTAAAATCGTTTGGGACCCGATCGATATTCATATACAAGAGGGATATCGGGATCAGCTTTGGCCGTCCGTCGCGTGAGATACGGATGCGGCCCAATCTTACGCTTGAAGACGCGCTGGCGCTTCGCGAACTTTCCGAGGTCGAAACGTCCGTGCCATTTCTCAACGCATCCAGCGGATTCTTTGGCAGCCCGACGATTGTATCCGCAAAAGGCAAGCAAACATCGAATATTCGTCTAAGCGGCACTTTGCCGGAAATCGAAAAGGCAGGCACCGAAATCCTCATTGAGGGTCGATGGTTTACGCAGTCCGAAAGTGATGCCAAAAGGGATGTCTGCCTGATCGGCGACACAGTAAAAGACACGTTCTTTCCATATAAGTCACCAGTTGGCGAATCGCTCGAGATAAACGGCCGCGAGTTTCTCATTATCGGGCATCTACAGAAAAAGCAGCAGCTTTTTGGCGGCGGCGGCGGTAACAACGATGAGAGCAATTCGATCTTTTTGCCGTTTCACGCTGCAGAGCGGATAAAGCCAAATGCGGACGACATATTTATTTTGGCGATCGCCCGCGAGGGACGGCTCCGACAGGCACGCGATCAGATCGAAGACCTGCTTCGTGTCAGGCGCCATGTCGTTTACGGCAAGCCTAATAATTTTTCGACCGCTACCGCCGATAGTATCATTGATCAATTTCAATCGATCACCGCTGGTGTTGCTCTGGCGATGATCGTTATCTCATCGATCGGCCTCATGATCGGCGGTATTGGCGTGATGAATATCATGCTCGTTTCTGTCACCGAGCGAACACGTGAAATAGGTATCAGAAAAGCAGTCGGAGCCAAGAGGAGCGATATTCTGCTTCAATTTCTGATCGAGGCCGCCACGCTCACGGGTTTTGGCGGGCTCGTTGGTCTGTTGATCGGTTGGGTGCTGACGCTACTGGTAAGCCTCGTCTTTCCATCCTACGTTCCATGGTGGGCACCGGTCGCCGGTTTTTTCGCCAGCGTCGGCATCGGCGTGATTTTTGGAATATGGCCGGCGTGGAAAGCAGCCCGTCTGGACCCGATAGAATCTCTGAGATATGAATAGAGCTTCGGTAAAGCTGAAAAGCGGGGCAATCCCGCTTTCCTGACTAGCTTCTGGCGTCTTTCTCAATTTTCGCTCTGACAAGTCACGCGTAACTGTGCAGACCCTTTAACAGATAGCTCACTCCAAGATAAGTAAAGATCACAAGCAGGAATCCGACCACCGCGAAATAGGCCGAACTTCGCCCTTTCCATCCGCGGGCGATACGCGTATGCAGAAACGCGGCGTAGGTGAGCCAGGCAATCAAAGCACCGGTTTCCTTTGAATCAAAGCCCCAGGGCCGGCCCCACGATTCGTTGGCCCAGATAGCGCCCGTGATGAGCAGGATCGCCAGTCCGGCGAAAGCGAGACACGCGGTTTTATACATCAGACTGTCGAGCGATTCGAGGCTCGGTAACCGCGCGCGTAATTTTTCGGTTCGGAAACTAAAGAAGATAACGAAAAGTGTCGCCACAAGAGCGGTGATTAGCGCGGCGACCTCGACCGGATTCGTGTTCACGCTCATAAACATTTTATCGCCGTTCGCCTGAATATAGGCGCGGCCCATCTGCTCATGCTGTTTCGGCGTCATCTGCGAGAGTTCCGACACGCTAAGCTGCTGGTTTTCGGCCATAGCCATTCCCGCAATAACATACTGACTTGTGTCCGCGGCCAGTTGGGATTCGAGGCGCTGGCGAACACCTGTGTTGTCGTTTATTCCCACTACCAGCAGACCGATCGAAACGATCTGCGCGACTAGAGCGAGTTTTAAGAAATAATGTCCAATTGTTTTGGCTTGCTCGTTGTTTCGGTATAGGTAGAACAAGAACGCGACAATCGATGCCGCCAGCAGCATCCCGGCAATCACGAGGGCCGGGCCAACTAACGGCACTTCGAGACGGAACGGCGCTGAAAATGGCTTTTTACCCGGGTCGTTTGGGATAAAAAGCCCGGCGCGATATACAAATTCAGTAAAGATCGAAAATTTGCTCACCGTCGCTATCACGGCGATACCGAATATGCTCGACCATATAGCCATCGCTTCGACCTTTAGGCCGTCCTTCAGCAAGTACATTATCGCCACGCCAAAACAAACAAGGGCCACGCCATAACTCATGCTTGCGTCGCCAACGTGAATGGGCCGCCAATAAGAATCGAGAACCGGTGGGAGGTCGATGAATTCGTCGCCGATGAAACGCGCCAGCACGAGGATAAGGGCCGCTACCGGCAAAGTGAACGCGGCCAAAATACGAAAACTCTTGCGATGCGCGAGCAGAAGCGTCACGAATCCCGCTCCGAACGCGAAGGCAAGGCTCAGGTCGTAGAGATTGGCAAACGGAATATACCGAAAAACCCACGGCTCGGCCATGTTGCCGCTAGCGCGCATCACGGCAATCTCGTGTTCATAGGCCGAGACCCAACGAACCAGCCAGCTTGAAAGATTGAAGAATACACCAAGCCCGGCCGCAAAGAATCCGATCTTCTCAGCCATCGTTGACGGCGCGTAGAGATTCATCAACAGGAATACCGCCGCCAGGATATAGCAGGCGAGCGCAAGCATCATAAACGCGCCGTCCGCGATAAACGCCGGGCCAATCTTCAGCCTGAGGCCCAACATTGCAAAGGCGCCGACGACGACTAAGATCGACGGCAAATACGACTTCCATGTCGAACGGTTTTCGAGTCTGTCCAGTTCTTCCATAATGTGAGCCTCGTTTTATATAGAACAGGCTGCCCAGCCTGTTCAGCAACTTTATTTTCTATCAAGCCAATTTGAAACCTCGGCCGACCGCCGACGAACCCACCTTGATTCGGTGCCCAACTACACCTTCGATCAACTCGGTTTGGTCTTTTCGTCAGCTTGATCGACAGGCTCAGCAGCCTGTCGTACATCCTCGGCGATCTTCTTAAATTTGTCTTCAAAGCCAAGTTGGTTTCTGTTTGCGTCGCCACCGAGAACGACCTCCGTTTTGCCTTCTTCATTAGTTGAAATATTAGCCCAGATGCGTTTGTGTGAGAAAAAGAAAACGAACATCAAAGCACCGCACAGCCCGAATCCGCCAAAATACCAAGCGACGAACGCCGCGTTGAAGGGATCGTATTTTATCGAAAGAATATGTGCGAGCGGCGATTTTTCAAATTCCGCGAGTCGCCATTTATATCCCGCCTTCGGAGCGCCGACGGGCATATTATCCGCCAATTTCTGCGCGAACGCGAACACCCGCGTCCGTTCACCGCCCGGCGGCGTAACATTTAACACGGCTACAGGATTATTATAGTCACCGCTTCGCGTATCCGGCTTTCCGTCCGATCCAAACGCGAAATCGGGCATAAACTCGTCGTACTCAACCGAGGTTCCATCCGCGAGGTTGACCGAGCTATTTCGGTTTATGCTCACACGTGTTGTTTCGCCTCCCTTTTCGGGGGTCAGATCGAGCCCGATGGTCCGGGCATTGCCAACCGGTATAGTCTGGGCCTGAAAAAAACGGTAACCGCGATAGGTAAATGGATTATTCATGCTGACATCAGCGATTATATCTCCATAACCCGGGTCAGTTACCTTCAACTGCGTACGCCAATCCAGCGTATTATTAACGTCAATCGATCCCCGCTGATCGATAAGCCGCTGCTGAATGTCAGTACACTCCATCGAAAACGGCAACTTCACGTTAAACTTTTCTTTTTTGTCGAGATTGAACTGGATCAGTTGAATTTCATCCGTTACTGCTCCCGGAATCATCCTCACATCCGCGTCAAAACCTGTTTGAAGTGCAACAAAATGACCGAGAAACAGCGTCAGCAGAGCGACATGAACAATATAGGCCCCGAGTCGGTTTATCCGGCCCCGTTCGCCGAACACAATCGTATTTGTTTTGGTTTTAACAACCGAGAAATCCTTTCTGCCTTCTTCGTCCACTCCGTATTCCAGAGTTTTAGTCTCTGATATCGTTGCCTTATACCCGTTCTTCTCGAGTTCTCGCTTTATCCGTTCGGCAGCCTCTTTTTCGTTTTCTTTCCCGAAATCGATGACCGTATTCGCCCGCTGCGTCAGAAGCCAATCGCGCGTGGCGGTTAACTTCGGGGCTTTGATGTAACGCCATGCGGAAGGAAATCGGTCGATTGATGCGAGGATAATGTTTAACGAAAGGCTGAGCAGCAAAAGGTTGAAATACCAGCCGTGATAAATGTCAAAGAGACCGAGATAACCGAACACCATCTTCTCGGCGGGGGTGAGTGAGACATAGTAGGCGTCAAAGCCCTGTACATTTTGCTGCAACACGAGCATCCCGATGAGCGCCAGCACGACCAGCATGCAAAGCTGAACGACGCCAAAACGAACCGAGCTAACGAAGTCCAGGGCGCGATTGAGAACAGGCGCGGATTTTCTCGCGATTGTCGGACGTGCTTCTAAAGTTTCTTCGGCGGTAGACATTTTATTACAGACAGAATAGCTTAGGCGATTTGGTTTGTCATCCCGTGTAAAATAAGTTCCGCTTACCGTGAAATCATCTCTCGTAATGCGGTGAAATTTGGCAATCCGCATATTAGACGTTATTCTTTCGGTTACGGTTTCATCCGTAATTATAGTAGATGGAAACGACTCTAGTCGAGATCAACGAACCGAGGGCCGCGAGACTTCGCGAAAAAGCGGCGGCTTACGTCGAGCTAACTAAGCCGCGCATAGCGTTTATGCTCGTTCTGACGTCGGCCGCGGGTTTTTATCTTGGCACAAAAGAGGCGTTCGATGTGGTGCTGTTCGCGCATTCGCTTATCGCTATTACGCTTCTTGCTCTCGGCGTGGCAACGCTAAATCAATATTGGGAACGCGAAACGGATGAGATTATGGAACGCACCGCCGCGAGACCTCTGCCGACAAAACGCGTAAGCTCGACCGAAGCGCTTTTATTCGGATCGTTGCTATGTGTGGTTGCCGAGATATATTTGCTCGTTTGTGTAAATCCGCTGACCGCGTTTCTCGGTCTGATCGTCATCGTCGGGTATGTCCTGGTCTATACACCTCTCAAAACCCGCACATCAGCCTCGACCGCCATCGGAGCTTTGCCCGGAGCATTACCACCCCTGATGGGTTGGACGGCGGCGGCAAATGAAATCTCTCTCGGTGCATGGGCCTTGTTTGCTATGCAGTTTTTATGGCAGTTTCCGCATTTCTTTGCGATAGCCTGGATGTATCGTGAGGAATACGCTAAGGCTGGGATTTTGATGCTGCCCGTAGTCGATCCGGAAGGGAAGTTGACCGCGCGTCAGATAGTAATGTTCGCGATTATGTTGCTGCCCGTCAGTCTTGCACCATTCTTCTTTGGACTGTCCGGCCAAATATTCCTCGTAGGGGCATGTCTGCTTGGCATTTGGTTTCTTTGGGCGAGTATTCAATCTGCCCGCGCGAAGACGAAAGAAAAGGCCAAACGTCTGTTGCTCGTTTCGGTCATTTATCTTCCTTTGCTTTTTATACTTATGGTAGCGGATAAGCGATAGACTATGGACATCGGGACAGCCGAGATCATTAATGAAATCGAACCGCCAAAGCGTTTGCGGCCTGGCAGGCTTGGCGACTCCGGCTCCGGCGGCAACGGAGGCGGCAAGAATCCCGGCGGGAGCGGCGGCGATGGCCCCGACGATGATTCGCGAATCGAAACTCAGGGATTTGTCCCTGAAAAGTCCCGAATATTGACCGCATTTTTACTTTTGGTCGTGATGATGACCTTTGGCGGGCTGATGGCCGCTTATGTCGTAATTGCCACGAATAACGCCGCTGAATGGCGCCCATTCGACCTACCGGTTCAAGTTTGGATCAGCACCGCACTCATTTTCTTGAGCAGCATCGTATATCATTTTGGAAAAAAGGCGATCGATCGTAACGATCAGCAGTCGGCCAGGAAGTGGTTTGTCGCAACGACAGTTTTCGGCGCCGCGTTCATATCATCCCAACTGCTGGCATGGCTCGCACTCGCCGCACGCGGGCTGTATATGCAGGGCAATCCATATGCGGGCTTCTTCTATATTTTGACCGCCGTACATGCCGTCCATGTTTTAGGCGGAATAGCGGCGCTCGGTTCGATCTTGCTGCGGGCGTGGCATCCGACGGAAAACGCAGCCGAGATCGCCAAACGCCAGACGATCGCTCAAGTTGTTGGTTGGTACTGGCATTTTATGGGCGTACTATGGCTGATACTATTTATTTTGCTCGGATTTTGGAAATAGTATTCGCTCTGAGTCTCGCCATTACGGCGGCCTGCCTGCCAAAGCAGGGACTCAAAACGTCACATGGATTTTCTACCGATCTTTCCTCACGCTAACGCTACTCTAAACGCTCTGAGCGGTGTTTTTTTGATCTCCGGGTTTTATTTCATAATGAAACGCCGCATTGCAGCGCATCGCTTCTGCATGCTGGCCGCTAGCTCGGTTTCGGCGCTATTTTTAGTGGGATATCTGACGCACCACGCGCTCCGAACATACTATTTTGGTCTCGGCCCGACAAAATTTACCGGCGAAGGCCTTATTCGCCCGGTGTATTTTACGATTCTCACATCGCACACGATCCTGGCGGCGGTCATTGGTCCGTTTATTATTGTCACGCTGCGGCGAGGTTTGAAGGGCCGGTACGATTCGCACAAAAAACTTGCGCGGCTCGTATTTCCGGTCTGGCTGTACGTTTCGCTTACTGGCGTCGTCGTTTATTTATTGCTCTATCAAGTTTATCCGGCACGGTAACCAACTTTTTTTCGATCTCGCGCGTCTTAACTATTGAAATAAGAGCGGTATCGATGCTATTATTTCAATGTTGAAAAGTTGATCACCGAAGCCGTTTCATGTGAAACGACGCGGGGGAACCAATTTTTAGTGATTTTTCACTAAAACGGGGCGAAGCGTTCTACCTAGATGGACGCGGGGATAATCTTTCGTTCCTAGCCCGGCAGCTAACCTCGTAGGTGTGGCAAAGAAGTTACAGCAAGAGATTGAGCCCATATGGCGTGATTTTCGATGTGCTTCCCGCTCTGCTATTTCAACAATTGAAGCAGACATCCGGTCTTCTCAAAGAGAAAAGTTCCGTTGCGCAAGCAGCGGAACTTTTTTGTTTGGAGCGCGAACAGCCTTCGCGGCTTCGTTACTGTGAATAGCGGGTAGGATAACGCAGCTATCCGTCTGTTATTTGAGAGTAACCAACGGACGTATCTTTACGCGTTTCAAGGGAATCTTTTCATCCCTGTCAAGACTGATCCCGGTAGGATGGCCGTTAGTCTTAAATGAAAACGTCTGCACACGCTTAGTCATCTCGATTTTTTCCTCGACTTCGCGCGAGCCTATTTTGAATGCAACATCCATCGGCAATCGAAACACCGCAGGGGTTAGCGCGTCCATCGAGTGCGTTTGAGCAACCGTTACCGTCAATATGCTTGATCGAGGATTGTACGTCTGCTTGACTTCGAGCTTAGGTGCCCCGGATTTGTACACCCACTGATCGAAAAACCATTCGAGATTCTGCCCCGACGCGTCTTCCATCGCTTTTCTTAAGTCGGTCGATTCAACATTGCCATATTTGTGACGATTCAGATACGTATTCACCGCCTTCCAAAAGGCAGGCGAGCCAACCTGTTCTCTCAGCATGTGCAGAACCACGCCGCCTTTATGATAGGTGGTTGACGCATTGTCAAAAAGTGACGAAACATCGACCGCCCTCTGATTAAAAAGTGCGTGCCGTTTTCGGTTTACCACGTCGTCAACCAGGAAGTTCGCTGCATCGGCCCTAACCTTTCGCATGTAGCTGTCGCGGTCAAAGGCTTTTTCGCGGTAGACCGCTTCCATGTAAGTGGCAAATCCTTCGTTCAGCCACAGCTCGGCCCAGTTGCGACAGGTGACAAGGTTACCGAACCAGGAATGGGCAAGCTCGTGAGAAACCAGATCGGTGACAACGGCCTCGCCAAAGTCGAAATCGGCAAAAAATATCTCGGTGTCCGCCATCGTCGTCGCCGTGATGTTTTCCATACCGCCAAACTGAAAACTCGCGACTATCGTTTGGTCGTATTTGTTATATGGAAACGCGACGCCGGTTTGCTCCTCAAAAACGCGTATCATGTCCTTCGTCTTGCCAAAGGCTTTGCGAGCGGTCGCCTCCCTTCCCGGATAAACGTAAAAGCCGAGCGGAAGGTCGTTATATTTGTCCTCGACCTTTGCGTAATTGCCGATTATAAATGAAACAAGATAGGTCGAATGCGGAACCGGCATTTTGTAATGCCAGGTCTCGGTTCCGTCGCTATTCTCGTTTTTGTCAACAAGTTCACCGTTGCCAATTACGGTTTGACCTTTTTCCACCGTCAGATATTGCTCGGTCGTCGCTTTGTCGCTCGGAAAATCAAAGGAAGGGAACCAGTGCCGCGCTTCTTCCGCCTCGCCCTGAGTCCAGATTTGGGACGAGTGGCCGCCGTCGGCGTCAACGAAATAGACCCCTTTATTTGGCGAAGCCGTATATTTGAAACGAATCGAGATCAGGTCGCTCGCTCCGTATGACTTATTGAGCGTGATGCTGATCTTGTCACCGTTGGATTTGTATTGCAAATCAAGGCCAGTCGGTTCGAGTTTGACCGACTCAAACTTGAGATCGACCGCGTCGAGCGTGACTTGGCGAAAATCAGCGGAAAGCGGCTTTAGAGAAACCGTCGTGTCACCTAGAACCCGTTTGTTATCGCGATCAAAACTCGTGCGTATTATGTAATGTTGCACGTCGAATGTCTGCGGCCGGTTAAAATCAATCCGAGGTGTTTGGGCCACCGCAGACAAAGCCGCGATTGCCGTGGTCACAGCCGAAAGGAAGAGAAAGATTCGCTTAGATTTCATTGGAATAAAGGCGACGGAACCGGGTAGTGGTTCGATTAATAGTTCTGCTCGAAATCTTTTTATGGTTTTAGATACTTTTTAAACCAGTCCAGAACCTGTCCGTGCCAAAATTCCGAATTCTGCGGTTTCAAAATCCAGTGACCTTCGTCGGGAAAGATGACGAGTTTTGAGTCGACGCCTTTTAACTGGAGAGTTGTATAAAGCTGTAAACTTTGATCGACAGGGACGCGATAATCTAACTCACCGGCGGTCACGAGTGTCGGCGTCGAGAAATTCTTTGCAAATTTATTCGGCGACCAACGGTTATAATGAATCGGGTTTTCCCAGGGCATTCCCTTAAATTCCCAGTTTACAAACCAGATTTCTTCGGTGGCGGTGGCCATGCTTTCAAGATTGTAAACACCGGCGTGCGAGACGAGCGCTTTAAATTTAAATCTCGGGTCGGTGTTGTGTCCGAGTATCCAGTCAACCATATAACCGCCATAACTTGCTCCCGCCGCTCCGATGCGCGCTTTGTCGATAAAAGGGTTCCTCGTTACCTCGGCGACGCCGTTCATAATATCGACGTAGGCTTTTCCACCCCAATCGGCCGAGACGTCGTCAACCAGTTTCTGCCCATAACCCGTTGAGCCTCGCGGGTTTGGCATAAAAACGACGTAGCCCTGATTGGCGTAGATCTGCGGGTTCCAACGATAGCTCCAACTGTCGCCCCAAGCTCCCTGGGGGCCTCCGTGGATAAGAACGATGAGCGGATATTTTTTTGCGGGGTCGAAATTTGCGGGTTTGACCATGAATCCGTGAATATTTTGATTCAAGGCGCCTTTCCAATTAACGTCCTCGCCCTTTTGCAAGCCGAATGAGAGAAGCGCGGCGTTGTTGACCGTCGTAACCGCCGCCGCGCCGCTGCCATCGATGTTTGCTCGCATAACCTCGTTCGGAGCAGTCATTGAGCTGGCCGCAAAGACGATGGTTTTTCCATCGCCTGAAAGGTTTAACCCACTTGCAAACCGTCCATCGATCACTTTCCTGACATGCGTCGCAATACGCAGCCGGAAGTCCGGCTCGACCGGCACCGAGAAAATCGGCGATTTGCCGCGTTCGCCGGCGGCGAAGTAAATCATCTTGCCGTCATCCGACACAGCCATCTCATCAACCTGCTGATCGAATCCGCGTGTTAATTCTACGATCTCGCCGGATTGGATGTTGTAGCGCATTATCCGCCAACGGTCGGCCTCGAATGCGGCGGTAGCTTGCGAGCGGAAAAGCATGTATTTGCCATCCGGCGTGTACATCGGCGACGCATCGTAGCCGTTCATGCCGGCCGTGATATTTTTTGCATTGCCGCCTGAGAGCGGCATTACATATATATCGCTGTTGGTCGATGTCGCCTCGATTTTGTCAGGGTTTCGAAGATAGGTAATGCTGGAACCATTGGGCGAGAACGCATAATCCACGCCGCTGCCCGCCGCGTATGGCGGTGAATCGAAATCGCCCGGCGTTACGTCCCGGGCTGTCCCGCCCTTGCTCGAAATAACAAAAACATGTGCCCGTTTGCGGTCGCGCCATTCGTTCCAATGCTTGAACAGAAGTCGTTCGGTGACGTGGGCCTGGACTTTGCTGCCTTCGATGCGGGCATCTTCCGCCTTGTTGCATTCGTCGTTTGTGCATTCGGGGTAAACTTCGGATGAGAACGCTATCCATTTGCCGTCGCGCGACCAGACGGCGCCACCGGCGCCGGTCGATATCTTTGTCACTTGCTCCCGGTCGCCGCCATCGGCGTCCATCGTCCAAATCTGCCCTCCCGTGATGTAGGCGATCCGCTTGCCGTCGGGCGACCAGCGAGGGCCGCTGCTTGAGGATGTCCCGCTAGTTATCTGCCGCTGCTTCGTTCCGTCGATGTTGATAGTGTAAATCTGATTTACGACGCGATTGGCTGGCTTGTCTACCGTTCCGACGGTAAACGCGATAACCCGCCCGTCAGGCGAAAGCTGCGGGTCGCTGACGCGTTTCAAGCCTAAAAGATCATTAATACTAAACTGGGCCGACGCGACGATGGCCGTCAATACGACGAAACTTAGAAGCGAGATTATACGTTTCATATATTTACCTGCAATTATTGCGGTTTTGAGCTTATCTATTATCGCACAGAATTTTGGAAGATCGAATAGTTCGGCTAATATCAGTCATGGTTCATTCTTGATTTCTTTGTGAACTGCGTGTAATCACTATGTGTTCTTTGTGATAAAAAAGCCGTTAACACAGGAGCGCGAAGGCCAAGAGAAATTATCAAGTTGAAGCACTAACCTAATATCACGTTATGAATATCTGCCTTTTTCTTACGGTTACGGCCGTTGCCGTGGTTTCCGCGTATTCGCAACAAGCGAGCCCGACGCCGACGCTTTATTCGGCCAAAACCGTCGTCGAACTAAAAAAACTGCAAAAGGCGGCATTGGAGAGCAACTACGCATATCGCCGGACGGCATATCTGACAAATAACATCGGCCCTCGGTTGACCGGTTCGCCACAAGCGGCGCGGGCAGTAGAATACGTCGCAGATGAGATGCGAAAAGCTGGTCTGACCGTTCGCCTGCAAAAGCTGACCGTCCCGCATTGGGTTCGCGGCGTCGAAACGGGGGAGATCGTGCAGTTTGAAGGAATGGCACCGGGCACGACCCAAAAGATAGTTCTGACCGCCCTCGGCGGCAGCATCGCGACGCCCGTGGCCGGATTAACCGCTGATGTCGTGGTTGTAAACGATTTCGAAGAACTAGAAACGCTCGGCCGGGCAAAAATCGCCGGCAAGATCGTCCTCTTTAACAACAAATTCGATACGGAGCTGCAGTCATCCGGTTTTGGCGCCGCCGCCTATGGCCGTGCCGTCGGTTACAGATTTGCCGGCGCGATGACAGCGGCGCGCTATGGTGCATCCGGCGTTCTGGTCAGGAGCGCCGGAGGATCGCAGAATCGGTTGGCGCATACGGGAGCGATGGGCTATGATCCGGCCGTGCCAAAGATCCCGGCGGCCGCCGTTTCATTCGAGGACGCCGAGACGATCGCCTATTTGGCCGGTATGGGAAAGGTTCGCGTTTGGATAACATTGACGCCAAAGACACTGCCTGACACTACCAGCTACAACGTCATCGGCGATCTGAAGGGAAGCGAGAAACCTGATGAAATTGTTGTTGTGGGCGGGCATCTGGACTCGTGGGATCTTGGCACGGGTGCGCTCGACGATGCCGCCGGCGTGGCAGTTTCGATGCAGGTCGGTTTTCTCGTCAAGTTTCTCAAACTCCGACCAAAACGCACGATACGCGTCATTGCGTTTATGAACGAGGAGAACGGCGGAGCCGGCGGGCGTGGATATTTTGATGAAACCAAGGGGGATATCACTAATCAATTCGCGGCAATTGAGAGCGATCTCGGAGCCGCTCACCCGCTCGGAATCAACTTTGCAGGAAAATCCGAGGCACTGCTGTTTTTCGCTCCACTCTCCAGAATTCTGCAGGATCAAGGTGCGTCGCAGATCCAACGTCTGCCGGGAGTTGGAGCCGATATTGGCCCGCTGACACAAGCCGGCGTTCCGTCTTTTGCTCCGTGGTTTAACCAGCAAACTTACTTTAATTATCACCACACGGCGGCGGATACGTTTGACAAGATAAATCCAAAGGAACTAGCCCAAGTCGGAGCTGTCATGGCGGTTTTCGCCTACGGACTGGCAAATCTTGAACAGCCGATCCCTCGTTAGAGTGCAAATGGCCGATCGCGAAGATTTGATAGTTTGGACGTTGGACGTTAGACTTTAGACTTATGCTAAACCGTCCACCGCCATATTTTCCACAGAATCAGCTCTCGCCGCCGGACGAGAATCGCTACCGGAAGTTTAAGTTTGTAATCGCCGGACTTATCGTTGGCGGGCTGACCCTTCTGGTCGGGATCGCGGTTGGTATCTACTATCTGGTCGGGTGGATTTTTTGACTCTCTTTCCAAACGTGGTAATTAGTCAAGCCGAGTTGAATCTTCAAACTTAACAAAAGACAGTCAGGAAGGGGGCTTGCCCCCGCTCTTACTGTCCCAAAGTCCACTTCGGAGAAATGATGAAAACGACTTTCAAAAACAAGGGGTCTGGTCATCATCAAAGAGCGGGGGCAAGCCCGCCTTCCTGACTGCCCTGCGGTTTCTTGATTTTCTCTACTCAGACCTAATTGGCCGGACTCTTCTGTTTTGAGACTATTTTTGCCCGTTCGCCCTGCATGGCGAGTTGCTTTGCCTGCGGGAGCAGGTCGATGGCCTTTATCAATTGGTCGTCATACTCATTGCCAACCTGAAGTGACGTCTGCGACCCGTAAGCCGCCGTAACCAACTCGCTGCGGAGGACACGTTCGACAAACTCACGCTCGCGGTCGATCTGGATCGCCGACAATTTATATTTTTCGACCGCGTATTGTTTGAAGGCCGAATAGACGCCTTCGGTAACGGGGAAGTCTGTCGTCTTGATGTCGTATTCGAAGGCAATCGGCTTGTCCACTTTGTAGGTTTCAACGCCCTTTACCTTCCCAAGAACGAGATCAAGCGCGAACGCAAAGACAGGATTAACCAGCCTTCCCTGGGCCCTGTTTCGTTCGATAGTAATCGTTTTGAGTTTGACCGGTACATCGGGATTGATGCCGCCGCCGCTGTAGACGCTGCGTCCCGTATCCGTTTTGCTCTCGGAACCTTTAGGCCTCGTCGTTTCAACGTCTTCGCTGCGAAGGCTGCCGCCGTCGGTGTAATAGTTGTAAAGCTCGCCGTTCGAATAATCGCGCTGAATGACGCGGCCGGACGGCGTTTCATATTTAGCTATGGTCAAGAGCAGCATCGAGCCGTAATCGAGCTGGAACGGATTCTGCACGAGACCCTTGCCAAACGTATTTTCGCCAACTATCAACGCCCGGTCGTGATCCTGAAGAGCACCCGCGAGTATCTCGGAGGCCGACGCCGTATTGCGATTTACGAGAATGACCACCGGCGAACGGTCGGGCGCACGATTTTGGGCCGGATAACGCTCATTGACCTCATCCATTCTCCCTTTTTGCGTGAACACGGTCTGTCCGTCCGACAAAAATGCGTTTGCTACACGATAGGCCTGGCTGACAAGGCCGCCGCCGTTATCGCGAAGATCGATCACAAGCTGCTGCATTCCCGCCGCTTTAAGGCTCCGCATCGCTTGTATGAATTCGCTGTGGGTCGTCTGGTTAAAACCGCCGCGCATCGCCATATAACCGACGCCGGGGCGGATAATATAAGCTTCGCTTATTGAAGGCTGTGGGACCGCGTCGCGGACAATATCCACGGTTTCGCGTTTTCCCGTCGCGAGGCGTTCGACGACGATCTTTGCGTTCGTTCCCTGCGGCCCGCGAAGAAAGTTTCGCACTTCGCTAAACGGTTTCCCAAGCATCGACGTCCCATTGACCTCAACGATCTTGTCACCGTAACGCAACCCGGCCCGATGCGCCGGAGCACCTTCAAACGTCGCTTTTATGTAAGTGGCGATGACCTTGCCATCGGCATCGCTCAAATCGCCAATGGTCGCTCCGATGCCGAAATATCTCGAGCTTTGCTCGGTGCGGAACTGCTCGTATTCCTTGGCGTCGAAATAATTCGAATGCGGATCGAGCGAGTGAAGCATCGAGTCGATTGACGATTTGAAAACCTCGTTGTAATTCAACGACTTACCGCTCGCGAAGTTGGTTTCGATGACGGAAATGGCTTCCTTCATCTCGGCCTGAATCATATCGGCCGTAACCCGCTTGCCGGTCGCAGATTTCGCAACGGTATCTTTGCCGCGGTCGACATCGCTCTTTGCCGTCGTGACCGGATTTTGGGCCAAACAGGCGGCGGAAACGAATAGAATTGTAATGATGGCGAAAAGGCGAGTATTGCTTTGCTTCACAAAAGTAAATCTCCCGAGGGTAAATCTTTTATCGATCATATTTCACATGCGAGATGATAACATCCATTGGAGGAAAAAGCGATAGTTTTAGTTGCCTTTCGATTGCAGAGATTCTTTTGTACTTTGGTTCCTCAGACCGTCCAGACACGATCTCGATTGTAGAGACAACGGTCTCTTCTGTGCGTTCTTCGGCGAGCTCCAATACACAAGGTAGACACTACCCGCAATTCTGGGAGCTTTTATCAACAAACGTAATAGGTTACACTTGCAACATCCTAATTTAGCTTGAAGTACGATTTTCCGTTCAACGCGTGCCGCATTTACTCGAAGTCAAAAATCTGAGAACGCAATTTCCGACAAGGGCCGGGCTGGTTAAGGCCGTCGATGGCGTGAGTTTTAGCATCGGCGAGGGCGAATTGCTGGGTTTGGTCGGGGAATCGGGTTGTGGCAAATCAATCACCGCCCTGTCGATCATGCGCCTTATCTCACCGCCCGGAAAAATAGTGGGCGGATCGATAAGATTTAGAGACGAAGATTTGATCACCGCTTCGGAAGACCGGCTTCGTGAGATACGCGGCAACGACATCGCGATGATCTTTCAGGATCCGATGACGTCGTTAAACCCTGTCTTTAGGGTCGGAGAACAGATAGCCGAGGCGTTGCGGCTGCATCGACAACTCGATCGAAGACAAGCATGGACCGCCGCAATCGAAGCGATGAAAGAGGTTTCGATACCCTCGCCCGAGCGTCGCGTAAACGATTATCCACATCAGCTTTCCGGCGGCATGAGGCAGCGGGTGATGATCGCGATGGCCCTGGCTTGCAACCCAGAATTGCTGATCGCCGACGAGCCGACAACCGCTTTAGACGTAACGATTCAAGCGCAGATACTTGAATTGATGGATGAACTACGGCGAACGCGAAAACTGGCGGTTCTGCTCATCACTCACGACTTGGGCGTTGTGGCCGAGGTCGCGGATCGTGTTTGTGTGATGTACACCGGAAAGATCGTAGAGGAATCCGCCGTCAACGAGCTGTTTGCCGACCCGAAACACCCGTACACTCGCGGATTGCTACGATCAGTGCCAAAACTGACCGATGCCGGTGCCGCAAAAGCCTTTCGTCTGCAGACAATCGACGGAACTGTTCCGAGTCCGACAAATTTGCCTTTCGGGTGCCATTTCGCGCCGCGTTGTGAACATCGAATGGATGTATGTACCGAAGGTGAGATACCGTTGATCGAACTCACGGGCGACGTTAAGGTTCGGTGTGTTTTGTTTGACGAACAGCAGAAATTTCGCATTGCGCGGCAACGAGTACTGTCCACAGATGCTTAGTTGCTAAACGCATAAATTCACGCATTAAATGGAAAACAACGCCGGCAAAACTCAAAAGGAAACACTTTTACAAGTAAAAAATCTTGTAAAACATTTCCCCGTCGATAACAGCGACGATGTCGTCCAGGCGGTGGATGATGTATCGTTCGATATTATCGGCGGCGAGACGCTTGGCCTTGTCGGCGAATCGGGCTGCGGCAAATCGACGGTTGGTCGGTGTTTGCTGCGTTTGCATGAGCCTACGAGCGGGGAAGTCTTGTTTGAAGGCAAAAATATCATCGGCTTGCCAAATCGGGAAATGCAGACGTTGCGGCGTGAAATGCAGATTATTTTCCAGGACCCGTACGCGAGTCTCAATCCGCGGCTGAGTATCCGCTCGATAGTTTCCGAGCCGCTGAAAATTCACAAGATCGGGAACAAGGCAACCCAAAATGCTCGAGTGGTCGATCTTCTTGAAAAGGTCGGGATGGACCCGAAATACGCGGATCGGTATCCGCATGAATTCTCAGGCGGACAGCGGCAGCGCATCGGCATCGCCCGCGCTCTTGCGCTCAATCCAAAACTAATTATCTGCGACGAGCCGGTCTCGGCTCTCGACGTATCTGTTCAGGCTCAGGTGGTTAATCTTTTGCAGCAGTTGCAGGAAGAATTTGGATTGACTTATCTATTTATTTCTCACGGTTTGGCGGTCGTCGAGCATATTTCCGACCGCGTGGCCGTCATGTATCTGGGCAAGATCGTCGAAATCTGCGGTGCGGGTGAATTGTACTCCACGCCGCTGCATCCTTACACTAAAGCGCTTTTATCGGCGATACCAATTCCTGATCCAACACAAAAACGTGAACGGATTGTTCTAAAGGGCGATGTTCCGACGCCTATCAATCCTCCGTCCGGCTGCCGTTTCCGTACACGGTGTCCGATTGCGATCGACGAATGCGGCCGCGTCGAGCCTGAACTCCGTGAGATCACGACCGGCCATTTTGCCGCCTGCATTCGAGTGGATGGCTATGAGACGCCTTCGCGGCAACAAGGCTGAAACCGATAGGACAGTCAGGAAGGCGGGCTTGCCCCCGCTCTTTGATGGCCCCTCAAAAA
>JANPCJ010000166.1:0-2752 GCA_031430895.1 Chloracidobacterium sp. | reverse complement strand
ATCGGACGCTCGTCCGTGGGTTGAAACCCACGGCTAAATTCACGTCACCGCTACGCGGTGAAGGCCGAACACCTTCGCAAAGAACATATGATAACTCCATTGGTGTCAGGGGCTTACAGCCTTAACTTGGCGCGAATGGGGTTTACCCCCGCTCTTCTCTTTTCGCTCTTTTCATGGTTCAGGAAGGAAGAGCGGAGGTAAACCCGCCTTCCGGACTGTTCTACTTTGACTACCTGAACTCATCCCGCGATCGCGTGTGCGTAAGCTTCCTACGGACATTTCACAAAAATCCCTTTAGAGCCGAGTCCATTAAGTTTTGTTCCCGAATACCCACCGCCGGACTTGGTCTGTTCGACGCTGAACATGCGGCTCTGGCAAAATGGCTGATTTGGCAGCTTGACCAGCATCCGGCCATTTTTAAAACGATATTTGCCGATCTCGGTACGATAGAGCTTGTAATCGGTGCCTATGCTGACGAGCGATGTGTCGTCGATGGATTTCCATGTCGCGTACGTCATCCCGGTTCTAAAAAGCTTGCCGCCCGGATATTTCGTCGGAAACGAGCGTCCGACCATCGCCTCCAGAGCGGGGTCTTTGTGTTGGGGGACTTCCCAGCTTCGGGTCGGAGCCTCACGTTCGATCTTGGCTTTTAGTTCCGCGATCTTCTCCTCGAGCGGTTTTAGTGCATCTGTTGGCATGGTTGCCCCGGCGTCTGCGTAAATCTTTTTGGCATACTTCAGCTCTTTCTGTTCCCACGAGGGCCGATCGTACAACAGCATTTGAACTCCGTCGTCGACCGTCCCGTCTGAATTTCTCAGCGCCTGATCAAGATGGTTTGTCCAGCTTTGAATTTCGCTGTTGATACGCTGCTCGCCAACGATGATCTGCATTCGCTTGACGACCGCCGTTCTTTGCTCCGCGATCCGGCACCAATCGGCGACGTTATGTCTAATATTGTCCGCGTCCGCATCAGGTCGACTGGTTAAATTTGGATATTTTTGACAAACGACGGAAAGGCCGGTTAATTCACGCGTCCATTTCTCGTAAGTTGCTGCTTCGGGCGTGAATCCGACTGTCAACCTGTACTTCGGGTCATAGCCGACCGCAACCGTTCTGATCACGCCCTCGAACGCCTGGGCGTCATCCTCAAATTGGACGCGGACAAGTTTATCCGCATTCTCATCCTCTCGTTTTGCGGCGGCCGTTTTCGAACTCATGACCTCAGAGAGTTTTATTTTGTATACATTGTATTTCCCGACACCATAGCGAACGACCGCAGTATCGCCCTCGATCGAATCGATCCTGAGCTGTTGTCCCGATGAATTAACGACAAGATCGCCGACCTTAAATACTTCGGATGGCCCGCTGAGAACCGGTTTCGGCGCTTTGACCACCTTCAGCGATGTCAGCATAAAATATTGGGCATCGCCCGCCGCGAAGCCGAAACGGACCTTCGCCATCTCTTGGTCCTTGAAATCCTCGATCTTTCCCGTCCTACCGTCCTGAGTTTGCACCGTATCGCCTTGTTTAAAAATTAAACTCGGCGCATCGCGCTGCTGTTGCTCGCGTTGTTCCTGTTCTTGCTGCTTTTGCTGTTTCTGCTGCTCACGTTTCAGTTCGGCGGCTTTTGCACCTACGAGCGAACCGAAACTGTAGACACGAATATCGGCCCGATTTGCCCCGCATTTGACTCTGGCCGAGCTGCCCGTGATCGACTCGATACTGCACACTCGCCCGTCGTCCGTCTCGACCACGTCGCCGACACGAAAGTTGTTCTGCGCTGCAGCGAAGCCCACGAAAGCGAGCACCGACAATACAGCCAACATATATTTCCGCCAAGTCAAAAAGTCAGATTGTTTGTTTTTCACTTGTATAACTCCTTTTTTATCGGGCTGCGAACGCCGCTGAGGTCACTCTCCCCATTCGCCTAGAACTTTAACGCTGCCTCGATCGATTCCACGTACTGCCGATTTTTTTCCATTCGGCTTTCGGATCATCGCGGTAAAGCCTGACGCGAAAAGTTTCTTCGCCGTGAGAACCCTTTTGGGCATAGACCGCGACGACATTGAACGAAACCGAAATCGGGGTGTGCCATTCAAACTTCGGGTCCTTCGATAGCCCCATCGACTCGACGTCGCCGACCATTTGGCTATACGCGTAGTTGCCCATAACCTCTTTTACGCCGAATTTCTTTATTACCGCCTGCACGTCCGACGCGCTCAGATTCGGTAAGCCTTCGTAGCTGTTTGACGAGGTAAATGATTTCCAATAGACATAGCGTCCGGCCATCACGTCATACGATGCGTACCCCTTGACGGTCACGAAAACGGCCGGGTCGTCGGTTTTCACCTTGGCCGTAAAATTGCGGCTCCAGACATATTTTTTATACGTCGAGCTCCACTCGATCTTGCCCGGTCCGCCGAGCAGCAGCGAAGCGGTTTTTGGCCCCATTACGTCTTTCTTGATCTGGGCGTCAGTCGGCTGTGCGAAACTTTCACCGGTGCTCAATAAGAGAACCAAAAAAGCCAGCGATAGAATGCAGAAAATTGATCTGTTGTTTTTCATTTCTGTTGTCTCCTTAAAACTTCTGTTTGGTTATAAGTGGAAAAAGTGCGAAAAACATTTCAGGAGTCCACATAGGCCGATGGAAATATCGGGGCATTTTTCGCAGGGACAGTCGGGAAGGGCGGCTTGCCCCCGCTCTTTTTACCGGCCTGTTGGCCGAGTAAGAGCGGGGGCAAGCCGCCCTTCC
>JANPCJ010000165.1:0-5101 GCA_031430895.1 Chloracidobacterium sp. | reverse complement strand
ATTACGAGCCAGACGAACACGGCTATTGGGGCGAGTACGGCGGGCGGTTTGTGCCTGAAACTTTGGTTGCTCCGCTTGATGAACTGACAACGGCGTATTGTGCCGCGCGTGATGATGCGGGTTTTCATGCCGAGCTTGACGATCTGCTGCAAAATTATTCGGGGCGTCCGACGCCTCTTTATTTTGCAAAACGGCTGTCGGAAACGCTCGGCGGTGCAAAGATATATCTCAAACGCGAAGACCTTAACCACACCGGAGCGCACAAGATAAATAACTGCCTCGGCCAGATTCTGCTCGCCCGTCGAATGGGCAAACAGCGTATCATCGCTGAGACCGGCGCCGGTCAGCATGGGGTCGCGACGGCGACCGTTTGTGCGCTATTCGGGCTCGAATGTGTCGTTTATATGGGCACAGAAGACATGCGGCGGCAGGAATTGAATGTTTTTCGAATGCGTCTGTTGGGAGCTGAGGTTCGCGGCGTTGATTCAGGTTCTCGTACGCTGAAAGATGCAATAAATGAAGCGCTTCGCGACTGGGTGACTAATGTGGATACGACGTATTACCTGCTCGGCTCGGCGCTCGGGCCGCATCCGTATCCATTGATGGTCCGTGATTTCCAGAGCGTCATAGGCCGCGAGGCCCGCGAGCAGATATTCGAAATGGAAGGGCGATTGCCGGACGTTCTTGTCGCCTGCGTCGGTGGCGGTTCGAATGCGATCGGACTGTTTCATCCCTTTTTGAATGATGAAATTCGAATGATCGGCGTCGAGGCCGGCGGGCGCGGCAATTCTCTCGGCGATCACGCCGCGAGATTTATGACCGGCGGCGATGTCGGTGTTTTGCAAGGGACGAAAAGCTATCTTTTGCAGGACGAAAACGGGCAAATCGCTTCGACACATTCCGTCTCGGCCGGGCTCGATTATGCCTCGATAGGGCCGGAACATGCTCATTTGCATGACATGTCACGAGTCGAATATGTATCGGCAAACGACGGCGAGGCGTTGGCTGCATTTACGACGCTCTCGGAAACCGAGGGTATTATTCCCGCTCTCGAATCATCACACGCCGTTGCTCATGCGATTAAGACTGCACCCGGTATGAGTCCTGACGAGATCATGATCGTTAATCTCTCCGGACGCGGGGATAAGGATGTAAATACCGTTCGGGAGGAGTTGCAGCGGAAACACAACCGGTAGGGAGGGATGCACTTCTCGAAACCAAAGTACAAGGATGAGCCGAATCACCACTAAATTTGAGGAGTTAAAAACTGCTGGCCGCAAAGCGTTTATTCCATTCGTCACGGCGGGTGATCCTGATATCGCGAGTTCCCTTTCAATCGTATTAAAGCTCGCGGAAATGGGAGCCGACGTGATCGAACTCGGCGTTCCGTTTAGCGATCCGATGGCTGACGGGCCGACGATTCAGCGTTCTTCGCAACGAGCTTTGGAAAATGGGATAACGCTGCGCGATGTGCTGAAATTAGCTGGCAACATCAGAGGGCAATCCAACGTGCCGCTCGTTTTGTTCAGTTACTTTAACCCTATTTTGCGTTTCGGTGTTGAAAATTTTTCGAAAGCAGCTTCATCGGCGGGCATCGACGGTGTACTGCTGACCGATGTGATCGAGGACGAGGCGGCCGCGATCTCGCGGCGATTGGCGGCGGATAGCATGGACTTGATCTCGCTCGTCGCTCCGACAACCACGGATGAGCGTTTGGAAACAATATGCGCTAATTCGTACGGTTTTGTTTACGCAGTATCGCGGGCCGGTGTGACCGGGGCGCAGATTGAAACAGGTTCGGAGGCGGAAAAATTGGTGAAGCGGACTAGACAATTTACTGACCTGCCCGTGGCGGTCGGTTTTGGTATTTCGACTCGCGATCAAATTGTCGATGTGTGGCGGTACGCGGACGCGGCGGTTGTTGGTTCGGCGATAGTTGCCGAAATTGAGAAGGCGGAAACACCGGATGCAGCCGTCATAAACGTCGAGCGATTTTTAGAGAGGCTGCTAACGTAGAACAGGCTGCCGAGCCTGGTTTCGTCAAACCGGTATTCGCGCAAGTTGAATGAACGCTTAAATTGAACGACAGACTAACAGTCCGTCGTACGATCCCGCCTTCCGAGGTTGGTTTCATCAACTTGATTTTCACTCGAGTTGAGTGAACGCCATGTTGATCGACAGACTAACAGTCTGTCGTACGACGGAATTTGCAAAAAATGGTGCTGAAAACTAAAGTTAAGGTTTTGCACCCACCGGGGTTAACCGAATTATGCTGATAGTAATGAAATCCGACGCCCTAGCGTCCGATGTTGAGAAAGTAATGCATGTGATTGAGGCGCTTGGTTTTCGCGGGCATGAGTTGCCGGGCGAAAGCCGGACGGCTATCGGCGTGACGGGAAACAGCGGCTCTATCGATCCCGCGCATTTTGAAAATCTACCTGGTGTCGCCGACGCGATCCGCGTCACAAAGCCATACAAATTGATCTCAAAAGATCTGCGGCCTGAAAAATCGGTCATAAAAATCGGCAACGCGACTATTGGCGGCAGCGAATTGGCGATCATCGCCGGCCCATGCGCGTTGGAGAATCACAAGCAGGTTTTTGCAACCGCGGAAACCGTCGCGGCGAGCGGTGCCCGGTTTTTCCGCGGCGGGGCCTTCAAACCGAGAACGTCGCCGTATGCGTTTCAAGGCCTGGGTGAAGACGGTTTGAAGATGCTGGTTGAAGTTCGAAACCAATTTGACCTCAACATCGTGACCGAAGCGATGGACGAGCACGGCGTTGACGCGGTCGAGAAATACGGCGACTGCATTCAGATCGGCGCACGCAATATGCAGAATTATTCGCTGCTGCGATACGTCGGCAAAACGCGAAAGCCGGTTCTGCTAAAACGCGGCCTCTCGGCAACGCTCGACGAACTGCTGCTCGCCGCCGAATACATAATGGCCGAGGGAAACTATGACGTTATCCTCTGCGAACGCGGCATTCGCACCTTTGCAAATCACGCCCGCAACACGATCGATCTTTCAATCATCCCAGCCGTTCACCGTATGACGCATCTACCGGTCATCGTTGATCCTTCGCACGGAACCGGCCATAATTACATGGTCACTCCGCTCGCACGCGCCGGTGTCGCCGTAGGAGCCGATGGCCTGATAATCGAAGTTCACCCGTGCCCGGAAGAGGCCCTCTGTGACGGCGCGCAGGCATTGACGCCGATGCAGTATATTGAATTAGTCGAGCAGGTTCAGAAGATTTACGATCTGACCGAAGGCGGTATCGCCTGGCCCAAGCTCTGAGAACGCCAAAATCCTCTCGGGTTGCCGCAGCGACTGACCGCGTAATGACACGACATTACGAAACCCTTCGAAAACGACAGTTGACCTCGGCATATCGCAACTCGATGCGGGAGTCGAGCTATTTGAACTCCGCTAGATGGGATCGAATCCATTCGACAAGAGCGTCCTCGCTCAGGCTTCCATCCGCGAGGTTTAGAAACGTAATATACTTTTCTTCCTGGGTCGCCTTTAAATCATGGCCGTTCGCGCGTAGGAACGTGCGCATCACTACTAGGGCGGTGCGTTTATTACCGTCGATGAAAGGGTGGTTCTTGGCTATTCCAAAGGCGTATGCTCCGGCAAGTGCAGCGATGTCCGCATCGTCGGTGTACGCCAGTAAATTCTGGGGTCTGGCTAGCGCGGATGAGAGCAATCCTTCGTCTCTAACGCCATCGCTGCCGCCGTGTTCGGCTATCTGCCGATTGTGCATAGCCAAAGCGCTTTCGAAAAGTATCCAGGTGTATTCCATAGCTACTCCGCAAGCTTCCGCAAAACATCCCGGTCCTCACGCATTACCTTTTCCGCGATTTCCAACTGCAGCGCGACCTTTGCATCATACGGTGATAACTCGACACCGTTCCGAGTCTCCATCACAAGGAGCGAATCGCCCTTCGAAGCTCTCAATTTCTCCAAGATCTCTTTGGGCAAAATAACTCCAAATGAATTTCCTATCGCCGTTATTTTAAGAGTGTGAGTGTGTGTCATATATTTTCTCCGACCGAACGAATATAACATGCGTTATAACCTAGTTCAAGCCAAAAAAATCCGCGCCTGTTCCCGATGCAAGCGCGGATTTTTTGCTCTCTCGCCTGGCGCCTTTTGCCTATTTTGCCAGACGGAGTTTCAACAGGCCGTAGAATTGGACGTAACAACTGACCATTGCAGCCAATATCAGAAATGTCTTGGGCATAAATCGGAGAGATTCGGGCAGCACGACGCCGAGGCTTTGTTTGAATGCAAAGCCAAGCGTAATGCCAATCAAAGCGACGGCCCCTCGGCTAATCAGCCAACTGGAGAACGGCGGCTGAACATGTCGCGACGGAAGAAAATACGGCAGAGCAAGCACCATCAACATAGTGGTGCCCATCAGCAAACCGTCGAGTGAGAACATTTGCACCGCGCGTCCGTATTCGAGCGCCAGAAAAAACAATACGAACGCCGTATCGATGCCGACCATTCCGCCAAAGGCCGTGATTTTATCAGTTGCGTGATTCATTGTTGGTCTCTCGTGTTCATTACCGGCGGTCAAAAACCGCCTGCTTAACTGCCTACCGCCCACTGCCTTTTGCCTACTTCTTCTTCCCGCTGCCCGGCTTGCTGAATTGCCGGTATGCGACACGGAAAAGCTCGGACAAAGCGTTTGCAGTTTCGGGCGTCAGGTTTTTGTCGGCCCTGAGGTGGGCCTCGATGATATCGGTGGTCGCTTCGTGTGGATAATAAATCACCGGCTCGACGTCGTTTCTGGCGTTTTTTGTCATCAGACGGTCAACCGGAATATCGAGCCACTGGGTGAGCCGGGCGATGTTGTCGGCGTCCGGGCGGCCCGTTCCATTCTCTATGCGCGACAGCGTCGAAGCCGAAACCTCGGTCACGTCGGCCACGTCACGCAAACTTAGGCTCATCTCTTCACGGCGTCTTTTGATAGCCCTGCCAAGCTCGATCGTGCTGATAAGACTTTCACTTTTGAATCCCATAGTTGTATTGTCCTCCTGCGAAAATATGAGTGCCACAGATGCACTTGCTATTTCACAGATAAAACATAAC
>JANPCJ010000164.1:0-2419 GCA_031430895.1 Chloracidobacterium sp. | reverse complement strand
GGCTATGCCGCAGGTTCTTGACCCAACGGGAGGGCGGCGGAGCCGCAGAGCGGAATGGAAAACTCTGACGGAAAAGCACAGCTTTTCCGCTCGGCGACGCAGCACAACCGCCATACTCAGGGGTTTTGACACAGCCTCGTTCACGGCGTGGTAAAAGCTGGCAATCGAATCGAGAGGGCGTTTTAACGTCCTTATGGGCGCTTGGCTTAAGCCGCCGATTGGTAAGCCCGTTGAAACGGGCTGAATAATCAATCTTTTCACGCCTACCACGTGCTAAAGCAACGTGGCTATTGACCGCTTCGCGGGAAGCCTCGCCGGGCGAGGCTGGAAACATCAGTTTATCCCGTCACATAAACATTACTATTGAGGGATGAAAGCCAAAGGCAGGAAACCGTCGTAGCGCCTGGCGAGGCCGTCGACATAAACAATATCTGTCCAACATTCTTAGGCTGCCAGCTTGATATCCGCTTCTTCCCATCCTGGAAACATAATCGTCGCCGGATGAATGTTAAACGCCCCCGCCAACGCCAGCGCTCTCTTTTTTCCGATGTCAACGCGATCGTTTTCAAGAAGGCTGATATTAGTAACGCTGATCCCCGAGCGCTGCGCAAGTTCGGCCTGCGTCCACTCCTTCAGCTCCCGCAACATTCTAATCACCTCGCCCGACGTCAGCTGAATACGCCGCCGCGCGGGAACGAAATCCTCTTTTCGATAAGTTTTCATAACAACCTCAATACTTATGGGGAGTGATTTCAAGAACCTCGACGGTGACAACCAGCTTGTCTATTTTGTAGATGACACGATAGTGGAGGCTGAGTCTGGATGATCGCTGACCAAATCTCTGCCCGTGCAATTTTTCATCGTGAAATCCAGAATACTCCCGCAGCTTGCCAGGACCATCGTTCCCAACAATATTCTGCCATAGTTCATATTTGCGTTGAACCGCAGGCGGCAACCGACTGAAGACCTTCTCAACATCCTTTGTGTTCGAGAATCGTCCACATTATTAGAAATAATAGCCTGCCGAAGCTGATAGATCAAACGACTGGGATGGTTTGGACTGACAGATTTATTTCTTCAACCACCCAAACAATGCATTCACGGTAATATCGCGGTTGGTTTCGTAGATCGCTTTGGTGAGCGGGATGGACATTGGGCAGACTTTTAGGCAGTTTTGGGCGTTGCCGCAGTTTGTTATGCCATCGTCGCCGAGGAGGCCGTTGAGGCGGTCTTCGGTGGTGATGGCGCCGGTTGGGTGCATGTTGAAGAGGCGGGCCTGGGCGATGGCTTGGGGGCCGATGTAATTGTCGTCGCCGTATTGCGGGCAGGCTTCGAGACAGCAGCCGCAGGTCATGCAGCGGGAATAGGCGTAGCGTTCCTGGGCGGTTTCGTTGGGAATGTGCGGGCCGGGGCCGAGGTTGTAGGTGCCGTCAAGTTCGATCCAAGCCTCGACCTGTTTGAGATGATCGAACATCTTTGAGCGGTCGACTTTGAGATCGCGGACGTTTGGGAATTTTGACATCGGGGCCAGCGTGACCGTGTCGCTATTTGATGCGATGAGTAGATCGTCGATGAGGGCCGAACAAGATTGACGAACCGTGCCGTCGATGACCATTGTGCAGATACCGCAAACCTGTTCAAGACAACTCATGTCCCAAACCGGCGGCGTGGTCTGTTTGCCTTCAATCGTGACCGGGTTTTTTCGAATCTCCATCAGCGCCGAGATGACGTTCAGGTTGCGGCGATACTGCAGCTCAAATGTTTCCCAATGAGCGTTTGCGCCTTCTTTCTCCCGTCGCTGGATTCTGAACTTGAAGGTCGCCGGCGGAGCGTCGAGGCGTTTTTTTTCAATGTGTGCTGTCATAGGACTGGAGGGCAAGCATTCCTGCTTGCCAGTCTTTATGGTTTATCTATCAAATTGTCTGAAGGACCGCATCGACAAGGCCGACTGGCAAGCAGGGATGCTTGCCCTCCAGTCACTTACGTCATTCTTTCGGTTTAAGCTCACTTCCCGGCTTTGGAACCTGCGGCGCCTTGTTGCCTGACGAATAGTCACGTTTTCGCGGCTCAACGATTGATATATCTACGGGTTCATATGAAAATACTGGCGACTCTTCCGAATATTCAGCAATGGTCGTTTTCATAAACTTATCATCGTCGCGGTCCGGAAAGTCGGGCTTGTAATGGGCTCCGCGCGATTCGTCGCGGTTTAAAGCTCCAAGCGTAATCACGCGAGCCAATTGCAGCATATTCGACAATTGGCGGGCGTGCGGCACCGCCTGAGTCGCCCAGAGGTTTGAGTCGTTTATCGAGATTTTTTTGAAAAGGTCTTGCAGCTCTAATAGTTTCTCGTCGGTCGCTTTAAGGCGGTCCATTTATAGGACGACAGTGACGTTGTCTGTCAAGATATTTGCCATTT
>JANPCJ010000163.1:0-18765 GCA_031430895.1 Chloracidobacterium sp. | reverse complement strand
ATTCGTCGACTCCGTTTAACACAAGCTTCTCGACGCGTATTGTAACGGTAACCTTCGATGTAGTTAAGGGAGCAGAAGCAGGCGAAACGCCAATCACCTTCAACGGCTCAGGCAGTTTCTCCGACAGAGACGCAAACTCGCTCGATGCCAACTACCTGGATGGTTTCATCTTTATCTTGGGACCTGCATCAAGGCAAAATCCTCCATCGGTGAAAGGTGGAGGCACAACGCCTAAAAACCTTGAACGAATCAGCGGATTTGCCATTGATTCTGACAAGAATTTGGGAAGATCGAGAGGTCTCAGGCCGACGGCCAGTCAATAAACGGACAAGCTGTCGCTTTGAGCAAAAAAGAGCACATGCATCACCAGCATGTGCTCTTTTTATTCGTGTTTCGTGTGTCTTGAATAGCTGCTGCATTTGACAGAGCCAAACCGCTTTATTTACACTTACAAATTCGTATCCTCTCGCACACGCGATGTGGAAAGGCCAGGTAGCTCAGTTGGTAGAGCAGCGGACTGAAAATCCGCGTGTCGGCGGTTCGACCCCGTCCCTGGCCACCATACATTGCCACAGAGATCCATACCTAAAATTTTTCTTCGTCAAGTCGTCTTACCGGGCAGGAAATAATGTCGGATAACGATCAGCCCGGCGATGGCTACCACGCAAAGCACCAGTTCGATGGCCGTGATTGTAGGATTGACGGCTTTGCGCGCCAACACAAACACCATGACCTCGGCGACGGCGCTCATCCGTCGGTAGAGTAAGATCAGCGCGAATTCGGCTGCGATCGCGATGAGCAGTAAATTTTCTATGATCTTTAGCAGAACAACGTACTCGTCCTCAGGAGTTTTCCAAAGCGACGGGAACTCACGTACGACAGTGTCATAGGTAGTGACTATCGCCGCAATCAGCAGGAGCAGAGCGAGAACGGAAAGAAAAATGTGTATGCCGACGCCGAGATAGTTACTGATAAATAGTTCTACCTCGGTCTCCTCACCGGTTCCGACTTTATCTTCAGGAGTTGATTCGTCCGCCATTTGTAATCTCAGATTTCTTCCACAGTATAAGCCCATTTACCCGCGAATTAAACTTGTCCGGTTAATTTTGCGTTATAATCGCGATATGGAGCCGCTTGCGAATCAGATCAGGCCTCGGAACCTCGACGAGTTCGTCGGCCAGGCGCATCTGGTCGGGGAAGGCAAGCCACTGCGGCTCGCAATAGAGCAGCTCCACGTGTTTTCGTTTGTGCTTTGGGGTACGCCCGGAACGGGCAAAACGACCTTGGCGCGTATTTACGCAAACGCGATAGACGCTGAGTTTTACGAGCTTTCAGCCGTCTCGGCCGGCAAAGACGATATTCGCCGCATCGTCAAAACGCCTTCAATCGACGGCCGGCCGCGGGTGCTTTTTCTCGACGAAATTCATCGCTTCAATAAAGCTCAACAGGATTTCCTGCTCCCGTTTGTCGAGAACGGCGAGCTTGTGCTGATCGGCGCGACTACCGAGAATCCAAGTTTTGAGGTGATTCCCGCTCTGCTGTCGAGGCTTCGTGTTTTCGTATTGGAAGAGTTTTCGGACGCGGACATGGCCGCGATCATCGAGCGTACCGGATTCGAGTTAGACGAAAACGCCACGGTATGGCTCGTAGGAATGGCCAACGGCGACGCTCGGCAGGCGATAACGATGATCGAGAATACATCGCGTTTGTATGACACGATAACGATTGAAACATTAAGGGAAACGCTTCAGTCAAAATTTTTGCGGTACGATAAAAAGGGTGAGGAGCATTACAACATTATCAGCGCGTTTATCAAATCAATGCGCGCGAGCCGGCCCGATGCCGCCATGTACTATCTCGCACGTATGCTCGACGCAGGCGAGGACCCAAAATTTATCGCTCGCCGGATGGTGATCTTTGCATCCGAAGACATCGGTCTCGCACAGCCGACAGCTTTGGTGGTTGCAAACTCGGTTTTCCGCGCGATAGAAACTATCGGCCTGCCCGAATGTATTCACAACCTCGCCCACGGCGTCGCCTTCCTCGCAAACGCCGCAAAAGATCGTTCGGCGACTAACGCTATCGGTTCAGCGATGGAGGATGTAAAAAAATTCGGCAATCTGCCGGTGCCAATGAAAATCCGAAACGCTCCGACAAAACTAATGAAGGATATCGGTTACGGAAAAGATGAGGGAAACGATCCGGACGGCGATCTGCTGCCGGTGAAGCTTCGCGGGCGTAAATATTTTGGACGATGACCGTTGGGGGAGTTGAGCGGGGGCAAGCCCGCCTTCCGGACTGTCCAGTCCCGGCTTTCGAGATTTTTACCAATCTTCAACCTCAGTGAAACGAAATCAAGTACACAAAGGACAGTCGGGAAGGCGGGCTTGGCCCCGCTTTGCCTGTCAAAGGAGTAAATATCAATGAAAACAATCTTTATCGTACTTATTCTAGGCACGACAGCAAGTCTCGCCGCCCAGACGGAAAAGGATTTCGTCTCGACCCGAGAGATGGATCGCATTAACTGGATGGAATTTAGGGATGTCGTACCTTCGAAAACGAACACGGTGCTGCTTCCCACCGGGACGCTGGAACCGCACGGCGTTATCAATAACGGAGCGGACAACACGGCCCCGTTTGCGATGGCTAAGACCATTGCGCGGCGGACAAATGCATTGATCGCGCCGACGCTGCCCTACGGCATTACCGGCTCGATGGAGGCTTATCCGGGCGCGTTCCAGATCACAGAGGCGGCGTATCGACCATTCGTCAAGCAAATCCTCGAAGGGCTTGCGAAAAATGGGTTCAAAAATATTATCATCATCAACGGCCACGGCGGCGGACAGACAGCCGTGCTTCAAGCGGTCGCGGCGGAGGTCGCCACAGAGAAAAAGGTCAGAACTCTGGTGATAAATTGGTGGTCGTTCGCCTCGGATGAGACAAAAGAGGTTTTTGGAGAAGACGGCGGCCACGCCGGCTGGAACGAAACCGCATTCATACAAGCCATCGATCCAACTCTTGTTCACCAGGAAAAATACAAGGCTGACATGGCCACGCCTTATCCGCCCGCCGGCACATGGTCGGCGGTTCCCTTCCCGTCGTCGATCGGACTCTACCAAAAAGGCCAGGGCTATCCAAAATTTGACCAGGCAAAGGCCGATCTCTACTACAAAAAAGTCACCGACAAGGTTGCGAATCTGATAATCGACGTCGTTAAGAAATGGGATATGGCGGGTTTGTAAATTTTACCGGAACTTTACAAAACGCGCGTCGTTTAACAGTATGACCAAAAGACGTGTTTGGTCATCAGTCAGAATATGAGAGATGCGGTTCAATCGAAAACTACACGCGACGCCATTCTCGACGCCACCGACCGCCTGCTCGCGCGTTACGGCTACAAGAAAATGACGATCGACGATCTCGCCCACGAGGTCGGGATCGGCAAGGGGAGCGTTTACCTACACTTTTCCAGTAAAGAGGAAATTGCCCTCTCGCATATAGACCGGATTATCGAGAGGCTCAAGGAAAATCTTCGCTCTATCGCGGAAAAACCGTCGAGCGTCGATGATCGTTTGTGCGAAATGCTGTGTGAACGCGTACTGTTTCGTTTCGACAGCGTTCAGCATTATACACAGAGCCTTAACGATTTGCTTTCGTATCTTCGTCCAAAACTTCTCGAACGCCGAAAACGCTATTTTGACGAAGAGGCACGCATTTTCGCAACAGTTATATCCGAGGGCCAGCAAACATCGCATTTCGCCGCCGGCGATCCGGTCGATACGGCCCACACGCTTTTGACCGCAACGAATTCTCTTTTGCCGTACAGCCTGAGCGTTTTCGAGCTCGGTGACCGCGAAGAGATTGCCGGACGCACCCGCAAAACAGCCGAGATTTTGATTAGAGGTTTGAAGTCTGATTAAGCGCGGCTCGGAACCGGTTTTTTAGGAGAAATAATATGAAAACCATCGCACTTCTCGCCCGAATTATCGTTATTTTTATCGTAGCCCTGTTCGTTCTTCGGTTTGTAGCCTCGGCACAGCAGGCCAGTCAGCCTGACCTTGAACTCGACGCGGCAACTCGTTCGAGCGTGATCGAAAATCTTATCAGGGAATTGAATGATGGATATGTGTTTGTCGAAACGGCAAAGAAGCTGGAGGCTGATCTCAGGTCGCGGTCAAAACACAAGGAATACGATGCGTTAACCAGTTCCCGCTCGTTTGCCGAAAAACTGACAGCCGACCTGCAGGCGATCAGCAACGACAAACATCTTCGTGTACGTTTTTCATACGATACACTCCCCGTTAGGATCAACAGACGCGAACCGACCACCGAGGAGATAGCACAGCGGCTGGCCCTTATGAAGCGGGCAAATTACGGCTTTGACCGCGCCGAGCGTATGGACGGCAACATCGGGTATATCGAACTTCGCGGTTTCTTTGATCCAGATGCGGGGGCCGATACCGTTGCCGCCGCTATGTCGATGGTGGCAAATACGGACGCACTGATCTTCGACCTCCGGCAGAATGGCGGAGGCGCTCCGCGAATGGTTGCTCTCGTTTGCTCATATTTATTCGGCAATAAAAAAGTGCATTTGAATGACCTCTATTTTCGCCCGGCCGATAGGACGGAGGAATTTTGGACGAATCCGGTGGTAAGCGGAAAGAAATTTCTGGATAAGGATGTTTACGTCCTAACGAGCGGGCGGACTTTTTCCGGCGGTGAAGAATTTGCGAATAATTTAAAGGTTCTAAAGCGAGCGACGATTGTCGGCGAGACAACCGGCGGTGGTGCAAATCCCGGGGGAATGGTTCGGCTCAACGACCATTTCGGCGTTTTTGTCCCCACGGGCCGGGCGATCAACCCCATCACAAAAACAAACTGGGAAGGCATAGGGGTCGAACCCGACATTAAGGCCCCAAGGGAGCAGGCGCTTAAGGTAGCGTATTTGATGGCGCTGAAAAAATCAGCTGCCTCAGAAAAAAACCCTAATTTGAAGGGGCAGCTAGAAGAACTTATTGGTCAGACAGAGAAAGAGTTGAACGAAATGAAGAAAAACGCGAAAGGTAATTAGTAGAGTTCCTTGGGAAACCTATGAAGGAGAAATTTTAATTGTGAAATTCAGGGTTTTATTCGTGCATTCGTGGCTAAAGCTTTTGCCACGAATGCACGAATAAGAGTTTTTAAAAGAACCCTAGTAATCTGTGGATCACGGCGGACGGCAATTGTTTCGACCGCCTTCAACCTTCTACCTTTTCCAATAGTTCTTTATTTTAAGATCCAGCATCGGAAAGGCACAGTATTCGACATTCCGTCCCGATTCACGCAGCTTTTCCACCATCGTAATCGCGGCGTCGGCGTTTCGGGTGTGGACTACAATGGTCGCCGCCCGCTGTAGTTCGCGGCGTTCGTCGAGCCATTCGGCGATGGCGTAGCCGGTTTGGCCAAAATCGTCGTGGTCGTTCGATTCGTAATGGTGCGGCAACAGGTCGTGATCCAGGAAAATAGCGTCGTAGTTGCTCTCGGCTAGCAGCGCCTTTGCCTCTTCAACATTCTCAGCGATGTCGAGATCGTCGCCCTGAAATCTTTTGATGAACCACCGATGCCGTCGCGTGTCGTCATCAAGCAAAAAAACGCTGATCGGCGCCCGCTCGACGCTTAGATCAGCGAGCCCAAACTTAATCATCAAACTGCGAATCATGCCCATAAAAAATATCGTACGACAGACTGCCAGGTCTGTCGATCAAGCCTGAATGCCATAATCTCGAACATTGGCTCTGTTGATGGACAGGCTCGGCATCCTGCCCTACGTGACTCGATAAAACAATATATCACAATGCAAACAATGCCGCCGAGTTCGGCTACGAATGGGTGAGTGTTATAATTCAGAGCACCGGATTCGCTATCAAACCCATGTCTGACCAAAAAGCTAAGATTCATAACTTGAAGGCCGTACCAAAAAGCGTTTTAACGCCCTCAGAAGGCGAATCAAATGAATGCCCAATATGTTTCGGCGTGGGAATGGAGGTCGTGGCCGGAAAAGGAGCCCGTATATGCGCGTGTCGGAAGCTGAAATCTCAAGCCGGTCAGTTTGACGGCGTCCGGCTGCCAAAAAGGTACGACGGTTTCCATTTTCACAACTACAAACCTCAAACGGCCTCACAAGATGCCGCCTTCAAATTCGCGATGGCCTTAACAAAGGAGTACCCGGCGGTCGATCGTGGGTTGCTGCTGATGGGAAGCGTCGGCGTCGGCAAAACACATCTCGCTGTTTCAATCTTGAAGGGCCTTACCGAACGCGGTTTTAGCTGTCTTTTTTACGAATTCGGGTCACTTCTCAAAGAAATTCAGGATTCGTACAACGCGAATACACAGTCATCCGAGCTAAGCGTCCTCGCTCCCGTTCTGAATGTCGATGTGCTCGTTCTTGATGAGCTTGGTGCGTCAAAACCAACTGACTGGGTTCGTGACACCATGGCCCATGTTATCAACACTCGCTATAATAACAAGAAGCTAACGGTTTTCACGACCAACTATGCCGACGAAAGGCGAAACGAGCGCGAGGAAGTCCTGGAGGACCGAATCGGTACAAGGCTGCGCTCGCGTCTGTACGAGATGTCTAAAACGGTTTTGATGGATGGCAAAGACTACCGAAGGAACTTTGACAGATCGCCGACTGCAAAGCGCTCTGAGTCCCGCCTTTAGACGGCTTCTTCGCCGGCGAAGAGGCCGCCCTCAAGCCCGGACTCAGAACGCTCAATAATTCCCCGCAATGATCGTCGATTTCATTCCACTCGCTTCCTGAGCGATTTTGACGCCAACTGACGCGCCGATTCTCGTAGCGCCCGCCTCGAACATTGCCCGTGCATCCTCAATTCCTTTAACGCCACCTGAGGCTTTAACTCCGAGCGAGCTTCCAACCGTGTGCCGCATAAGCGCGACGTCGTTGGCGGTCGCGCCGCCTTTGGCAAATCCGGTCGAGGTTTTTACAAAATCGGCACCGGCGTTTTTTGCTGCCAGACATGCCCGCACTTTTTCCTCGTCGGTCAACAGGGCGGTTTCAATAATGACTTTGCAGAGGATATGGTTTTCATGCGCCGCGTCAACCACGGCGCGTATGTCATCCTCGACCAGACAATCGTCGCCAGATTTCAGAGCTCCGATATTTATGACCATATCAACCTCGCGGGCGCCGTTGAAAATCGAACGCCTGGCCTCATAGGCCTTTACATCCGGCAATGTTGCCCCGAGCGGAAAACCGATCACCGTACAAACCGGAACACCTGAGCCTTTGAGAAATTCGGTGGCCTTTTTTACCCAGCCTGGGTTTACGCAAACCGAGGCAAAGCCAAACTGAACAGCTTCCTCGCAAAGTTTGCGAATGTCGCCTTCAGCCGCCTCCGGTTTGAGCAAGGTATGATCGATCAAACTCGCCCAATCGTGAGCGGTCGCCGTCTCGCCAAGAACAATGCCAATCCGCTCCGCACCAGCATCGACGATCCGCTGAACATCGGCATGGCAAAACGTCGGGCAATACTCATCGCCGCCCAGCTTTGCCAGAACCATATCGGTTATCTGGTCAACTAAATATTCGTAATTGCCGTTCTGCTGCATCTCTGAAATCGCTATCTTATCACCTTCGATACTGCTTTTCGATGTTATCGATTTTGCCTACGCGTTTCTTGTGACGCTCTTCCGTAATGTCGGTCGAGATAAAGGCTTCAACAATTTCCTTCACTTCGCCGAACGTATTTTGCCCGGCACCGAGCGTCAGGACATTTGCACCGTTGTGCTCTCGCGAGTTTTTTGCGAGAGTCGGCGAATAACAAGCGGCGGCGCGAACATTTGGAACCTTGTTAGCAGTCATCGCGCTCCCGATTCCGGCCCCGTCGATGATAATGCCGATATCCACCTGGCGACCACTCACCGATTTGGCGACAGCGTGTGCAAAATCGGGATAATCCACGGCGTCCTCGCTTTCCGTACCAAAATCGCGCACGTGCAAGCCAATATCGGTGAGAAAGGTTTTCAATTGCTCCTTCATCTTAAAGCCGCCGTGATCGGCCCCGACCGCGACGGAACGGACCTTCGTGGTATTTTGCCGCGATTGTTTTCGAATTAGCTCGATGTTCCGCTCATTCACAATATCCTGGGCAAGCGAGGTAAATTTAACATTCGCCGCGACTCGCAGCCGGGAGCCCGGTTCGAGGCCGCGCAGATCGTCCTCGGTGAGCAGGGATTTGGCCGATTCGTCACGGTCAAACTCTTTGCCCATCTTTTCCTGGAGCGAATTTACGACAACATGTTCGGGTGTGAGTTGCGCCGACGGACGCGCATCTTCACCCTCGGTAGGAACAGTGGCCAAAACCTGCCGCACGAGGGCACGAACGCGGTCGCGTGTTTCTTTATTTTCGTCGGCCATATTTGAACTAAAGGCGTGGTCAACTTGTAAATCAACCCACGTTTGAATAGTATTTCTAAAAGCCGATTCGATCAAACCAACGAGGAAAGTATGGCCGCTGAATCCACACAAATGGCAGATACGGAATTCAAAAACCCTAATCTGGAAGTCCTTTATTCTGGCGATCAGATACAGGCCCGGATCAAAGAACTGGGCGAACAGATCACCCGCGACTATGCCGGCAGAGATCTTGTTTTGGTCAGTGTGTTAAAGGGTTCGTGCGTTTTTCTCGCCGATCTGATGCGGGTGATCGATCTGCGGCTCACAATCGATTTTATGTCCGTTTCCAGTTATAAGGACGGCACAAAATCAACCGGCGACGTCGAGATATTAAAGGACCTCAGCAATCCGATCCGCGGCAAGGACGTTCTGCTCGTTGAGGATATTATCGACACGGGCCTGACGCTCTCACGGCTCTTAGACATCCTCGGCTCACGCGGCGCTGCCTCGATAAAGCTTGCCAGTTTTCTCGACAAACCCGAACCGCGCATCAAAACCGAACTCGCAATCGACTACACAGGTTTTGTCGTCCCAAATAAATTCGTCGTCGGCTACGGCCTCGACGCCGCCGGACGTTACCGCAATCTCCCGTTTATCGCCATTGTCAAAGATCCGTCTGCTGCATAATGCGGAAACACGACCGGTAGGAAGTGTGCTCTTTCGTTGCCGCAAGAACACACTCCCTACCGGTCGTGTTTCCGCCTTTTTTCTTGTCGCGGTTGACCGCCGCCAGTCTTTTCCGTATAATCTGAGTTTTTCGACTTGTGCGAAAATCTGCATTGGTTTAACGGGAGCTAACACGGGTAATGAGCTACGCAATTATTAAGACGGGTGGAAAACAGTTTGCGGTCGAGGGCGGACAGACGCTCCGCGTTCCGACAATCAATGAGAAGGCCGGCGGAAAAGTCGACATCGCTGCGCTTGTGGTTGGCGAAGGCAAGGACGCAAAAATCGGCGGCGACGCCACGGTTGCGGCCACTATCGTCGGCCACGGCAGGGCGGACAAGATTATCGTCTTCAAAAAGAAACGCCGCAAACAATACAAACGCAAACAAGGCCACAGGCAGGGTTTTACTGAAATTAAGATCGAGAAGATTTAGAGAACGGTAACGGGTCACAGGTGACGGGAAAGAGCTTTCTGACTTGTCACCGTTTACCCGTCACCCGTCACCCAAAAATATGGCACATAAAAAAGGTGTAGGTTCATCCAGAAACGGACGCGATTCGAACGCACAGCGGCTTGGTCTAAAGAAATTCGGCGGCGAGCACGTTCTCGGCGGAAACATTTTGGCGCGTCAACGTGGAACCAAGTGGAAGCCGGGCAACAACGTCGGCAAGGGCAAAGACGACACGCTGTTCTCGCTAATCGAAGGCTTTGTAAAGTTCGAAAACAAGGGTCAAAAAGGCAAGTTCATAAGCGTTTACGCCCTGGGGGCCGCAGAATTGACACCAAAGTCAGAACCAACTGCGGTAGCGATTGGTTGAAGCTGACCTGAGAAGCAACACATAAGAGAAGCACACGACGAGAGTGTGCTTTTTCTTGTTTAGGAGAATTTCTTGTTTAGGAGAATATTGTCCACGTTCAACCACCCGCTACAGCGGATGGTTCTGACATCACTTTACGAACAACTCATCCACATTCCAGATCGAGTAAGGAAAAATGCTGCTGGGGCTGAAATTCCCTACCCTGTTATGGGCTGCCGCGACGACGTGACGCGCGGCAAGCGGGATAACGGGCATTTCGTCTCGCATTATCGTCTGTATCTCGGAAAAGACGGCGAGACGTTTTGCCTGATCGGGCTCGACCGACTGTTCGGCAAATAATTTGTCGATGCGCGCCTCCCATTCCGTCGATGGAGTTTTTTGCTTCAGGTGCCACTGATGAGCTCCCGCGCTGCTGACGAGAAATCTCTGGTACGACGACGGCTCAATATCGGTTTGCGACAAACCGAGGAGTATGGCGTCGTAATCAAAAGATTTTGTCCAGCGTTCCGTCACCGCCGCAAACTCAATCGGAACGACTTGCAATTTGATTCCGACGCGGGCGAGATCCTGTTGGATCACCGCGGCCATCAGCTTTCGGGCTTCATTTTCGGCCGGGACCACCAATGTAAATTCGACCGGATTGTTTTGAGCGTCGGTCAACAGCGGAGCCTCGGTCGTACCGCCTTTCTTAAATCCGGCTTCCATTAGCAATTGGTCCGCTTTTGCCGTACTGTATTCGATCTTGAGTAGATTGGGATTTATCCAAACCCTATTCGCGGGCGACACGAATCCGTGCAGCGGCGATGCAAGACCTTGCAGGGTAACCGATGTTATCGAATCGCGGTCGATCGCCGTCGCGACAGCCTGTCGAAAGCGCTTGTCGCTAAACCATGCTCGTTTAGTTTGATTGGCGAGAGGCTTGCCGCCGCCGTCCACGGTGTTGAGATTAAACCAAAGGTGATCGATTGCAAGTCCCGGGCCCGCATCAAAAGCCCGCATGTCACCGGGCGTTTTTGTAAATTCGTTGAGATCATTCGCGCGTATCCTGTCGGCAAGATCGAGCGAGCCCTGGCTCAGCCGTACAAAAGTGTTATTCGGATCGGGAATGATCTCGATAGCCAATTTGTCTATGTACGGCAGTTGCGTTCCCTGCGTGTCCTTCTTCCAATAATGCGGGTTTCGCGCGTATTCGATCCGCTCGCCGGGCGTCGCGGCTTCGATGACGAAGGCACCGCTCGATACGATGCTCGCCGGCGGAGCATTGATTTTCCACGCCTCGGCCATCTTTCCGGCTTTGAAGTCGGCGTCAAGAGTATGCGACGGCAGAACGCCGAGAAGGACCAGATAATTCTCGACGGACGCGACCGGCTGCGGAAAAATCATCTGCATCTCTCGGTCATTCACCTTCTTGGTCGCGATCGGTTTGCCGTCAACGAGCATGGCGTCGCGAAAAGCGGGCGATTGTGTCCGTTCGTCATACAAAGCCGTCAAGGTAAAAATAACGTCGTCGGTCGTCAGGTCATTCCCATCCGAGAATTTCAGCCCTTCACGCAGCTTTATGTCAACCGTCCGTCCGTCCGCCGCCGTAGTCCATGTTTCGGCCAGGCCCGGGATATATTTTTGAGTCCTGTGGTCAAAATCGACGAGCCGGCTTGTTATCGTAAAAAAAGCGGCGACAATTGAGTATTCGTCCGCGGCGAGCAAATAATTAAATGTTTTTGGGGCCGTCGTCAGCCGATACGTCAACTTGCCGCCACGCGTTCCCGTCATTTGCGGTTCAAGCTGCGCCGCCGGGGCCGAATTCCCGACCGGCGCTTGTCCGCATCCGGCTAAGAAAAGACTGCAAATGACGATCAGTCCTATAAAAAACGAGTGGTTTCTTCTCGGCATGAAATTAACTCTCCTAGT
Organism: Chloracidobacterium sp.; assembly: GCA_031430895.1. Classification (GTDB taxonomy): domain Bacteria; phylum Acidobacteriota; class Blastocatellia; order Pyrinomonadales; family Pyrinomonadaceae; genus OLB17. Next base: position 6,914 of record JANPCJ010000163.1, on the reverse strand, counting down.
CTGTGAATGGTGAACGGTAAGTGATTTCGAGTTTAGAATCTTTCCTTTTGCAAATCAATGTTCAATGTTTAAGAATGTTCGTGATTTTCCTTTTTTTATGAACTGCCTGCGTTAATGCTGCAACTCGCAATAAAAAAACTGATCCAGGGTACGCTTATGATGCTGATCGTCTCGGCGATCACCTTTGCCTTGTTGTCATCCGCCGGCGGCGACGCGTTGTCCAGCCTCCGCGACAATCCGCAGATATCGGAGAAAACGGTCGAGGATTTGAAAAAGGTTTACGGGTTTGACCGGCCTTTGTCTGAGCGTTACGGCTCGTGGCTTTTGCGGGCGGTAAGCGGCGATCTGGGCGAATCGTTCTCGTTTCGGGTTCCGGTGCAAACCGTTGTCTGGTCGCGATTTATCAACACGGCGATTCTCAGCCTAACGGCCCTCGCGCTTGCCATCGCGGTTTCTTTTCTGCTGGCTATTCTCGCCGTCCGCTTTCGGAGCCGTCTGCTCGACAGTTTCATTGAGGCTCTGATTTTGCTGACGGCCTCAACCCCACGGATGGTTTTGGCACTGCTAGTCCTCGTGATCACGCTCAAATTTTCATTTTCGGCGCCCGCAGCGGGAGGTATAAGCGTTTTTCAGCTGGTTTCAGGTTCTATTGTCCTGGCGATTCCACTCGTTTCGGTTTTTCTCGCGCAATTGCGGGACGGGCTTGCCGACGCGATGAACGAAGATTTCGTCCGCCTCGCCCGCGCCAAAGGCCTGAGCGAATGGAAAGTCATCTCGCGTCACGCCCTTCGAGCGGCGTTGAATCCGTTTCTCACTATCTCCGGCCTCTCGCTCGGCGGTCTGCTCGGCGGTTCGGTAATCGTCGAAACCGTTCTCGGATGGCCGGGAATCGGCGCGTTGATGGTCGCGGCGGTCCGGGGGCGGGATGTTCCGCTGGTTATGGGCGTCGTTCTGGTTGCCAGCATAGCGGTTTGGCTTGGAAATACGATTGCCGAGTTTCTACAGTTAGTCAATGATAAACGACTTCGATCCGGTGGTCTCGATTAGAAATTGTAATGGCTGAAGCGTCCCCAAAAAAGAGAACAAGACGCAACCGCGCTTTTGCGGTCGGCCTGGTGGTCGTGTCGGCGTTTTATTGTGTCGCAATCTTCGCGGATTTTCTTGCCCCATATGATTACCGCGAGCAAACTCGTCAGGAACCATCGGCACCGCCTTCGACCATCCGCTTTCGCGATAATGAGGGTGCCTGGCATTTCCGTCCGTTCATCTATCCGCAAAAGCTGGCCGATGCTAGAAACCTGCGGTATGACGAAGACATGACTCGAATTTATCCGCTGACGCTTTTCGTACGCGGCAATCCATACTCATTTCTCGGAATTTTTCGCACCGATATTCATTTGTTCGGAGTTTCGTCTAGAGTTCCAACTTCAGTTGGCTCTTCCACGACCGAGGAACCAAATGAAGTTGGAACTCTAAACGCGCCCCGGCTCCGGCTTCTAGGAACCGACCAGCTAGGCCGCGACCGCTTCTCGCGTCTTCTGTATGCGATACGATTTTCGCTTTTGGTGAGTCCAATCGGCACGATTCTCGCGTGCATTATCGGCATTTTCTTCGGTGCGGTCAGCGGCTACGCCAACCGTACGGTCGATGCGGTGATGATGGGCATTGCGGATACGATGATCTCGCTGCCGACGCTCATATTAATCCTGGCCGCCCGGGCCGCGTTTCCACTCGAACTGCCGCCGTTTACTGCCGCCGTGTTGTTAATACTGATCTTTGCCGTTACGGGTTGGGCCGAGATGGCGCGGCTCACGCGTGGCCTGGTGTTATCGACTCGGCAACGCGAGTATGTCCTCGCCGCCCGCGCGATTGGGCTGACGGAAACGCGAATCCTGTGGCGGCATATATTGCCAAATATTGCCTCGCCGCTGCTCGTCCAGGCCACGCTGATGCTGCCTGTTTTTCTGCTCGCCGAGATCGCCTTGTCGTTTCTAGGTGTCGGTTTGCAGGAACCTGAACCAAGCCTTGGCAACATGCTCTCATCGGCTTCGGACTTGAGTTTGCTGCGAAATTCGCCGTTCGTGCTACTGTCTCCCGCGATCGCGATCTTTCTGTTTGTTTTTGCGATTCGTCTTCTCGGCTGGCGCAGAGAAAAAAAATAGCCACGAATGTACGAATGAAGAATTTCTTATTCGTGCATTCGTGGCAAACTCTTCAACCGGTTTGCTCTCAACGACCTACATAATAAAAATTCATTTACAACCTTAGCAAAATTATGTATGATTGCGGATGAATTTAAGCATTGCGCTTACATTAGCAACTAAAAACGTCAAATTATCATCAATATTCCAGCCGGATTTTAGGCTTTGCGGCTGCTTTCCCAATTTTTTTTGTTTAATCAAACAGTTCTGTGGAGGAAATTATGTTTAGTTCCAAGATCACACGCGGCCTTATCACGTCCCTGTTGGTGCTCAGTCTTGCAATGCTCGCATTCGCGGACACGATCCGGCTCAAGGACGGCAGCATTATCAAGGGCAAGATCGTCAGCTTTGGCGCGGGCAAATTCCTGATAGCCATGGGCGAAGGCTCGCGACGACGGGAGCTTTCTTTCACCTCCGCCGAGGTCGAGTCGATCCAATTCGACTCGCCAACCGATAAAGTTTCGGCAAATCGCAACGCCTCATACGAAGAGCCGGTTGAAAAAGTGGTGATTCCCGCTCCGCCGAAGGTCGTCAAAACCGAAGAGGTTGACCGTCCAAACTCGAGCCGGCCAAATCCGACCGGAGAGAAAATGAAGCCAATCGAATGGCGTGTTAAGGTGCTCGCCGACAACACCTCAAATGGATGGACAAATTCAGGCTGGGTTGTAAAGAAAGGCCAGCGGATACGAATCGAAGGCGACGGCAAAGTCTCATTAGGACGCGGCCAATCTTCACCGCCGTCTGGTCTCGCCTCACTGGATGACAATCAGAAACTGCTAAAAAATGTCGCGACCGGTGCGCTCGTTGCCGTGATTGGCGATGACAACAACGATTTTATCTACGTCGGCGCCGAACGCGAATTTACCGCGACGCGCGACGGAGCACTCTTCCTCGGAATCAACGAGGGCAATCTGAACGACAATTCCGGCGCCTTTGATGTAAAAATAGAGATCATCCCTAATTAACCAATTACGAATTACGATTTCGAGTTTCGATTATCCGTTCGTAATTCGAAATTCGTAATTCGTAATTAGCGTTTAGACCAACCAAAGACGGACAATTTGTATCTAACTTCCTGGCAACTTGCAGAAGGATCAATTATGCCCGTTTCAATCTCCAGGCGTCTTGCTTCCGCGTTTCTCGCGGCCGTTGTAGGCTTGTTTTTCATTTCCGGAATTCCCGTGTTCGCCCAGTCAAAGCCGCAAAAGGGCAACACGAAAGGAAACGAGAAAAAGAATACGCGGCCCGCGCCGCAGACCGAAGAGGAACGGTTAAAGGCAGAGGAAGATCGAAAACGGGCCGAGGAAGAGAAGAACGCAATTGTTGACACCGCAGTGGAGAAGATCGAATCCAACATCGTCAATGTCGATGCCGTCGTTTACAACAAGAAATCGGGCCAGATCGTCACCGGGCTTAAAAAAGAAAATTTTGTTATCTATGAAAACGGCGTCAAGCAAAACCTTTCGAGTTTCGCCACGCCCGAATCGCCTATTACCGTCTCGCTCGTAGTGGAATACAGCAAATGGACCGAAGTTTTCGGCTCGGCCGCGGGTGGACGGTTTGAGCCGGGTGCTTATGAGGTAATAAAACCGGTCGCATATTTTCTCTCGAAATTTATAAAAGCGCCGGACGACTATGCCTCAGTCATTGCGTTTGATCTGCGCCCGACGCCCATTACGGATTTTACAAACGATCCGCGACGGCTAACCGATACTGTGAATCTGGTGCTGAGAAATCGCCCCGCCTTTCGCGAAAACAATCTTTTCGATTCTTTAAAACTTGCACTCATCGGCGGCCAAGCCGATTCTGTCGTTCTGGAGAATTCGAAAAACGAAAAGGCGATGTACGGCGGAATGGTTGACGTGAAGTCAAAACGCCGCGCGATCATCCTTGTCGCCTCCGGCATCAACACCTTCAGCAAGATCAGCTACGACGACGTCCGCCGGATAATCCAGGAAGCCGGCGTTCCGATATACATTATCAGCACCGGCAACCTTTTCTTCAAAAAGTACGAACACCTTCTCGGCGCGACCGATGATATCTCCGGCGGCCCCGGCAGACTCACCTTTCTACAGGCCACGAACACGATGAACACCTTCGCAAAGGAATCGGGCGGCGCGCATTATCCGATGACCTTTGAAAGCGAAGTACCGGGAATTCTCAACAACATAAACGGCCTACTCCGCAGCCAATACTCCCTCGCCTACGACCTCGCCGAAAAACACGAGCCGGGCAAAAAATACAAGCTCGACGTCAAGGTCGACGTCGACGGCGACGGGCAATCAGACGAAAAAACCTTCGTCGTCCAGCACCGCCCGTTTTACACGACGCCAAAGGCAGACTCAAAGAAAAAGTAACAGGTGGATGTATCTTGCCATCGAACGCCGGGGCGTCCTAGCGGTAGTTTCTTGGAATTCTTATTTATTGACGACCAGTGCCATATTAGATGTCCATGCACCACGAATAACGGCAAGCGATTTGCCATCCTCCGACCAGTCGAAACTCTGAATGCGGTCTGAAATGAAAGCAGTGATTTGCTTTGGCGCTTCCCCGCTAGTCGGAAGACTCCACAAATTACCGACTCCGTCCTGATAGGCGACAAAATATATTTCCTTGCCGTCCCGAGACCATTTAACCGGATTCGGCATCGGAGCATTGAGAGGCAAATCGAAGAACTTGACCGGAGAGCCTCCTTGAAATGGAATCAGCGCCAGACCATATTTGTCGTTTCTCAAGCTACTAAAAATAATCCACTTACCATCGGGCGATATGGATTGATGACGCGCATTCGCGTCCGTCTGAATTAGAGATGCTTCCCCGCCTTCAATGGAAACTTTCCAGAGCGTCGAATCTTGAAAATTGGTATAAACGACCCACTTTCCATCGGGGGAAACTTCCCCGTCGCCGTACTTGATACCATTGCCATTCGTTAATTGCATGGGATTGCTTCCGTCAATATCCATTCGCCAGATATGAAAATCGCCCGTCCGGTCCGAGCTAAAAATAATGTAACGGTTGTCGGGCGAAACCGATTGGCCCCAGTTTGTGCCTGCGTTTGCTGTTAGTTGTTCGGCCGAGCCGCTGTCCGGGTCGCGCAGCCATAAATCCAAATGATTGCTGACTGCCGCCGCGACAATCAGTTTGCCGCCGGGTGTCCAACGGATATGTTTATAGTCGCCGAGACCGGAGGTCACGCGTCGGGCCCGCTTTGCATCGGCGTCGGGAGCAATCCAGATATGGTTGAGCAATTCGGTATGTCCGGCAAGGAGCGTTCTCGAATCCGCCGTCAAACTGACGTGAACATAATTGTGCGAATCGCTGGTTATCTGACGCGTTTCCCCGCTCGGCAGTGAGAGCAGCCAAATCTGTGCGTGCGCAAGACTTTTATGCGGATTGGCGGACATAATCAGACCGCTTCCGTCAGCCAGCCAGGCAATATAGCTAATCCAGTACCATTTTCGCGGCATCAGCGACTTTTCCACTCCATCCACGACTCCGACCGAAACTACTTCGCGATAATCTCCGCCGAGGCCGACGTTACCGGCCGAAGCCGCAATCGTTTGCCCATCGGGCGACCACGCCGGAAAAGTGTAAGCCTCCTGATACGAGCGGGCCGCAATTTGTCGTTCGCCCGTACCATCCGCATTAGCGATCATCAAAATGCTTTCATTACGGTTATCCGAGTTTCGGACGAACGCGATTTGATTGCCATCGGGCGAGAACGTTGGACACCAATCCAAATCAACCACTAACTTTTCGGGAACACCGCCCAGCGGGGCTGGGATTCGATACAGAACGCGAGGTAGCGGATCACTATTTTCTGCTTTGAGATAGTAGATATAGTCGCCGTCACGCGAAAACGCCACGCCGTAGTAACGGACCGCGTCGGGCGCGATTACCTGCTGAGTGCTTTCAGTTGCGATCTGTTTTAGCCAGATCGCCTCACGTCCCCCGTCGCTGGTCGTAAAGACCGCATATTTCCCATCAGCCGAAATAGAGTTGTTGACGATGTTGCCGACGTGGGTAATGCGTCGTGTCTCAACATTCTGAAACAGCGTAGCGGACAACGGCGGAGATTCTTCCGCACTCGTTTTACCGTCCCATACCGAAGTAAAGCGCCACGACGCGACGAACCCTAAGACAATGACCAGCGAAGCTAAGCCAACAAGCACATTCCGGCGGCTTTGGACTGGACCGAAATAGTTTGCAACATTCGAGCTTTTTCGCCGCCGACTGACCTCAACCCCGACGTTGGCGTTTGCGTGTCCATTACTTTCTTCAGATTCTTCAATTACAAGGTGAATCCCGGTCGTTTCCTCAGCGAAAATTTGCGCGTGGCCACCGTTCTCGGTGACGTCCTTTTCGAAAATATATCCGCGTCGCGGAACCGTCCTGATGATCGTCTGCGACTGATCGCTCAGTGCATTGCGAATATCCTTCAGGCATTGCACGAGTGAATCATCGGTAACGGCCGTTTCGCGCCAGACGGCTTCGATGAGTTCGTCCTTGCCCACCAATCGACCAGGATTCTCAGCCAAATATTTTAGAACGTCAAAGGATTTCGGGCGCAGTTTGAGTTCCGTACCGCCGCGAAAGAGTGAGCCGCGGGTAAGATCGAGCCGAAACTCGTCGAAGGAATATATTTCGTGTTCCAGCTTCTGCATTGGAAGCCTCAAAAACCCCTTGATAGAAATCGGTCTTACAACTTAATTG
>JANPCJ010000162.1:0-19115 GCA_031430895.1 Chloracidobacterium sp. | reverse complement strand
CTGACAGTGAAACTAGACGGCCCCTGGCCGAAATTTCTTGGGATTATGGATGACGGATCGTTGCCGGCCACATCGCAATATGCCGCCGTCAGATTAAGTTCGCTGCACCGAAATTGTAAATCGGCAAAAGTCGGCCGCTCGGTAAAGAATCCATCACCGTTCGAGTCAATACCACGAGTGATATTAAATGGCCGGCCCGAACTGGCGTTGATAATCGGGTTGAGCGATACACCCCATGGGAGCGTTACATTTCCAAAAAGCGAGAAGCTATGCCGAGTATCAAACAAAGCCCGTCCATATTCGCCGCTAAGATCATAGGAATACGCCGGGCCGGCACCGTCGAAATCACCTTTTACAAATCCAAGGCTGTAATTAGCGAAGAACGAGTATTTCGGACTGATGTTGGCCCGCAAATTCACATTTACCCGCTGTGTATTAAGCGTACCGCTCGATTCGTATTCGTTAATATTGCCAAACCCCGACAGTGGCCGCAGCGATCCCGAGCAGTTGATGCCAAGCGGACAAATCGGTGCGTTGATATTCCTGGTCCTGATCTGATGAAGCGAACGGGCAACAACAAACGTCGTGGCCAAAGTGAATTTTGTTGTCAGCGCCCTTTCAACCGAAAACACCCCCTGCATTGAATACGGCGCCTGCAATGCATCTGAGATGCCGCGAATTGTATTCGATTGCGGCAGGGCAGCCAAAATTTGGGCCGCGGTTGGCACATTGGTCACGCCCGTGAGTGTGAAAACAGGCCGGGCAAGAAGAGCGATTGCCGCTGCCCGACGGGCCGGATCAGGGTCGTTGGCACTGACCAAAAGGCTTAATTGATTCGAGCCGTTAAAGCGCTCCGCCTGCAAAATATTGTTCTCATTAAACCGGTCGTAAAAAATACCTGCACCACCGCGAAATACTGTTTTCGGTGTTTTCGCACCGCCGGCCCCCGGCGAATAGGCAAAACCGAATCTCGGGGCAAAATTGAATTTGCTGTCAATATTCGACTGATTTTCGTAACGCAGCCCAAAGCTGAGCAGCAATGCCGGAACAACTTTCCAGTCATCCGTGAGGAATAGAGCACCGTCATACTGGGAAACATCGGCAACAGGATTGCCGGTGGTGATCTGGAACTGGGTCGGGTTATAGCGAGTGCCCACGGCACCGCTGATCTTGCATCGGTATTGCTCGATCGACGAAACTACGTTATCGCTGCTGATGTCGCAGGCGTCGGCCCCGAAAAAGCCCGGGAAAGCAAACGTGCCCGCATAGTTGTTCTCGGACCGATCCGTCAGGCTGACGTGCCTGAGCTTGCCGCCAAATTTGATCGAGTGCTGTGAGTTTTTGCCAAAGGACGTGTTTGTAAAATTGTTCAGTTCCCACGTTTTGTTTGCATTAAAACTTGTTCCAATCGATGCTCCGCCGCTGATGAAGGCAGACGCAACGTTGATGGTCGGTACGGAGTTGTCGCCGTTTTGCTCGCGGCGATTGTCGCTATATTCAAACCGCGTTTCGTTGACCGTTTTCGCATTGATAATCATCGTCTCCGTAAACCGAAGCTCATGTTCCCGGCTGGTCGATTCATAAGCCCGAGACGGCAAAGACGTTTCGCTGATTCCTAAATTGGATTGCGTGGTGCGGGCATAATTGTAGCGGGCGACCAACGTGTTCTTATCATTGATCGCGAAATCGATCCGCGGACTAATCGACATTCGCTGTGTCGGCTGCCGCACATCCTGTCTAAAACCAATCACATTGAGGGCCGGGTCTAGTATCTGGGCGTTTATGATCGCGTTGTTATCGTTGTTCCGATTGTTAACATCTATAAAAAACGAAGACCTGCCTTTCTGAATCGGGCCGGAAAAATTACCGCCGAAATTTCTAGCCTGTGTGGAGGCGCGATTTGCGGCAAACGGATTGCGCGAATTCAGGCTCTCGTCGTTGAAACTGCCATTCGCGGAACCACGGAATTTATCGGAGCCCGGCTTTGTCAGTATCTCGATACGGCCAAAACCGATGCGGTCGTATTCGGCCGAAAACGGATTACTATTGATGCGGATCTCACGAATCGAATCCTTTGACGGAAGTTGGCCGCCCGTAAATCCGTCAATGTAAATCTGGCCACCGTTCGGCCCCGCCGAAGCTCCGGCCAACGCTTGCAGCGCCGCCGCAAGTTCGTCCGGATCGTCCGGCAATGCATCTAGGTCCTTTCCTTTGATTACAGTAGCGTCAGCATTGTTATCGGCGTCATTGGAGACACCGGTCGCGTTCGAAACATCTACCGTTTCTTCGACTCCCGCTACTGTCAGAAGGACGGTTAGCTCATTGCGTTCGCCGGAAACGACCGCAACCTCAGCGTTCTCGTAAAGGGCGAATTTGGCCGCGATGGCTTTCACCGTGTAAACACCCGGTGCGAGTCCCGAGATGGCAAATTCTCCGCGACCATTGCTGATCGACTGTTTCTGCTGTCCACTGGCAGCAACGACCGTGACTGTAGCTCCACCGATAACCGCGCCGAGACTATCGACGACTTGGCCTCCGACGCTCCCCGGCGCCTGGGCGAAAGCCAAGCCAGCGGACAGTATTGCGACAATTGCAACGAATAAAACTGATCTAATGAATTTCATGATATGTATGGCCTTTTATATGAATTGACGCGCGACAGTCCTGATAATCTATGCCGACACTTATTAAAATTTACGGAAAACCGATTCCATCCAGTCCCGGTATGCTGAATCCGGCATCGACGCCGCCCTGGCCGCGTCGTCCCCCGTTACCGGTCTGGGCCAATCTGAGAAAGGGTTCGACGCCAGCGACGAGCTTAATCGCCTTGACGCGAGCCGCGCTGCCGTTCCTGGTGCTCGAGATCGCGATCATGTCGCCGGCCTTGAGATCTGCGGCCGTAATGCCGGGAAGCCGCTCAAGCATGTCATCGAGACCGCCGGAACCGGGACGCTGCCCGCCCATTCCCGGACGGCCAGCGCCGCCGGGTGTTTGTCCTTGTCCGACGGTCGGCGCGGGTCGTGGCTGTTGCGGCGGCTGTGCTCCGCCGACGGGCCTTGCACCGCCCGCACCCATCATCTGCATTCGGGCCATTCCCTCGGCCATCTCGGCCGGAAATCTCTTTAGAACTGACGTGTCGCCAATGACAACGGTTACATCTTTCTTCGTTTGTAGATCCGTGATAAGAACTTCATTTTTCGACGCGTCGACCGATTTTACGGTACCCGCTATCGTTTGAAACGCTCCGGCTACAACCTGTTCGGCGGCGAAACTCGCTCCATCGGTGCTTTTGTCACCGAGAGCGCGAATCATGTCACCCGTCTTAACCTCGGCGAGCGAGCTGTCCTTTGCCTCGTCAAACCGTACCGAATCCTGCGCATAACGCTTAAACTTCGCATTTTCCTTCGGCGTAAGCATGACATTTGAACTGCCAGTCAGTCCGCGAATTTCGAGATTTATCTGATTTGTCTGAGAGTTTACCGAAAGGACCTTTCCAGCTATGCCGCGAGTGCGCCATTCTTCAGCTTCCTTCGCGTTTTTTTTCGATATGTCCGACTTGGTCATCAAATACACTGCTCTCGCTGGGATCGACTTCCCGTCAGCCGCCAATATCCCTGTCACCATCAACTTATCGCCAACGGCGACATCAGTTAATGCAGCCGCGGTGGCCACCTGAAGACTGGGATTTATGGGCGAAACACGTTTGAATTCTGTTTTATCGGTAAGGCCCACTTCGACCTGGGTGGTTTTGACATTCAGCACGATGGCTTTCTCGGACACGGCCACCACATCGCCCGATATCACCGACGGTTTAACTGCGGCCGTCTGTCCGAAAGCGATTGCAAACACGCCGGAAAATAGAAAAATTAGTACGGAAACAATAAAGTTCTGCAGCATATTATTAATTCTTGAATCCTTGATTTTATACGCAAAGCGAACCTAAAAGTTGCGGTAGCTTTACCTATCAAAGACTAAGACGTTAATAGTAGCAGTAAGGTTCGGCCTGAAATGTAAAGATATGTAAAAATGTGCAAGCATTCGCTTTACGGGTTTTGCCATTTGGGAACTGAGCGTCCTGTAAGGACAAGACCGATGCCAACCGTAAAGATGGTGAAGAGGGCGATGAGCCACAAATAGGGGAGCGAGAGCAGGAGCGTCCAGAGCAGAACGCCGATGAGGATCGCGAGGGTTTCGGACCGGTTATGTTCGGAGAGAAAGTGCTTTTGGACCAGCTTGCCGAGGCTAACCTGAAGCGAGACCCGGCCAAATACGTAACCGAGCAGCAGAAGCAGCATACCCATCAACGCCAGCGTCGCGCCCAGATAATTTGGCGCGACCAAGGCACCGCCGACTATCAGTCCCATAATCAGGAGAAAAGCCGCGGCACCGAGACCTGTGACTTTGAGCGGCGACAGATGAATTCGTGCGACCGCGCGGCCAACCGCGCCGGGGGCGATGGTCGTCATAACGATCGAAATAATGAACCAAAATAACGCCAGCACGAGGCGTTGGGCCACGAATGTAAGAGAAAAGGTCGGACTAAAGATTTGCGACGGATTTTTTCCGAACTCACGCAATTCCTCTTCAAAAACGCCAAACATTACGGTCTCTTTACCGGGCGCACGCAGCGGATTTTGGCTCTCGGGCTTATACGCTCCGCCAAAAACGATAATGTCGCCGCCGATGTATGCGTTTTCTTTTTGAATTACGTTGCCGCCGACTGTCGCGACGTCGCCCTCGACCCGGCCCTCGATGACGACGTCGCCGCCGATAGCGAGAACGCCTTTCGCCTGTTTATTGACGATCACCGATTTGCCTATGACGATCACCTCCTGTTCGGGTGCGTCGTTTACGATTACCGTCGTTTGGTCTTCGGATGTGGAGATTTCCGGTTTGGCTAAAATTACGATGAAAAAAAGAGGTAGGGCGCAAACGACGAGAAACGCGGTTCTTAGTGCGGCCTTTAGGCGGCCTCTTCGCCCGCGAAGAAGCCTGCTGAAGCAGGAACTCAAAACGGTCTCGAATGAGTATTTATCTTTGGCTGGGAATAACATTAGGCCCGTCGCGCGTCCGTCATTTTTCTCGAAACGTACAACACAACCAACGCAACAATAGCCACGAACGTCACCGCCATAACGACATCAACTCTAAATTGAGCAGCAACGGAGCGCACGATGATCGCAAGTCCCAGGAAAATCGAGAAAACGACCCGCCCAAAGAAACCACCGACGGCCCCGACCTGGTCAAATATGGTCGAAACGCTGTCGAAAATTCTCCCCGAATCCGAGCCCAACGCAAAAAGGACAAACAAAAGAAGCGCGACACATATAAACACCGCGTTGTAACGCTCCGTCGGACGCCTCAGCCCGCTAACGGTACTTTCTGCATTGGCCACTATCAGTTTTGTAAATCCGGCCGGCAACTCCATTTCGCCTTCGTGTCTGAGTGTCGAGCTGAGACCGCAAAGAAACTGCTTTTGCTGATTCAATTCAAGCGAGCAGGCGGCGCAGGCGGCAAAATGCGCCTCCATCTCCATCTCGCGCGCAGAACCCATCTCGCCGTCGATATAAGCAGCGATCTCATCCGGAGAGCACTCAAAAGTTGTAATCTTCGGCTCCGCTCTCATTACTTAATAAACTTAATCGTAGCCGGGTATTCCCAGAGTTCGCCATTATTTGCTTTGACCCCGCCAATTATCGGGAAGAGAATTCCCATCACGCCAACCGCAATGATGGTCAGGAAACCGATCAAAACAAACATAAGGATAAAGCTGACGATGGCGTATATGGTCACGGAAATCATCCAATTCGTAACCATCTTACCGTGCGCATCAAGTGCCGGCATTTTTTCCTTTTGCGTTTGCCAGAGAACGATCGGCACGATGATGCCGATCGGGAAAAGGATCACGTTGGCGAGTTGCGAGAGATGCAAAAACATTCCCATCTGCCGCTGTTCCGGTGTTTGCAGCGCCGATGGCGCCATTGGCTGCATGTTAAAGCTCATACTTTTATACTCCCGTAAATCCTCGTTCGATAAAAATCTCGCGCATCATTTCACGTGCCCGGAAGAGCCTGTTTTTGACCGTTCCCAGCGGCAATCCTGTGACATCGGCGATCTCGTCGTAACTAAGATCACGCCCATGCCGCAGCATTATCAGGTCTCGATAAGCAGTCGGTAAACATTTGACCACCGCGTCGATCTCCGTCCGCCACTCGCTGCGCTCACGATCCTGTTCCGGCGACGAAGCGCGGCTCTCGATCTGAATCTGATAGCTCCCGTCGGCGTTCTCAGCTTCCAGACTTTGCGGTGTAACAGAATTTCGGCGCATGTGATCAATCGCCGCGTTGTGAGCGATGCGATAGAGCCACGTCGAAAATTTATACTCGGAACTGTATTTGCTTAGCGAATTGTAAACCTTTATGAAGACTTCCTGGGTGACGTCGAGAGATGCTTCGTAATCGCCAAGCATCCGGAAGACATACCCGATTATCGGTCGCTGGTAACGGCGGACAAGCTCTTCAAACCCGTCCACACGGCCGCGAAGAGCATTCACGATCAACTCGCCATCGGTGAGTTTACGAGTCCCGTCAATTGATATCGCCTGTGCCGTCATCGTTGCAGTTGAATATTACGGTAAGTTTAGCGGAATTGTTTCATCGCGCAAGTGAGCAGAAGAATAAGCGTAATCGGCTCGGCGAATTACTCCTCGATAGCGACAAGAACTTTAATTAAGAATAATTCCGTCCGAAGTCTGAAACACTAAACCCCAAGGGCCGCAAGACCCGCCGGAGCCGCAAGGTCGTCGAATCTCAAACCGCCGCCGGGAAGGCTGAGGCCGATTTCGTCGGGCGACAGGACTCTTAGCTTCCTGCCCAGAGCTTCGGAAGCGATGTTTTGCACGGTTGCGGGAACGAGGGTTTTACCGATCACCAAAAGCCTTTCGAGCAATCCGGCGCCTTGCGCGCCGCCAAAGCGGTCGTTGTAGAACATGACCAGACGGTAGATCTCGTCGTCGATCTCGGTCGGAACACAGGTCACGGAGCGGACAACCGCCGGCTCGTCGCCGCGGAGGAGCAAGGCGGTAAAACCGTCATTATTTTCGCTGATAAGCAGCGAATCATCCTGCTCTTTGCGGCCGAGCAGCCAGTTTGCCTCGCCGATGGCACGAGGCAATATGAGGCCGGCTTTCCAGCCAAGGCGTTCGAAATGCGTTTCGTACTCGTCGATTACGGAGAGTTTTACGGCAGTGGCAAAATAACGCGCCCGGCCGTTCTTATCAGGCGAGATCTTTTGCTTCGTCAGACGCAATTCGACGGCGGGTGCGCCGAAACTCTGTTCGGCCTTCCAATCAATAACTTCTTCGGCTTCCTTTTTTGAAGCGGGCTCGCTGTCGAGATTGAGAATGGCCGTGCGGGCGGTAGTGCTCGGCAGGGCGATAGACCACCGTTTCTGTTTCAAAAGACCGGCATTTTCCGCTGCTTCGGCAAGGCACGCTGAAAATTCGAGATCGTCTGAAATATTCGAGTCGAGAAAACTCGGCGCCAGCAGCCCCGGCGGCAATATAACTGTTGCGGCCTGTTTGACTGAAAACTGCCGTCCTTTGCCCGAAAGCGCAACCGCCGAAATAGCGCCCTGTTCGATTCCAAGAGCGGCATCGGGATAGTTTGGTTTGGTAATGGAGGAAAACATAAAACTCTGTTGTCTAATACTCACTGTAGGCGACGCCGTTGCTGTCCTGGCCCTCGGCCAGGCTCTTAACATCCGTCAAACCCTGTTCGCCATCGGCTGAATTCGTGTCCTCGCCAACTATTTCGTTCCACTCAGTTTTTTCAAGAATTGGGTCGATGGGCTTTTCACGCAGGTATTTCTCCGTAGCAAGATCTTCAACCGATTGCGGCAATTTTCCCTTATCGGCCCGAAACTGGTCAATCGCCCGCCGCATCTGAAAGAGATTTTCCTTCAAAACGACCTCGCGCGCCTGCCGCACACTGCGTTCGTAGGTAGGCACGGCCAGCGAGAGAAGGATGATCATGATAAACATCGCGATCATCAGTTCCAAAAGAGAAAACCCTTTGGCTCTGGCTGACCACTGACCACTGACCACTGACCACTGCCGCCTACCAATCACTATACTTCTCTCCATTCAAAGCCTCGTCGTCCGAACTCGATCTGACGTCAAAGACGTTTACCGTATCCCAACTGTCCGAATCGGCGGTCTGGTAAGACGATCTAAGGTTCCAGTCCTTTTCGCCCGTTATGGGATCAACCGGAATTTCTCTCATATAGACCTTGAGGATTTCCTTGATCTCATTTATCTCGGTGGCTTGCTTGGTGTTCCCCAGTCCGCTGCCGCCTCTGAGATCGGGTGCCCGCGATTTGACGCCCACGCCGTCAACCAATGTATCGAGCGAAGGCGGATAGCGGTCGAGATTTTCCGAATCAAAAATCTTGCAATCGTCGATCACGACACGGCTCCGTGGATCGGTTGGCACATTTTGATTACCTGCCGGATTTACCGAGTTGATCGATCCCTGCGGGCACGCGCCAAAGGTATCACGCTTGAATTCGTCGATAGCGCTCCGCATCATACGAAGCGATTCCCGCAGCCTCATCTCCCTCTGCCGCTTGACGCCGTTCTGCGCCATCGGCACCGTGCCCATAACAAGTACGCCGAGCACGGCGAGCGTGATGATGAGCTCGAATAGACTGTAGCCCCTATCGCCTTTATTCATACACAGCATTGACTGGAGGGCAAGCAGGGATGCTTGCCCTCCAGTCGTCACAACTAATCCTGAAACTTAACCACAAAATTCTTCCCATCCGCCGTCAAAAAGTTTAGGACATCGCGGTCGAAAGTGATTTCCGGCCTGCCGGCCGACAAAGCCTCGATCTCGATAAACGCGAGTGTGCCGGCCATCTTCATATCTTTGTCGTCCGTCGAGGTGAGCGAAATATACATCTTGCCGTTTTGATTAATAAACGGTGTGGCAGCCAATCCAGCGGTGCTAAACACGTCGCCAAAGCTCACGTTCCGCACGGCGATTTTTTTGCCATCGAATTTCACACCCATAACCGCCGATCGAAACGTCCCGCTTCCCTGTATTATCACCGGGATCTTTAACTTATCGCCCGCCTTCATCTCCGGCATCTCGGTGCCGAGCTTGACCTCGACAGCCGGTGCCGAAACCTTTTCAGAGGTGTCGGGAACGGCTGGTTTGAGGTTCGGAGTTTCGACCGCTTTTGACGTGTCAGCAGTTTGATTTAAGTGCAGCGTTTTTACACCGGTGTCGATCGGCTTGAGATTAAGGGCAGTTGTCTCAATCGGTTTCGCGACCGCGGGAGCGGAAACAACAATATTGTCGGTCGGCTGACTCGGTAACGGCTGTACGGTCGCGGCTGCATCGGTCTTGACATATACCGGAGCCTCAACCGGCTGGTCGGGCAGCTGCACGCCAGCCGTCGTCGGCATCCGCCGGGCAGCCGCCAGAAGCTCTTCCCGTTCCTCGTCGATTATCAACGCCTCAAGCGAATTGCTGGTCGGCACTCCAAGACTTCCCGTCGGGCGTTCGACCTCATCCTCCGGCAAAATGGCCGGTGCGCGAATAACGCGCGGCGTCACCGCGATTACAATGTCCACCTGACTATTGTCCTTGGTCGGCGTACTAAAAAGCCGTCCAATAATGGGGATCCAACCTAAGAGCGGCAACCCCTGCCGGCCAGTTCGTTCCGAACCTTGGGCGACGCTGGCCAGCAATAGCGTCTTGTTATTCTGGATACGAGCAGTTCCCTTGATCGTCCTTTCCGTAAATGTCGGGGTCAATGGATCGGCGGAAGCAGCTACGTCCTTGGATTCAATCTCCATGGCCACTTGAACGTCTTGATTTGGGAAAACAATCGGTTTGAATTTTAACGTCAGACCCACTTGCTCATAGTTGATAACATTAGCTGTCTGCCCAAAGCCACTGCCAGGGGTTTGGTTACCTTGGCCGACGCCAAGAAATTGGGCCGTTTGTACCGGCACTCTCTGGCCGATCCGAGCCGACGAATCCTCATTATTGAAAGCATGAATCTGTGTAGAAGCAATGAGCTTTGTATTGCCCTGACTCTTAAAGGCACTAATGACCGATCCCGGCAGGATGATTCCGGTTGCGATGGCGGTAGCAAGTCCAGCGCCAAAACCGCCGCTGAACGGAATAGCTCCCGGATTCGAACCGCCAAGATTTAGTAACGAATTCGCAGCATTGGGCCCGGTCCCGGTGCCGCCAAACTGGTTTCCCAGCCTCAGCAAATCGCTCTTTGACACCTCGTATATCGCCACGTCCATCACAACCTCGGCGCGGTCTTTGTCGAGCGATGCGATCAGTTTGCCGATCAGGCGTATATTTTCCTCTGTGTCGCGAATCGTCACGCTGTTAGTGGCCTCGTCGATAAGGACGACCGTCTGGCTGCGGCCCGGCTGTGCCGGTATCGCCGTCGTTACAACTTTCGCAATATCTTTTGGCGCGGCGTTTCCGAGGTAAAATGTTCTCAGCACGAGCTGTTGAAATTTGGTTCTTTGCACCTGGGTAGCCACCAAAATCGTTCGAGGCCCGACCCTCTGGAAGAACAATCCTTCCTGAAGAAATAAATAGTCGAGAGCACGGGCGGCCGTTACATTTTTTAGATCGATGAATGTTTTTCGACCGGCTGAACGAAACGAATCCACGTCAAACAGCACATTGAGGTCGAGGTCCCGGGCCAATTCCTTGATGATGAATTGAAGATCGACGCCAGCGGGAAACGGCAGGTCGCGAAGTTTTTCCAGCCTTTGCGGAACCTGCGGTTGGACGCCGTTTGAGGTCGGCCCCGAATATCCGGTCGGAATCAATTTTATCTTTCCATTCTGGTCCTTGTTCTCCGGCAGATCGTCGTTCAGACCTTTCTGCAGCCTGACCATCCGATCCATTTCCGATTTCGCCAGTTCGTTTGTCGGATCAAAAGCGTAAGCCTTTCGAAAGGCGATATACCCGGCTTCATAATCTTTCTCTTTAGCCGCCGCCGTGCCTTTTTTCATATACATCTGCGAGGCGTTGAAAAGAGCTCGCACCAGATGTAGGCGGTACTCGGAGTTTCTGGGGCTGTCTGACACAGCGAGAGCAAACTGCTCAACCGCCCTGTCCCATTCCTGCGCATCCTCGTGCTTCATCCCTTGATTGAAATATTTTTTGCCGTCTCCAAAAGCAAGAGTCGCAACGGGCGAAAGCAGCGATAAAAGCAGAGCAAAACTAATCAAAAAGCGAACGTGTATTGATCTTTTCATAACTATTCAAGTTTATTCCGGGTTCGGACAGCCAAAAATCTCTTGTTGCCGAAACTTTTACACGCCATTTTTACGGCAAAGTTTCAAATTTATCGGGAGCAAGGACTGGGAAACACATAAAACAATTCCAATTATTAAGCGGAAAAGGCAAAGTCACAACCGCCTCGGCAAGCATGAGGCGGGAGCCTGAAGAATATTTGGCCGCAGATTTACGCAGATGACACGGATAAGAAGGTTTGATCCGCGTAATCCGCGTTTATCTGCGGCCAAGTTTTCCCCGTTTTCGGTTGAAGTTTTCTGACGTCAGCTGCCTTCTCAAATAATCAAGGGCGGCCTGGCTTGCTCGCCAACGAATAAGATAACGGTCGCCCGGAAGCACGATTTTAATCGACTTAACGCCTTTTGATCCGGCATAACCGATAAATACGGTGCCGACCGGCTTCCCTTCGCTGCCCCCGTCCGGCCCGGCGATGCCGGTCACGGAAATGGCGTGGTCAGTTTTTGCACGGGTGCGCATTCCAACCGCCATCGCCTCGGCAGATTCAGCGCTGACAGCACCGTGGTTTTCGATGATCGCGGGATCGACATCGAGCGAGCCGATCTTTGCCTCATTCGAATAGGTGACGACGCCTTCTAAAAAATACGCCGACGAACCCGGCACGTCGGTCAAACGCCGGCAGACGAGGCCGCCTGTACAGCTTTCGGCGACGGCGACTGTTTCGCCCAGTTCTTTGAGACGGGCCCCGACAACCTCTTCCATCGTTGCGCCATCTGTCGAGAACACGGCCTTGCCGAGCGCCGCAGCCAGTTTATCCGCAATCTCGTCGGCGGTCGCCTGAGCTATACTGGCATTGCCGGAACGCGCCGCGATGTGAATCTCGACCTCGCTGCGGTTAAAAAGGATCGACGTCTGAACATCTTCATACGCGGTGTAGATCGGTGCCGCGATTTCGTCAACCGCCGATTCGCCTTTGCCTGAAACCCGCAGAATGCGTCTTCTGACGTGAACCTCGCCCGCAATCGCTTTTAGCCTCGGAAATACATACTCGGTGAACATCGGCTGATTTTCACGCGGCGGGCCGGGCAAGACGGCGAGCATTTTGCCGTCGATTTCCGCAAGCATACCGACGGCCGAACCGTTCGGATTTGGCAGAATTTCTGCTCCATCTATCACATACGCCTGGCGTTTATTTATCTCCGGCATCTCCCGGCCCCACGCTCGAAACCGCTCACGCAGATGCTGTTCGATGTGGTCATGGTAGACCAATTCCCTATCTAGCGCCTTCGCGGTAAACTGCCTTGTAATATCATCCTCAGTCGGCCCGAGCCCGCCGGTGGTGATGACAATATCCGAACGCCGCATCGCATCGCGCACCGTCTCTTCAAGCCGGGCGCCGTCGTCGCCGACGATGGTTTTGAGCTTGATGTCAATGCCGATGTCGTTAAGTTTTTCTGTCAGCCAAAGGCTGTTGGTGTCGGTCTTGGTAGGCGTGAGCAGTTCCGAGCCGATTGCAATGATTTCTGCTGATAACATAAAGGCGGAAACACGACCGGTAGGGAGTGTGCCTCTTCATTTTTAAGTATGATTATCGAGATGAGCACCCTCGCTACCGCTCAGGTTTCCGCCTCTAGCCCTTGTAAGATGGGGCACCCTCGCTACCGCTCAGGTTTCCGCCGCTAGTCCTTGTAGATTTGAATCACCGGCTTGCCATCGGAGCCGATATACGCGCGGTACATGCCCTCGGAATTAAACGAGACGGCCATGTTTCCCACTGCATCCATAGCAATTATCCCGCCGTCGCCGCCAAGTTTTTGGAGCTTTTGAATGACGCGGTCAGCCGCTGTCTGGACGGGCGCGGCCTGATATTCCATGATCGCTGCGATATCGCGGGCGACACCGAGGCGAATAAAATATTCGCCCCAACCGGTTGCCGACACGGCGCAACTGTTGTTATTCGCATACGTCCCGGCGCCGATGATGGGAGCGTCCCCAACACGGCCGTATTTCTTATTGGTCATCCCGCCGGTCGAAGTTCCCGCCGCAAGATTGCCGTCGCGATCAAGCGCCACCGCGCCAACCGTGCCAAATCGGTTTGAATCGGCGGTCGAGAGTCGAGAGTCGAGAGTCGCGCTCCCGCCTTTTCCCTTTTCCCCCTTTTCCCTTTTCTCCTTTTCTTCTTTTAGGATTTGCTGAAGCGCGTCCCACCGATGTTGTGTCCAGAAATACTTTTCGTCCACGATCTCGATCTTCTGCTCCCGCGCAAACTTTTCCGCCCCGTCGCCGACCATCATTACGTGCGGTGATTTTTCCATTACGGTACGCGCCAAGGTGATCGGATTTTTGACATGCCGCAAACCGGCGACCGCTCCGGCGGCCTGCGTTTTCCCATCCATTATAGAAGCGTCAAGTTCGTTCTTGCCTTCGTTCGTAAAAACCGCTCCCTTGCCCGCGTTAAAAAGCGGACAATCCTCAAGCATCCTGATGGCAATCTCTACTGCGTCAAGACTCGACTTACCATTTTGCAAAGCCTTATAACCCGCAAGCACGGCCTTTTCCAGCTCCCCGCGAAATTCCTTTTCCTTATCCGCGGTCAGAGTGCCCCGGCTGATAACTCCCGCTCCGCCATGGATCATAAATCCCAGCCTCGGATTTTGCGGAGATTGAAGCTGCTTCAGCTCACCCCGGCCCGCCTTTTGAGCAAAGGATGGAAATACGGCCATTGCCGTCACGAGCAATAAAATAGTTATCTTTCTCATAATGACGTGCGTACAGTTTCGAGTCCCGCCTTTAGGCGGCGAAGAGGGTGCCTAAAGACGGGACTCAAACGTAGAACGCTCAAAACGAATTCAAATAATCCCTCACCATCTTCATATCTTCCCAAACCTCGCGTTTTTTATGAGGATCGCGAAGCAGGTATGCCGGGTGAAATGTCGGCATCACTTTGACGCCGAAGTAATCCTGGAAATTACCGCGAAGTTTCGAGATCGGCGTCTTGATGTCCAGCAGATTGTGCATCGCGGTATTGCCGAGAACGACGATTACCTTCGGGCGAACAACGGCCACTTCGCGAAGCAAAAAAGGCCTGCACGCGGCCGTTTCGATCGGTACCGGTGCGCGATTCGCGGGCGGGCGGCAGCGGTTGATGTTACCGATAAACACTGTCTCCCGTGAAAACCCGATAGCCTCGATAATGTCGGTCAACAGCTTGCCGGCCCGACCGACAAACGGAAATCCCCGCTCGTCCTCATCCGCTCCCGGAGCCTCGCCGACGAACATTAGGTCAGCCTGAAAATTCCCATGGCTATGCACGATTTGCGTCCGACCCGTGTGAAGCGGACAACGTGTACAATTGCCAATTTCCGCGCGAATCTGCTCGATGGTCTCGACCGGTTCGGGCAGAGCAGCAGCGATGTCGCCGAAAAGTGTTTCATCTGTTCCGCTTCGGATCGAGGGAACAGTTGCTCCCGCTGCTTCAGCATTCCGGATCGGAGCAGAAGTTGGGCGCTGTGATAACGAGGGCAGGCTCGCCAGCCGCGAAACACCCGTAAGACCGGTTTGCGGAGAATTTGAACTTTCAGATTTGAGATTTGAGATTGCAGCCGCCGATAATACAGGCGGCTTAGCGGGCTCCAACCGTATCTCTGAGATCGCAACCCTGGGTTCGCTCAGAGTGACATCAAGCGTCTCGACGCCGAGCTCCTGTAAATACAGCACTTGCTCACGAGCGTCAGCGATCAACTCTAGCAATTCACTGCTCATTGTTCTGTTTCGACCGAAGCTTCACTACCTCATCCAAAATCCGATCCGCCATCTCGCGTTTCGACATTAGTGGCAACGCTGTCTCTCCGCCCGAACGCGTTAGGATCGTGGCAATATTCGTGTCCGTATCAAATCCGGCGCCTTTTTTTGTAATGTCATTCGCGACAACCAGATCGAGGCGTTTTTTCTTCATCTTCGACCTTGCGTATCCGATTACGTCGTTTGTCTCCGCCGCAAAACCGACGACCAGCATACCTTTTGTCCGGCTTTTGGAAACGTCAGCTAAAATATCGCGGGTTTTCTTCAATTCCAAAATCATAAATTCGCGCCCGTCTTTCTTGATCTTGGCCCCTTCCGCGTTTGCCGGTGCATAATCGGCCACCGCCGCCGCACCGATAAATACGGTCGAATCAGGCAGAGCTTTGATAACCGCGGCATGCATTTCCTCGGCCGTGAGAGCCTTGATTACCTTGATGTTCGCGGGCGGACTGGCCGTTGTGAATGCCGCAACAACCGTAACGCGAGCGCCTCTCGCCGCGGCCGCCTCAGCAAGCGCAAATCCCATTTTCCCCGATGAATGATTGGAAATGAACCGCACCGGATCGATAGCCTCGCGCGTACCGCCAACCGTTATCAGAATTTTTTCGCTCGAAAGGTCAAAACCGCCTGCGGGCGGCAAGGGGCCGAGGTTAGAATCAACATTCGAGACTGCCAAAATCTTTCCGCCCGCTGACGCAGGCGGTTCTGACACGAGCGCCAACGCCTGCACGACAATATTTTCAACGTCCTCAAGTTTCCCGGTCCCGACAGTCTTGCACGCCAATTCACCCGCAATCGGCTCGACAAAATGTACGCCGTCGCGTTTGAGCCGTGCAACATTTCGCCGAGTCGCCGGATTTTCCCACATCGTCGTATTCATCGCCGGAGCGATCAACACAGGCGCCGTCGAAGCAAGGTATGTAGATGACAAGAAATCGTCCGCTATACCATTCGCAAATTTAGCAATAATATTCGCCGTCGCCGGCACAATTAGCAACAGATCGATATTCTGCGAAAAATTGATGTGAGCAATAGGATCCGGGTTCAGCGGATCGTAATCGTCAACTATGACATGTTTCTCTGTCAAAGCCTTGAACGTCAGCGGTCCGACAAACTGGGTCGCATGCGGTGTCATCGCCACACTCACGTCACAGCCTGCCTTCTGTAAAGCGCGCAAAACCTCGACCGCCTTATAAGCCGCGATACCGCCTGAAACGCCCAAACCGATTCGAACACTTTTCATTGTTCCTCGTGAAGAAGCTTTCGGAATAGCCGATAACTGATAGCGTGTAGCTGATAACCAAATCAGTCCGGCAGGCTATCAGCTATCCGCTGTCAGTTATCAGCTATTCCGAACGAAATCTCCGTTACCAAATTCTACCTTAAAAGTGTCGATCGAGCGTCATTCGTTCAAAAATTTCCTTAAAGCGATGATCGCGCTCAAGCAACTTCACTTCCTCAACCGCCCAAGGCGAATAGCCATTGGCCGGATCGCTCACCTCGCCGATAAATTCCTTCCAATTTACCCATCGAATATCATTGACCTCGTCCGCATTTGCCTTCGGTTCGGAGTTAGAAAGTCCCACAAGTACCGGGCATATCTCATTTTCGACCACGCCGTCTTTTTCGGCGCGGTATCCGAAATCCGGCAGTATGACTTCGAGCTTTTGCGCAGTTAGACCAAGTTCATATTTCAGACGCCGACGGGCGGCATTTTCGACCGTCTCGTGGAGCATAACGTGGCCGCAGCACGAATTCGACCATACGCCGGGCCAGGTTTTTTTGGTCAAGGCACGTTGCTGCAGCAGCAGTTCGCCTTTTTTGTTTAACAAAAAAACCGAAAAGGCCCGGTGACGCTGAGTATCGGCGTTGTGAGCGGCGAGTTTGGGCGCTGTGGCGATGGGTGTGTTGTTTTCATCTACGATAACGATCATATCGTCGAAGGCGTAATGATATTTGATATAGAACCCCGCGAGGCCGACCAGCAGAACGATGCCAATCAGAAACGGAGTAGTCATTCCGGAGAAAAACGCGATTGCCGTCCAGAAAAATATGATGAGGAATCCGCTCAAAATAAGCTGTGCAGGGACGGGCAAAAGGGGCTTCCTTAATCGGACAAACAATTCTATTGCCGCTGCCGCGACAAAACCGGAGAATAGCCAGCCGAGAAAATTCGATATGGGAACACCATAAAAATCGCCTCCGGTTTCGTAACGCCAAAAGCCGAGTTTGACCGCACCGGGATCGAGAACGAGGTCGAACGCGACGAGCAGGAAGGGCATCGCGATGGCTTTTTCAAAATAAGACTTTACCCTGCCAAACACTGCGTACGCGGCCAGCACGAGTGGCGTCCATGCCAGCGCTACCGTCCACGGCGTGTAGCCGAACAAGCGATAACCCAGCAGGTCGGAATACCCAAAGTGGCCGTATGGAAAACCGGTGATAATGGCGAGAGTCTCGATCAACAAAGCCAGCACACCCAAAACTGTAAATAAAATCACTGCATCCCGCGTTCCGAGCCAGCGGGTTGCGGCCCAGAAAGCTGGAATCGCGAAAAGAATCACATTAAGCCCCGACAGATAATTCGCCCGCGGGGGCATTTCGACGTTGACCATAAAAAAGGCGCCAAGCGACAGGAAGGCAAGAAGAGAGAGGGCTGTCGTGATCTTTGATCCGCCTAATCTAAGAGCGGGGGCAAGCCCGCCTTCCTGACTGTCATTTGTTAGCTCTTTTGCTTTCATTCCAAGTTGACCAATAGTCTAGATATGGATCTCAAGTCCGTGAACGCTAAAAAAGTCCGGAAGGCGGGCTTGCCCCCGCTCTTTTCCTGTGTGGGCACCGAAGCCGACAAACCCCATCCAAGTTATACTCAAAAACATGCCCGATCTCCGATTCTTGCTAAAGGTCAGCCGACCGCGATTTTGGTTCTATGTTTTTGGGCCGTATATCGTTGGGCTTATCGCTGGTGCGGCGACGCGAAACGAACTCCTCGACTGGCGCGCTGCTCTGTTCGTCATCTATTTTCTATTCCCCGCCAATCTTCTCATCTACGGCGTAAATGACATTTTTGACTATGAAACCGACAGGTTGAATGAGAAAAAGGTCGAGTATGAAACACTCGTCAGTCGTGATCGACACAAAACCCTTGCCGTATGGATCGCACTAATAAATGTCCCTTTCCTGATTACGGCCGTCACTCTTGTCCCGGCCGGCATCGCGTCCTTGCTCGGTTTCCTGATGTTTTCGATCTTCTATTCAGCCCCGCCGATTCGGGCAAAAGCCGTTCCCTTTTTGGATTCGGCCTTTAATATCCTCTACATATTTCCAGGCGCATTTGGCTATCAATTGCTATCCGGCAATTTTCCACCGCTGACTTTACTCGCCGCCGCCGGGCTTTGGACCGCCGCGATGCACGCATATTCCGCGATTCCCGACATCGAGGCTGATAGACGAGCCGGTCTCAAAACCATCGCGACCGTCTGCCGACCGTTCGGCACACTCGCAATTTGCAGCGGGCTTTATGTTGCCGCCGCGATTTTCTCGTTTGAATATCTCGGCCTCGCCAGCGTTTCGCTTGGCTTTGCTTACCTTTTCCTGATGCTTGCGTCGGTGCAGTCAGTACGAACCGGAAGACTGTTCAAACTATATCGTGCCTTCCCTGCGATAAATGTGGCCTCCGGGTTCATCATCTTTTGGGAAATCGCCCTCCAAAAGTTTTGAGTCCCGCCTTTAGGCGGCCCATGCTCCCGATCAACAACGCGTTTCGAAGGAAGAGCCGCCTAAAGGCGGGACTCAAAGCGTCTCAAGCGGCTCGGCTGTCGTGATTCCATGTACACGCTTGTATGCAAGCTCCGCACTTATCAGGCATATCTGTGTGCCGATTCCTGGATTTGTGCCGGCTCCTACATAGAAGAGATTACTGACCTTCTTCGATTTATTCTTTGGCCGAAATATGGCAGTCTGACGCAGCGTGTGGGCCAGGCCGAGGGCCGAGCCTTTGAAGCTGTTATAATCGGC
>JANPCJ010000161.1:0-5782 GCA_031430895.1 Chloracidobacterium sp. | reverse complement strand
CAACAAAAGCGACCTCGAAGTCGATTCGCCCTACAACACCCGCATCAAAACCGGCATCCCGCCCGGCCCAATCTCGTCCGTAACCGAAAGCTCCATAAAAGCCGCCCTAAACCCGACGCCAAACGACTACATTTTCTACGTCAGAAACGTAGACCTAAACGATGGCTCACACTGGTTCTACGCCTCCGCAGCGGAGTTTGAGAAAGGAAAAGCGAAGTATCAGGAGTGGTTGGAAAAGGAACGACAGGAAAAGCGTGGGAATTAATAGGACGGATTATTGAAATGCAGCATCTTCAAAAAGTTCTAATATTTCTAACCTCTGTCCTTTTTGTCATATTCGCTGTCCAGTTCGGACTCGCCCAATATGAGTACCTTACTTGGCCCGAGCCCATGTTGGGATTCGCGGTTGATGCCGCGCCTCAATATCCGGTCGCCCTCTACCATGCTATATCTCTCTTACTATTGGTTAGTATCATTGTTGCCGATAAATATATTACTGCGTTTTTGATCGTTATCAGTTATGGAATAATTCATTCATTTGGGACTTTTTGGCGCTTGCGGTCCGGCTTCTTCGGTGGAGATATGTGTCCCGACGGCGGACTCTGCTACATGGCACTGCGTCGTGCTACATGGTTTGATTGGACTTCTACGTTTATTCTGATCTCCTTACTTTGCCTAATTGTAGTTGCAGTGATTGTAGGAGGAAGAAGAAAAATAGTAGTTACATAATGTAGTTACATATGCTAATCTTAGATTGGGATGAAAATAAGCGGAAGATTAACTTGGCCAAGCGAAAAATCGATTTTGCTGATTTGCAAGAGCTTTTTGAAAGCGAAACCGCTCAGGGCATTGATGATCGATTTGATTATGGCGAACAAAGGCTACTTACTTTTGGCTTGTTCGCCGGAATCGTTATCGCTGTCGTTCACACCGAAACGGATCTTGGCGATGACTTGATAGTAAGAATAATTTCAGCACGCCGTGCGAATAGGAATGAACAAGAATACTACTTCAAAAATATACGGGACTGACATTGAAGCGCTGAGAAATATGTCGGATGAGGATATTGATTATTCAGATATTCCACCGACCACACCTGAATTCTGGGCGAATGTTGTCGTTAGAAAGGGCCTCAAACCGGTGGTTCGGAAAAAGCAAGTAACCTTGAGGCTCGATTCGGATATCATCGACTATCTAAGGACTGGCGGTAACGGCTATCAAACAAAGATAAATCAGCTGTTGCGCTCATTCGTCGATGCGGACAAGGCGGCTCACGCCAAATGATCAAACTCCTCGCCCTCGACCTCGACGGCACAACTCTAAATTCATTGGGCCAGGTTCCCGACGCGAATCGCGAGGCTATTCGGGCGGCTGAGGACGCGGGTGTGCTGGTGACGATCGCGACCGGGCGGCGGTTTCGGGATGCTAGCCCCGTTGGGATCGATCTTGGGTTAAACGCTCCGCTGATCACGCACAATGGCGGATTGCTCAAATATGCGGACAGCGAAGAAACGGTTCATTGTTCCCTTTTGACGACCGAGATGAGTTTAGAGGTTGTTCGCGTCGGAAAGGCCTTCGGCGGTGACGCATTGGTCAGCACCGACCCGCACGGGCTCGGAACGCTGCTTTACGACCGTATTTCGGACGACAATATTCCGCTCAAGAAATACCTGCGTTGGTCCGAAAGCCTTCACGGCGTCGAGATCGGTCGTAGCGGCGTTGCTCATGTTCCTTTGCTCGAAGACACTCTCGCCGACCATGAGATTGTTCACATCTCGTTCTCGGGCAATTGCGGATCGATGCGAGAACTCGAATCAACGCTTAACGAAGAGTTCCAGGGCAATGTAACGATCCTCGCGACGATCTATCCGACGCTGGATTTTACGTTGCTCGACATTCTGCCGCCCGGTGCTTCGAAGGGCCATGGCGTCTCACGCCTCGCCGAGCTAAACGGCCTGACCGCCGAAAATGTAATGTGCATCGGTGACAATTTTAATGATCTTGAAATGCTCGAATACGCAGGAACCGGTGTCGTGATGGGAAACGCCGACGCGAAGTTGCTTGAAAGGCCGGAATTTTATACAACTTTAAGTAATGACGACGCGGGCGTTGCGACGGCGATCGGGAAATTTATACTACAAGAGTGAGAACATGGGTGAAGTACGAGTAAAAGTGAAGTTGACGAATACTCTGGATCGGGCGTTGGCAAGACGCGGGCAGATCAAAAAGGACGATATCCGTACGTACGAGGCTGATGCACTAGTCGAAGCGGGCGCCGTCTCGTCCGTCGTTCCCGTGAATGTGATGGTTCAGCTAGGGTTACAATCCGACGGTCAACGTGTTGCCGAATACGCGGATGGGCGAGTCGAAGTGGTGGATTTAACCGAACCGATAACCTTCAACATCATCGGACGTGAAACGGCCGAAGGTGCGATGGTTCTCGGCGACGAAGTCATCATCGGACAAACAATTTTAGAAGTTTTGGATATGCAGGTTGATTGTCGAAATCGAGTATTGATTCCAAATCCGGCTCACCCGGATCAACCTGTCGTGAAAATCAAGTAAGGAGATTACCCAACAAAGTGGCAAATAGAATTGCGGTTTTAGAAACGAACAAGGGAACGATTAAATTTGAGTTATTAGAACAGGATGCCCCGAAGACAACGGAGAATTTCCGTTTATTGGCGGACAAGAACTATTACGACGGTGTTATTTTTCATCGCGTCATACCGAACTTTATGATCCAGGGCGGCGATCCGCTCGGCGAAGGCTATGGCGGCGAATCCGCTTGGGGCGGGAAGTTTAACGACGAGATCGACAAATCATCGTCGCTCTATTCCGGCCCATACGAGAAAGGTACGGTTGCGATGGCCAACTCAGGCCCGAACACAAATGGCTCACAGTTTTTCATAATGCATATGGATTACCCGCTGCCGCCGAGCTATTCCAAATTTGGCAAGGTAATCGAGGGACAGGATGTCGTGGACGCGATCGCCGCGGTCGAGCGTAATGCGAAGGACAAGCCGCTTGAACCGGTGACGATGAATCGGGTATTTATAGAGGAGTCTTGAAAGATATGGAAGGCTGAAGAGCGGGGGCAAGCCCGGGGCAAGCCCGGGGCAAGCCCGCCCTTCCTGACTGCAATTTGGTTAGCTCTTCACCGTGAACTTGCCAATCTCGTTCGCCGCGGCACCAAGATGCTCCGCGCTTATATCAGGCGCTTGCTTGAGCGCGGATTGATGCTTGAGGCCGTAACCCGTTAATACGAACGCGGTCTTAATACCGATGCTCTGTCCGGTCTCGACGTCGATCTTTTTGTCGCCGATCATCCAGGATCTTTCCAAATCAATCTCAAAATCGACCATTGCCGACTCCAGCATTCCAAGACCGGGCTTGCGGCAGCGGCATCCGTCGCAGGGAAGATGCGGGCAGAAATAGAATGCGTCGACGGCGTCCTCGAGTTCGATCTGTATTTGGTCATGGATCGAGTGCATCGCCGCCTCATCGTAAATACCGCGGCCGATACCGGATTGATTTGTAACGACGATGATAAGAAAACCCTTGTTCTTGAGGAGTTTGACTGCATCAACGGTGAAAGGGAACAGGCGTAAATCTTCAACCCGCGAGAGAAAGTTCACTTCTTCGATCAGAGTACCGTCGCGGTCGAGAAATATTGCTGGCCGTTTCATGAAGATTTTTTAACGCAAAGCCGCAAAGGACGCAGAGTTAGAATAAGACTAAGCTACGAAGGAAACGGTGTAAAATTATCTTCCATTGCGTCTTGGCGACTTTGCGACTTTGCGTTGAAAATTTCTTTAGCCGCCTGAAACACATCATCAACCGAGATTCGCGTCATGCAGCGGTGATCAATCGGACAATCGCGCAGCATGCATGGTGAACATTCTACCTCTTTTCTGATGACCACGGCATTTATCGAGTATGGCCGCGTCGTTTCGGGATTGGTCGGGCCGAAGATAGCGATCGTTTGGGTCCCGACAGCCGGAGCGATGTGGGCGAGGCCCATGTCGTTCGAAATCAGCAGATCGATCTCGCTTAGGATCGCGACGGCCTCGGCAAGATCGGTTTTGCCTGCAAGGTTTAACGGCGGTTGACGGCAGAGCTTGGAAACGCTCTCGGCTACGTCTGCCTCCGCCTCTGAGCCGACAAGTATGACGTTTGCATCCGCCTCGCTCTGAAGCATGTCATTCAATTTTGCATAGTTCTCGGCCGGCCAGCGCTTGGCGCGAGAATTCGTAGAACCGACCCCGAGAGCGACAGTGCGTTTGGTCATATCGAGTCCGGCCTCCGGTAGCCGCGTGTTCGCGTCGGCTCTCCGCGCATCCGAGATCTCAATCGTTGTATCGGGAAACGATTGCGAGACAGTCTCGAGTCCAAGCACCCGACGCTCGACCTCGGCGATCAAATTCAAATAATAGAACGCCTCATGTCGCCGGTTTTTCCATTCCGGGACCGCGATAGGGTCGGTGAGCAGCAGCCCGCGGACATCTTTGTTATATCCAAATCGGCGGGGAATTCGCGTGACGAACGAAGTCAACGCCGATTCGAAAGAATTCGGC
Organism: Chloracidobacterium sp.; assembly: GCA_031430895.1. GTDB lineage: Bacteria > Acidobacteriota > Blastocatellia > Pyrinomonadales > Pyrinomonadaceae > OLB17. The sequence continues at coordinate 1,205 of JANPCJ010000161.1, read as the reverse complement.
AGCAATATCGCGATATCGTATCCGTCATCTCGGAGAAACTGTGAATTGTCATAGACATCCTTGATCTTCCACCGGTGTTTGTCGAAAGTCACCAATTCATCAATAAACGACGCGTCCCGAAACAAAGCGTCCGCCCACGAACGCGTATGCAGCGTTATGGACGCGTCAGGAAATACCCGCCGCAACTCGCGCAAGCCCGGCACCGACATAACGGCGTCACCTATCCAATTTGTTCCGCGAACGAGTATCTTCATCCAAGAAAATTTAACCACAGATGGACACGCATAAACACAGATTCGGAAACAAGGAAAAAATATCTGTGTCCATCCGTGTTCATCCGTGGTTAAAAAGCGTTTTCAGTCCCTCGTCAAGCCCAATCTTAGGTTGCCAGCCCAATTCTTGTGCGATCAGGCCCAAGTCGGTGACGTAATTAAACGGAACAGGCCCGGGAAGAGAAATTTCTTCATCGATTACGGCCTGTAGGCCGGAGGCTTCTTCCAGGCGAGCGATCAGTTCACGGAGAGTCAACGCGTTTGCCGCCCCGCCGCCGATATTGTAGATTCCGTGCCGGATGATTGATTCGGCAAAAGCGGAACACGCACGAGAAAAATCGTCTACGTGGAGCAGGTCGCGGCGCGGGTCTCCGTTTGCTGCCATCTGCAGCCGTTCGCCTTTATTGATCGCGTCGACATAATGACCGACAAAATTTGGCGTGTTGTACTCGGTCAAAGGAGCATAGACCGTGGACAACCGGAAAATACATGAACGGAAATTCCCGGCGTTGGCGTAATATTCTACATAACGCTCCGCTATGAGTTTCGACCATTCGAGAGCGGATTGGCCCGAATAGAGCGTGGGACAAGACTCAGGAACTTCCTTGAAATTATCGGCGAAGCGCCCGTAGACATCTTTTGTCGAAGCGAATATGAAGAGCGCGTTCTCCTTCATCTCGCGTAGTAGATTGACCGTTCCCTCGACGTTTGTCAGAAATACGTTGCCGGCTGCCGACGGAGATTTGTTCAGTTCCGCCGCGAGATGAATGACAACGTCATAATCCGCGGCAATGGCGGTGTCCTGGACATTCAGAATGTCAAGATTGGAGCGGCGCGACAGGTCGTCGGCGTTGAAAAAACGCCGGACGTGCGTGCCCAAAAAACCGCAGCCGCCGGTGACAAGGATCTTCATATCTAAATTAAAGGTCATAA
>JANPCJ010000160.1:0-2058 GCA_031430895.1 Chloracidobacterium sp. | reverse complement strand
GTTCGGGGCTCAGGTAGCCGAGAGCCGAATGTCTTCTGATCCGGTTGTAATAGCCTTCGATATAAGGGCGGTCCTAAAAATAAGTTTGGTAAATTCCTGTTAACGCGTTTCAAGGTTTTTATTTTTTTTCGGGCTAACTTTTGGTTAGGTTGTCCGGTTTTCTTTTGTTTAAGCTGATTCTGGTCGGGGATTTTGGCTTTTTAGTTCCATTTTGTCCCGTTTTTTGCTTAACGACTGGTCAATTCTGCCGTTTGAACGGACTTCTCCGCGAACATATTGATTTTCAATTGGACGGCTCGGCAAATGTTGTACACGAGGTTCGTTAAGCCGATGACGACCTGTGCCCGAGCGCCGCCGATGCATCTCATGTATGTCCCGTGCAGGCTATTTTCTACGAATCCAAAAATATGCTCAACTCTCGCTCTGACCTTTGATTTGCCTCGATTTGTTTCTTTTTGCTCCTCTGTCAACGGCTTGTTTCTGTAGCCTTTTTCGTGGATCAAATTCTCCATTCTGGCTTTTTCAACCGTTTCTTCCTGTCCGTCATACGCCGAATCCGCATACAGTTTTTGTCCCGCATCCTGTTCCGTCAGCAAGTCTTCGAGTGCCCTTGAATCGTGCATGCTTGCCTCGCTGACCACGTAATCGTCGATCAGTTTGCTCCCGACATCCGCTTTGATATGGTTTTTGTAGCCGTAATAAAGTTCGTTGTTTTTCTTCGTCCAACGGGCATCCGTATCTTTATGCCGTCGTTTTTTCTCGTCCCAATCAATCGGAATCGCCCCTTTTTTGATCAAACCGTTCTCTTCCCGGGTGTTTCTTTGTCGCGGCACTTCGTGAAAACTCGCGTCCACCATTTTTCCCGCCGACACGATTAACTGCTCTTTTTTTAACTCCGCGTAAAAACAATTAAACAGCTTTCGCTCGTTATCATCGACCTTCAGCTTTTCCTTGAATGTCCATATCGTATTGGTATCAGGTACTTTGTGGCTCAATTCCAACCCGACAAATCTACGAAACGATAGCCGATCCGTGAGCTGAAATTCCGTCTGCTCGTCCGATAAATTATACAGCCGCTGCAAAATAATTATCTTGAACATCAACACATAATCAAACGGTTTCGCCCCGGCCGCACTCTTGCGCTCCGTCTTCTCGTATATCCCGTCTAGCGTCGCCCGAAACGACTCGAAATCTATCCTGTCCCTCAGTTTCTCCAGCGGATCTTTCAGTTTACTCAGCTTTTCCAACTGCTCATACTCATCGAAAAATCCTCTTGCAGGTTGCTTTTTATTTGTCATCTCACCTTCATTTTACTAGACTTTTACCAGTTTTAGAACTATCGGCTTATCAACCTTTTCTAAATGTGATTTTTGGAACCGCCCTTATGAGAATCCGTAACCGATAAATGCGGCCCAAGGGGCAATCACAATTTCCATATACGCGATTTATCGATCTCTGCCCGGAACGGGAAATCAGACAAAGTATCTTCGATCTGCACGAAGAAGAATTTGAAATCTCGACAAACGACTAATGCAGCCATATCTTGCCGACATCCACCGGTCCAGTCATCGCCGGGATCAAGTCGAACTGGAAGTTCGCCGTATGCCGTTGCTCTAACGATTTGAACACTCTGGCCATTACGTTTTTTCAGCTCTTTCTTCGAGTTGAATCCATGAAACGAAAGAAGCTTGATCGTCGTTGAAATTTTCCCGACATTGGTGACTGTAACGTTTATATACTCGATGCCGGGCTTGCCCAACTCCACGAAACCGGGCGTCGCTGATACTTTGAGTCTCACACGTTCGGCATACCGCCACTTGTAGAAATCCCATACGAGAGCAGAGACTCCTGCAACTGTTCCCAGCACGCCGGTGAATGCTCCGACAAGAGCAAGAATATCTGTCGTCGTAAGACCGCTACGTTGGATTTCGACTGCCTCCATTATCTCTCCTTACGCCATACGCTCTATTCAGGCGATCCCTCAGCGAAGCCCCGACAGTAGACCGAATCGAAGGGGTATCTACGGTTCGCGGTTTATGAACCCGGTCGCTACCGCTC
>JANPCJ010000159.1:0-7032 GCA_031430895.1 Chloracidobacterium sp. | reverse complement strand
GATCCGCGATCACGGGGTGGACGGCATGCGCGGGCGCATCAGCCAGACCGCCCTGTTCGGCGACCTCACGCGGGGACCGCGGATCGTCGGGGAAGCCAGCCGCGAGGCCATGCGGCAGGTCCTCCGCGAGGTGCAGGACGGCACCTTCGCCGCAGAGTGGACTGCGCCCGGCGCGGCCGAGCAACTGGCCGGGCTGCGCGGCGCCGCCGACGCCCGTGAATTCGAGGCCGTCGGTGCCCGCGTCCGCCAGATCATCCGCGGCGCGCCCGTCGAGTAGAACACGCGCGGGGTGGTACAGCCCGTCGTAAATAGTCTTGACACGCCCAAGCCGGGCCGATAGGTTCGATATCAGCAGCATCGACGCCCCGCGATTCTCCAGCCCGATCCGCTCCTCACGTGAACCCCTGAGTCTCTCATTTTGACCTTGAGCTTGTTGTAGCTGTCCATGCACAAAAGCTAATTCCGCGATCTCTCCTGAGAGCACTTCATTTTTCGTCCTTTCACCCTGCCGCTGGTATGGGTTTGAGATTCAGGAAGCCATCGCCCGAGGCGAGTCTATCGCCCGCTCGATGACCGCCGCCCCGCCGCTCGTATATTTTGGCCTGGGTGCTTTATATCAAAGATTAAACGACCATGCAGCGGCGGCTAAAAATCTATCACGCGTAGTCGAAGATGCGTCGACAAAAGAATCGTCCATAGTCTTTCCAAGCAAAGACCTTCGCGAATACGTCCGCATGCTGCGAAAGATCGAACGCGCACCCGCCGAAGCCCCGCTCACTTCAAAAGCCATCCGCTCCCTGGAACGGGCCCGTAAGAACCGAGCAAAAGACCTTCTTGAATACAGCCGTGCCGAAATGGCCCAGGTCGTGCCGCATCTCCCGCAAAACGAACAGACACTCGAATCGGTTGTTGATATCGAAGCTTTCCGAAACTCCGACGCCGAAGCATCTCACGACGCCCCCGATTTCTTGGAAGCGGTCTCCGCCATTGCCCCCGAAAGGCCACCCGAGCGTGTCCATTCCTTAGCCCGAAGAAAAGTGGCTCACGGCAACCACGAATCCCCGCCGGCGGAACGCCAAACGATCTCCGAAGTCCTGCACGATATCTACGACACAAATGCTTGATGTAGGAGTGTCGTGTTTAGGCTATTTCCAGATTAGTGAATTGCACAAGCCCGCGGGTAAGAGTCCGTGTCAAAACTGGGCAATCCAATAAATTGGCGAGAATTTAGCCACGAATGCACGAACAAATGAGGGAATTCTTCGTTTTTTATTCGTGCATTCGTGGCTAATTCCTGAAAGTGGTGACTTTAGACACGGCCTCGGTAAGGGCGAGACACGTAACTTGACGGTGTCGCCCTTGCTTCCGCGCGGGCTTATGCATAGATCATCTCAGCCCAAAAAATTTCTTGATCGACTTCATGACGCCTTTTCGGGTTTCGGCTTTGGCTTCTTCTTCGAGGCCGGCGTCGATGCTTAGGTGTTGTTTTCGTTCCTCGATTAGTTCGTAGACTGACTCGGCGAGGGTGGGATTGCTTTCAAAGATCGGTTTGAGGCCATCTTTGTCGATGCGGAGGACCTCGGTTTCTTCGATAGCGATGACGGCGGCTGAACGTGGTTCGCCGGTGAGGAGGCTCATTTCGCCGAAGAAATCGTTTTCGTGAAGCGTGGTCAGCGTTTTTTGATAGGTGTTTTCGGGGATCTGCACCTTTACCGAACCGCGGATGACCACGAACATGGAGTTGCCGGGTTGGCCCATTCGCACGATGGCTTCGCCCGGGGCGTAAACTCTCGAGGTCGAGGCGTTGGCGAGGCGTTCGATCTCATCGTCGGACAGCGGGGCGAAGATCGAAACGAGATTGAGCCGCTCAGTGATCGTGGTGACAAGTTCTTCGGGCTCGACCTCGACGGCTTTTTCGACGATGTGGACGGTGCGGGTCGGATATGCAAAGTCGATCTTTTCGCGTTGAAAGACATACCAGATTCGCTGGCGGACAGCGGCGTCGCTGTCGTTGTATTTCGAATAATCTTCGAGCCAGTATTTTACTTCCCAATCCAGACCATCGGCTGCGAGACCGCGAATGCGAACTATCGGCCGCATCTTTGGTGAAACATTCTCACTCTGGCGCACCGCCTCTCGGATGAGATGGGCGGTGTGGGCGGGCGAGGCCGTGTAGACAGTGTTAAAAAAGACGATGCGGGCGTTTAGGTTGCCCTTCGGAGCGACTTCGATTGCCTCCTTTCCCATGGCGGCATTACTGATTACCAGCAGCTTGTTCTGAAATGTCCTGATCTTTACCCCACGCCACGAAACGCTCTCGACCACCCCCGTTCCGAGGCTGCCGATTGCTATAACATCGCCGACCTGAAAGGATTGGTCCGCTTGTAATGCAAGACCTGCAAAAAGATTACCCAGAGTATCCTGCAAAGCGAGACCGACGACGATGCCGAGGATAGTAGAACCCGTAAACAAAGGCGCGAGCTGTACGGACGGAAATTGGGACTGAAAAATAATGAAAAACGCGACGATGTAAACGACGATCGAAACTACGGTTTTGATCAGCGAAGATATCTCGCCCTGTGCGGTGTTTCGGTGGACAGTTTTGGTGATCAGGTAGCCCAGGAACCGAACAATCGAAATTACAAGGGCCAGAGAGACGATGACCTTAAATATTTTTAGAAGCGTCAGAATCAGCGAGATGTACGTCTCGGTCATCTTGCTCGTCATGTCTACGCTTTTAACGGAAACGCTCCAGTCCGCCGCGATTTCCACGTTAAACCGTGCAGCCAGATATAAGGGAACCCATTCTTCGAGCAAAGGAAACAAGAAAATCAAGGCAAGTGCCATCAAAGCGGCAAACACGAGAAAGTAGGCAGCCTTTTTTTGAAGTTCGGATGCGGGCATATAGTGCTAAAACATATCAGCAATCGTTTTCCCAATCAATGCGAGCGAAAGAGTTGACACGGTAAGCGTTATCAGCCACGCAAACAGGTTAAATGCCCGGCCATTTTTTTGTTTTCCCATGATCTCTTCGTTGCTTGCCAACGTCACGATCGCGAAGAGGATGATGGGCAGCAGCAGGCCGTTAATGCATTGAGTAATTAACAGCAGCCTGATCTGAGGAATTCCCGGTATCAGAGCGACGGCCGCACCGATCAGGATCAGGGCGGTGAATATGCCGATAAATATCGGAGCCTCGCGAAAGCTGCGGGAAAGGCCTTTCTCAAATCCCAGAGCCTCGCTTACGCTATAGGCCGTCGCAAGCGGCAAAACGCCCATCGCAAGCATCGCCGCGCCGAACAACCCGATGCCAAACAGATACTTTGCATAAACACCGGCTACCGGAACAAACGCCTCTGCGGCGGTCGCGGCGGAGTCTATGGTTGTCACGCCGCGGGCATTGAGCGTCGCACCCGCGCAGATGACAATAAACGCGGCGATCACGCAAGCGAAAACCGTCCCCAAAATGACATCCGCCCGCGCCAGCCGCAGGTCTTCGACATCCATCTGTTTTTCGACGACCGACGACTGCACGTAAACCTGCATAAATGGCGTGATCGTCGTGCCGATCAGCGCCATTATCATGAAAAGATAGCCAGCGTCCGTGCTAAATGTCGGGCTTATGATGGATTCACCGACCTTGCCCCAGTCGGGACGAGCGAGATAGGCTGAAACCAGGTAGGACAGAAATACCAGCGACATCGCGAGAAAAACGCGCTCTACCCGTTTTTGTGAGCCTTTGACGACGAGCCACCAGATCAAACCGGCCGTTAAAGGGATCGTTATATAACGCGGAATGCCGAAAAGCTCCGACGCCTGGGCGATGCCGACAAATTCGGAGATGATGACGCCTGTATTCGCGATCAACAGAGCCAGCATCACAAACGCCGTCCATCTGACGCCAAACTGCTCGCGAATAAGATCGGCAAGACCCTGGCCGGTGACGATGCCCATCCTCACACACATTTCCTGTACGACGATCAGGCTGACGACCATCGGAACGAAAGTCCAGAGCAGGGAATAGCCATAACCGGCACCGACACTCGAATAAGTTGCGATTCCGCTGGCGTCGTTACCGGCGTTCGCGGCGATGATTCCGGGGCCAAGGACAGCCAGGTAGGCGACGAAACGGTACTCAGTCAGACGGCGCTGTATACGCGAGGGAACGCGGCGCGCGGCCTTTACAAACTTTTTCGGCGAAAAGCGTGTCAAATCCATTTCTACTACCGTCTTCGTTCATTTGAGGCGAAAAACAACTCGAAAATAAAGTGTGTTGTTACGCGAAAAAAAGACTATAACTCTTTTTTGTCTAAATAGAAAAACCTGAAACTAGGAGCGCGGGCATCGTGCCCGCCCGTATCTTTTTGGCTTTGTGTGCTCCGTTCACGGGCTGGGGGGATGCCCGCGCTCCAGTCCGTATTTGTCGAAAAAAGCGACATTTGATAGAGTGCGGTTATGAAAATCAAATTTATCCGTCTACTGCTCGGCGCCGCGCTCACGGTCGGACTAATGGCGTCTCTGTTCCCGCCCCGGATGTCTGCGATGGCCCCGAAACCCGTTCGTGGGAAGCATGCAATGGTCGCGTCCCAACACGAACTCGCCTCAAAAATCGGCGTCGAGGTGATGAAGAAGGGTGGAAACGCCGTTGACGCGGCGATTGCCGTTGGACTGGCATTAGCGGTTGTTTATCCCGAGGCCGGGAACATTGGCGGCGGCGGTTTTATGCTCATTCGTAAAAGGAATGGTGAAACCTACGCTATCGATTACCGCGAGATGGCGCCGAAGGCCGCTAATCGTGACGTCTTTGTCGATAAGCAGGGAAATGTCATAAGAGGCGAAGGGTCGTCCACGATTGGTTACAGAGCGTCGGGCGTTCCGGGGACGCTTGCCGGATTTGATCTGGCGTTTAAAAAATACGGTTCGGGAAAAATGAAATGGAGCGACCTCGTTCGGCCGGCCCGTCTCATCGCCCAAAACGGTTACGCGTTGTCATATCGGCTTGCCGAGTTATTTAAGTCTTATGAGGATACGCTCGGTCAGTTTGAGGAGAGCAAACGTATTTTTCTAAATAACGGAGATCATTTTGCAGAGGGTGATTTGTTTCGCCAACCTGACCTTGCCCGCACATTGGGCAGGATCGAACGCTCGGGCGCCCGCGAATTTTATACCGGCCAGACTGCCAGAATGATCGCCGACGATATGAAAGCAAATGGCGGGTTGATAACTCTCGAAGACCTCAAAAACTACGTCGCCAAAGAGCGTCAACCACTGCGCGGAAGCTATCGCGGATACGAGGTAATCTCGATGCCGCCGCCAAGCTCGGGCGGTATCGTTATGCTCGAGGTACTGAATATGCTTGAAGCGTACGACGTGCGTAAATGGCAGTCGAATTCTTCCGCGAAATATCACGTATTGGCCGAGTCGATGCGTCGCGCGTTTGCTGATCGGGCCGAATTTATGGCCGACCCGGATTTTGCTGATGTTCCCGTCGAGAGATTGATCGACAAAAAATACGCCGAGCAGCGGCGGTCGTCGATTGACCTGCGAGCGGCTTCAGACAGCAAACAGATCGGACACGGCCAGGTCGCGGGTCGCGAGTCGATGGATACAACCCATTACACTGTCGTTGACGCCGCGGGAACCGTAGTTTCGAACACATATACGATCAACGATCTCTACGGCTCACGCGTCACCGCGAAAGGAACTGGCGTATTGTTCAACGATGAGATGGATGATTTTGCCGCCCGTCCGGGTAAAGAGAATATGTTCGGGCTGATTCAAGGAGAGCGGAATTCTGTTCAACCCGGAAAACGCCCGCTATCGTCGATGACCCCGACAATCGTTTTGCGAAAAGATGGTTCGGTTTGGTTTGCTCTTGGTGCCCGCGGCGGCCCGCGAATAATCTCGGCCGTGATGCAGTCGGTAATAAATATCATCGACCACGATATGGATATCCAGGCCGCCATCGATGCCCCGCGAATTCATCACCAATGGTTTCCGGATGAAATCCTGTATGAGCCATACGGGATGTCGCCTGATACACTTTCCATCCTCACGGGTTTCGGGCACAAGTTTGGGGAAAGGCCGGGAAGTATAGCTTCAGCAACGGGAATCATGATAGATGAGAAGGGAATTCGGCTTGGAGCCATTGATTCGCGAAGCGACGGATTGGCTGTCGGCTATTAAACCTAAGTCCAACAAACTTCAGTTTGTTGCTCCCGCTTGCCAGGTATGGAAGCGGACAAGAAATCAACAAACTGAAGTTTGTTGGACTTCTTACCGCTCGTCTTTTTCGAGCAGTTTTGTCGTTCCTTCGGTAACGCTTGGAACGAGGTCATTTGTGTCACGCCAGCTTCCGGTTTGCGGGGCCGCATACACCGACGCGGGCATGGATTGTTGAGGCGGGAGCGCGTAAAGCGCCGGTTGGCCGCTCAGATCGCGTTGGACAGGAGAGTAGAAGTTCGGGGCAATCGCAACGGTGTCTTTCGGCAAGAAAATCAGGGACGAGACCAGCATGATTAGTCCGCCAAAAATTCCTATGATCGCGGAAACACCGGCCAATTGTTCGACGCCGACAATTCCCCAAAACGGTGCCATTATCAATAGAAAGAACAAGAACCAGATTAAGGTAAATCCCAAACCGTTTCGTCGCGAGAAAATACGTTTTTTCTTATTATTAAGCTGCGCAAGCTGCGGCAGATAGCCGCCGTGCATGAGAACCTCGGCGACAACGATGAGCGGCAGACCGCATCGTGAGCAGAATTTTGTTTCGGTTGATATCTGTTGTTGCCCGCAGCTTGGACAGTGCATCTTTAAAAACCCTCAGCGAGAAATCCGTTGGACTCGATTCCTAACGAATTCTTGCACGAAAAAGTTCCTAATGCAATTTGTTCTGAGTCCCGCGTTAAGTTGCACAAGCCCGCGCGTAAGCAAGGGCGAATCGTGCAACTTGATTGGGTCGCCCTTGCGTGCGCGCCGGCGGGTGCAACATTACGCGGGTCTCCGAAGCAAGTGCATTAGGGACATTTTAGT